>CAZGPE010000014.1:0-36512 GCA_964527585.1 uncultured Eubacteriales bacterium
TGTGATACAATATGACAGAGGAATAAAGGACAAAAGCCCAAAAATGTATCGTAGTTTAGTAGCATACAGGAGGTGCTGGTTTTGTATCACTTAAAACCTGACAAACGATCACAAACTTCAGCCGCAATGCTTTATACGGCTTTAATGGATTGCCTGAGAAAAAAAGACTTCCGAGAAATCAGCGTAACCGAGCTGGTTGCAAACGCGGAAGTCGGAAGAAGCACCTTTTATCGAAATTTCGATGAAATATCCGATATTCTTTATTGGAAGTGTGATCAACATTTTTCGGAAATGTTGTACGGCTATGTAAACGCTGAGCCAGCAATCGAAAAGCCTTTAGGTTTATTGGAGTATGTATTTGGGTACTGGATGAACCATTCTGAGGTGCTTGAGGCTTTAATCTCTATTAACCACCTTGAAATTATTTATGATTGTTTCCAGAAAAATTCCTCCATTGTTGCGGATAAACTGCATGAACAGCTCTCACTCCCAGAGGCTGAATATGATTACTTTATATCTATACGAATCGGCGTTTTTATTGGCGTTTTCAAAAACTGGATCAAAAACGGCAAGAAAGAAAACGCACAGCAGCTTTCCCGAATGCTTGGGAAAGGTTTTTTGCTCGTTGCAGACTCAGGTTTAATATTTTGAACGGTATTACGGTTGATAGCTAATGATTACTGATATGTATAAGCCTCTGTATATGAATTATAAAATGTAACCAAACCGTATATAGCAGCATTCCATCCGTTCACTGAGTAGGAAGATTTGATCGGATATCATTTGATATCTCCGCAATTGATATATCTATATTTAATTGAGCGGGTTCTTCCTGAACAAGAGTATCCAATGTGGGATTTGATATCACTGCATTTTTCAAAAAGTTCTGTATCGTCTCTCGCACCAAGATCAAGTGTTCATAACGGATTTGAGTTGCGGACACTTGATTTTTTTGTTTTTCACAGTAAAAGGCAGGAGTTTTCCTGCCTTTTATTTATTTATAAAATCGCTGTATATCGGAGTAGCAAGACCGAATCCGCCACACACCGATAAAATCTGACCCGTGGTATATGCCGATTCGTCAGAGGCAAAATAAACAACCGCTTTTGCGATTTCTTCGGGTGTGCCCATTCTCCCAAACGGAATATTTTTAAGAAACACATCTTTGAACTGCGCAGTCAGATTTTTTTCCACGGCATCGGTTGCGGTCATTCCCGGCAACACCGCATTACAGCGTATATTGTGTTTCGCTTCGTGAACGGCGATTAGTTTTGTAAGATAATTTATTGCCGCTTTGCTTGTTCCGTATGCCACTTGAGAAATATCCGGTACACTTCCTCCTACCGAAGAAATATTTACAATACTTCCTCCGCCTTGTCTTGCCATATAACCGACCGCTTCACGACTTGCCGTAAACACACTGCGCAGGTTAACCGTTACCGTATCCATAAATGCCTGCGGATCGGTGTTGGAAAAATCACGGTCTTTTTTTCTGTCGGAAGTGCCGAAATTATTTACAAGGACATCAATTCTCCCTTCGTTTTTTATCACTTCGTCTATCATTGATTTGTACGACTCAACAACTTGGGCATCGTTATAAACATATTTTACATTAAGCCCGGATAAAGCCAACTTTGTAATTTCCGATTCTGCAAGTTCACGGTTTCTTGCCGCCATATAGACGCAGGCGCCTTCTTTCGCACATTCTTTTACAATCGCTAAACCGATCCCTCTTGTTGATGCCGTTACTAAAACCGTTTTATTTTCAAGTCTCATTGTTTTTCTCCCTTTTCTCGTAAATTTTCGGTAACAAAAGAACTGTCGCAATTCCGACCAAAACGCATATAACCTCTATCGCTCCGATTTCTTTTATCGAGTCTAACGCCGCTTCAACCGTACTTTCTCCCGATCTCAATCTGTCCGATATGCTGTTTGTAAACATCGGAACGAAAACCGCCACCCCGAACGGTGCGGCAAGATCACGGAACAATCCGTAAGTTCCCGTTCCCGACGCAGCAAGACTTTCAGGCAATCCCGAAAGCACGACTTTCATAAATACCGTTGCATTCGCTCCCAAACCGAACCCTAAAACTCCAAGCGACAGTGCCAACAAAATAACCGATGTTTCCGCCGAGAACAAAAACACCGCTCCACATCCTATTCCCGTAAGCGCAAACGAACAAACAAGTACAGACTTCGGTTCGTATTTATCCGCAAGAGGCCCTAAAACAATCGCTCCCAATGACATACCGATATACATTATCGAAATCGCATATCCGGAAATCACCGAATTCTCGGGCTGTGTATAATTAACAAAAACAATAATATCCGTCATATTCGCCTGCATAAGCCCTTGCGTGAGAAAAAGAGCGATTACCGATAAAACGAACGGTTTTCTTTTGATAAAATCCCACTGCAAAATCGGATTTTTTGCTTTTTTCTCCGAAATCACAAGTCCGGCAAAAGAAATAACACTTGCGCAAAGCACTGACGCAAAACTTTTCGAGCGCCAACCGATATTTTGAAAAAACGGCGGTATGCATAAAACCAGTCCGAAGAACAATAAAATAAAAACAGCACCTAACACATCAAAATCCTCAATCGGACGGCGAATATTTTTAACATTCCCACTTAATAACACCGTAAGCACCGAAACGGCTATGCATATCCCCACACATACCCACATCATAGTTCGCCAACCGTGTTTTTCAATCAAGATACCCGACAGTGTCGGCCCTAAAACAACCGCTACGCTTGATATGAGCATATAAACCGAAAAACCTTTCGCCTGTTTTTCTCTCGGGAATTCCGTTACGATATATGCCATTACGGTAGGCGCTATTGCCGCCGTTCCGAGTCCGACCGTAAAGCGTGCAATCAGCATAAAAGCCAAAGAATTTGCCATTGCAGTTAAAATATTTCCTAAAGTAAAAACCGAAACGCCTGTAATCAAGGCTGTTTTATATCCTATTGCGTCTCCGAGTTTTCCCATAATCGGAGCCGCAGCGGCTGTGGAAATTGCCATTGCGAGTGCGGTCCATGTTGTGTTGTTGTAATCAAGATTTAAGTCTTTTACAAATGCGGGACCTAAAACCGTAGTAAATCCGCCGACAATTCCGATTAAAAACGCACCAAGCGCAAACGGAACAAATCCTGCATAATACGGGTACGGTTCGCTCTTTTGCATAACATCACCTCAGTTACGCATATTATTTCCCGCTATTTATAATTTAACCGTTTTTTCATTAAATCAGAGCATAAAAAAAGAGCAGTCTGCGACTGCCCAACATATTTATTTTATCAAATATAAAACCGCAGGTCAACAGGTAGAAAACGATTTCTGTCTTTTGCATAAATATCGGCAATAAAATTTATGCAATATTGGGAATAGATTTTCGCTTGCTTATATGTTATATTATAGACAAGGAAAGGGTGATACCAATGCAGAGGTAAACCGAAGACCTGAACTACGGGCAATACCGAAATAGAGAGTTAAGGTCAAAAGAAAAAATCCGTAGAAATGAGAGGTAAAAGAAAAAGATGTTAGATATTAAGAGTCAACAGAAATGACTCTCAGTCAAACAAGATGTGTAAAGAAACATCGGCTGAGAGTCATTTCTATTTGCTTTTATATTTAATAAACCAATCTCAAAAAGTCTCCGATAAAATTCGGAGACTTTATTATTTTGCAAAAGAATCAAAGAGAAATCCGAGTTGTTTTTTCAGTATTTCAATCAGTTCGTCCGCCGTTTCTTTTGCCCCTTGATCAAGCCATGCTTTAAGAATACTTATTGTTGCACCGGTACGAATCGCCATAAAATAACGGGCATCCTTTTCACTTAATTTGTCAAGTTTCCCGTATGTCTTTTCCAAAATTTCCGCATTTTTAATATGGCTTTCATAAATTATATCTTGGCGGTTAATGTCGATAAGCAATTTCAAAATATCGCTGTGATTTACCCAGTAAGCGAAATAATCATACATAAGTTTTCTTTCGTCAAATTTATCTGCCGGGGTATCAATATGCAACGCTTGGCGAAAACACAAATCACACTGCCAATATAAAACATCCGATAAATTGTCGAAACTGCGATATATGGTTGTGCGTGCAACTCCCGATGCACGCTGAACATCAGTAACGCTTACCTGATCGAACGGTTTCTTTTCAAGGCATTTCAAAAGGCCCCGATAGATAAGTTCGGCGGATTGCTCCGAGCGTTTATCTCTGCTGATATGATACATTCATCTCACCTGCACAAAAAAACACGGCAGCAGTATCTCCGCCACCGTGTCTGTTAAAATCAATAATTCTCTTCTCTTACTTCAAAGAAGCTTTGAGGATGAGCGCATACAGGACAAGCTGCGGGAGCTTTTGTGCCTACTACAATATGGCCGCAGTTACGGCATTCCCAAACTTTAACTTCGCTCTTTTCGAAAACCTGTGCAGTCTCAACATTTTTAAGCAATGCACGGTATCTTTCTTCGTGAGCTTTCTCAATTGCGCCTACCGCTCTGAATTTAGCCGCAAGAGCCTTAAAGCCTTCTTCTTCTGCGGTTTTTGCGAAATCTTCGTACATATCTGTCCATTCGTAGTTTTCGCCGTCAGCAGCAGCTTCGAGGTTTGCACTTGTATCGCCTATACCGTTAAGTTCCTTGAACCACATTTTAGCGTGTTCTTTTTCGTTGTCGGCAGTTTTAAGAAAAAGAGCTGCAATCTGCTCATAACCTTCTTTTTTTGCTACCGATGAAAAGTAAGTATACTTGTTTCTTGCCTGAGATTCGCCTGCAAACGCAGCCTGCAAATTCTTTTCGGTCTGTGTACCTTCATATTTATTAGCCATAATCTAATAACCTCCTTAAATTTTAATATATTGTAACATACCGCCGAATTCTTTTCAACACATTAAGCGGATTTTTTAATAATCGCCCTTTTTCAAAAGTTCGTTTTTTATATATTCGAAAGTTGCCTTTTCGCCTTTTTCACTGAGCATAACAAGAAGGCTTTCAAGCAAATCCGAAGTTTCCGTATGAATTATTCTCGCATCTCTGCCACGACGGAAATATTCAATCGGATGGGAAGATGTATATTTCTCTCCTTGATATATTTTACTTGCGGCAACCCTGTCGCAAAACATCTCTATAACATATTTCAACGGCATTTTTACCGGCGCATTTCTTTTGAGTTTCGGATTATAATCCGTCCAGTATTCAAAATGATGTTTGTTTCTGCCTTTATGATGTAGCCACGCTTTCGAATATCCTTTTTCCATGCGCTCGATTTCATTGGGACTGCGTGTTCCGTCAAAATATTTAACTCCGCTTATAAATTCCGAAGGAGAATACTTCGACAAATCGTGTCCGAGTCCCTGAAGCCCTATTCCCGCCTTAAAACAGTGCTTTATCACTTGATGGCGATGTTTTGTAATTGTACTAAAATGTCCTATAAGACTTCCCATTTTCAACCCTCTGCAACCTTAATAATTTCAGTAACTTTCAGTTTTGACTGCTCACACCGGAATTTTACATTATATCCCGAAAACAACACTCCGTATTCTCTTTCGTCTTCTTTTCGGTAAGACGGTCTTGGATCGTTTTCAAGTACCGATAACAAAGCCTCTCTTTTGTTTTCGGGAACTGATAAAAGTAAATTTTCATCACATTCAACTTTGATTTTATACTCCTTTGTAAATTGAGTATATCCTTCCTTTGCATCTTCGATACAATCGGCAATCGGAATATAAGGTTTAATATCGTATATCGGAGTTTTATCGGTCATATCAATTCCCGAAACGGTTATTACGGGAGCGTTTTCACATTCAAAATCAATTTTTTCGATTTTTACACACGACAGTCCCAGTCCGTTGGGTCGAAACGGAGAGCGTGAAGCAAAAACTCCGACTTTTTTATTTCCGCCGAGTCTCGGCGGTCTGACCGTGGGCGAAAATTCACTTTTCGTACAATGGGAAAAGCCCCATATAAGCCAAATATGAGAAAAACCGTTAAGTTCTCTGAGCGCTTCCCGAGATCTGTATTTCGGCTCGAAAATTATTTTACCTAAAAGCGACTCTACAATTCCCGACTGTCTCGGAACTCCGAATTTTTCGGGAAAATCGGTATGAATTTTCGCAATTGGGTTTATTTCCATTTTCGTTCACCGCCTTTGGAAACATTTTAATACAAATTAACTTTTTTAGCAACTGAAACTATTTCCAGAACAAACCTTTTTTCTCATACGGTTCAGACGAATGGGAAAGCAATTTATATCCGGTTGCTCCGATTACGCTCTCAAGCAAATCCTCATCCAGTTCCTTTTCGGAAATTATTTCGGTTTTTCCGCTTTTATGAGAAGAACGGACTTTCTTTATATCAAAATTTTGCCTAAGCGTATCGTTTATATGATTTTCACACATTGAGCAAGCCATTCCCTCGATTTTTAACTCGGTTTTAATCATTTTATTCTCCTCTTTTCTTAAATTAAAAGGCGGCTGGAATACAGCCGCCCGATTTTATTTATTATGGCATTTACCTGCCATCGCACAGTGTGCGCAATTGTTTCCGCAGGACGACTTTCCTGCTTTTTTATCTTTTCTCAAACCGATAATAATCGCAACGACCATACATAAAAGAAGTAAGGATATTATAACCGTCGCTAAATTATTCGATAACCATACAAGCATTTATATCATCCTTTCGATTTATTTTACTTTATATGTTTATTTGAGAGCGTAGTCGCTTCCTTATAAGGACGAACAAGCATATAAATCATTGCCGCAAGAACAACAACCGCCGCAATTACTCCGATTACGCTTGCATTTCCCGTGAAGAGCGAACCGAACTGATTTATCATAAGAGAAATAGCATAAGCAAATCCGCACTGATAAGCGATAGCAAACCAAGTCCATTTTGCATTGTTCATTTCACGCTTGATAGCACCGATTGCGGCAAAGCAAGGAGCACAAAGAAGGTTAAATACAAGGAAGGACATACCGCTTACGCTTGTAAAGTTCTGAGCAAGTGTCTGCCAAACGGTAAGTTCTCCGCCGCCGTAAAGAATTCCCATTGTTCCGACAATGTTTTCTTTTGCGACAAGTCCCGTGATAGATGCAACGGCAGCCTGCCAATTGCCCCAACCGAGAGGTGCGAAAATCCATGCAATCAATCCGCCGATTTTTGCGAGAATCGAACTGTTAAGTTCTGTGTCTTCAAGCATACGGAATGTTCCGTCTACGAAACCGAAATAAGTTGTGAACCAAATAACAATTGTCGAAAGAAGGATAATTGTTCCGGCTTTTTTAATAAACGACCAGCCTCTTTCCCACATCGAGCGCAAAAGATTGGATACTGTGGGAAGGTGATATGCGGGGAGTTCCATAACAAAGGGAGCGGGATCGCCTGAGAACATCTTGGTCTTTTTAAGTATAATTCCCGAACAGATTATCGCCGCCATACCGATAAAGTATGCACCTGTCGATACCAAAGCGGAACCGTCGAACAAAGCGCCGGCAATCATTGCGATAAACGGTACTTTTGCACCGCAGGGGATAAATGTTGTTGTCATTATCGTCATTCTGCGGTCTCTCTCATTTTCGATTGTTCTCGATGCCATAATTCCGGGAACACCGCAGCCTACACCAACAAGCATCGGAATAAACGATTTACCCGAAAGACCGAACTTTCTGAACACACGGTCAAGAACGAAAGCAATTCTCGACATATATCCGCAAGATTCAAGGAAAGCGAGTAAGAGGAAAAGTACAAGCATCTGCGGAACAAAACCGAGAACCGCACCGACACCCGCTACTATACCGTCAAGAATAAGTCCCGAAAGCCAATCAGCCGCACCGACTTTTTCAAGAAGATTTCCGACAAGTACCGGTACGCCGGGCACCCATACGCCGTAATCGGCAGGGTCAACTTCCGCAAAAGCGTCTTCCTCGGTTTCGATATATTTGACCGCATCGGTAAAACTCATAGAAACCGTTGTTTCCGCTTCATCTTCGTCAAGGTCATCCGGAATTTCGTCAAAATACGCTGTGTATTCAAGTTCTTCCAAGGTTTCTTCGTCTTCGACCGAAACGCTCGCCATTTCGGAATCATAGCCCTGAGCAAGTATATCTTTCGCCTGAGAAATCACATCTTCGCTGCTGAAATTCTCATCTTCGGTGTCAAATTCAACTCCGAAAGCTTCAAGAGCCTGCATTGCTCCTGCCTGCTCGTCTGCTGTTTCCGAGTATTCCGAAGAACCGATTCCGAACAAATGGAAACCGTCTCCGAAAAGTCCGTCATTCGCCCAATCCGTAGCAGCCGAACCGACCGAAACCATTGATATGTAATAAACAAGGAACATTATAACAGCAAAAATCGGAAGTCCGAGCCAGCGGTTTGTAACGATTTTATCAATTTTATCGGAAGTCGAAAGTTTTCCGGCTCCTCTTTTTTTATAGCAAGATTTAATTATAGATGCTATATATACATATCTTTCATTGGTGATGATTGATTCTGCATCGTCGTCAAGTTCTTCTTCCGCCGCCGCAATATCTTCTTCGATATGATCAAGAACGCTCTTCTCAATCTCTACCCGTTCAAGCACCTTTTCGTCTCTTTCGAAAATCTTAATCGCATACCAACGCTGCTGTTCTTCGGGAAGCGAATGAAGACACGCTTCTTCAATATGAGCAAGTGCGTGTTCAACCGCACCGGAAAATGTATGCATCGGAACCGTTTTTGCGGTTTTTGCGGCTTCAATCGCCGCTTCCGCCGCTTCAACAGTCCCTGTTCCTTTAAGAGCGGAAATCTCCACAACTTTGCATCCGAGTTCCTTTGAAAGTTGTTCGACATTGATTTTATCGCCGTTTTTCTTGACAATATCCATCATATTTATCGCAACTACAACGGGAATTCCGAGTTCTGTAAGCTGTGTTGTAAGATAAAGGTTTCTTTCAAGGTTTGTTCCGTCAACAATGTTAAGTATCGCATCGGGACGCTCCCCGATAAGATAATTTCTTGCAACCACCTCTTCAAGCGTATACGGTGAAAGCGAATAAATTCCCGGCAAGTCGGTAATTATTACGCCGTCGTGTTTCTTAAGTTTGCCTTCTTTTTTTTCGACGGTAACACCGGGCCAGTTGCCGACAAACTGATTTGAACCCGTAAGTGCATTAAACAGAGTTGTTTTACCGCAGTTAGGGTTACCTGCGAGAGCAATTCTCAAATCCATTTTTTCTCCTCTTTTCTATAAGAAGTTAGCGTTCGCTAACTCAAATTCAAAAAATAAACAGAAATCGAAACTTACGCTTCAATTTCTATCATTTCGGCATCTGCCTTTCTCAAAGAAAGTTCATAGCCTCTGACTGTAACTTCAATCGGGTCTCCCAAAGGTGCTACCTTGCGCACATAAACTTCAACACCCTTTGTAATACCCATATCCATAATTCTGCGTTTAATTGCGCCTTCGCCGTGAAGTTTTTTAACTTTTACCGTCGAACCGACTTTAACGCTTTTTAATGTATCCACTGCAATTGTCCTCCTTTGCAATATTTTATATCATAATTTTTCGAGCCATCTCTTCGCTTATCGCAACTCTTGTCTCCTTAACATTCACGATAACATTTCCGCCGAGAGTCGATATAACCTTAACATTACCTCCGACAACAAATCCGAGATTCTCAAGGTGTTTTTTTACATCGGGTTTTCC
This sequence comes from uncultured Eubacteriales bacterium, assembly GCA_964527585.1. Classification (GTDB taxonomy): domain Bacteria; phylum Bacillota; class Clostridia; order Oscillospirales; family Acutalibacteraceae; genus Fimenecus. The sequence goes on from CAZGPE010000014.1 coordinate 9,695, forward strand.
CCCGATGCGTTTAATTATATTGTCCTCGCCTGCTGTTGCGAAAGATAATGGCATCATTTTTTTACAACCTCTTTTACATCAATAATTAGCATAGGCTAACTTCACTTGTTAAAAATACGGTTAGTCCGTGCTAACCTATATATAATAATACACTGTTTTCCAAATTTGTCAACATATTTTTTTCATTTCGGCACAATCAACAGTTTTTTTATTTTCCTAGCTTTTGCGTTACAAAAAAATAACGGAGATGATTAACATCTCCGTTATATGCTTTTTATTTGAAAGAAAAGTCTTCCCTGACAAGAGTCAAATTGGGATTGTAATAGGGATCTCCCGCATCAAGTTCTTTTTGCCATTTATCTTCGAAGCGTTTGATTTCGCCTTGGAATCTGGCAATCTTTTCGGGGGTGTCTTCGGCTCCTCTTGATTTTGACTCGTAATGATAAAGTTCCGCATACGGCGTAAACACTACCAAATATCCTTTACTGCGTATTTTCATACACAAGTCGACATCGTTAAATGCAACCTTAAACTCTTCGTCAAGTCCGCCGACTTCATCGTAAACATCTTTTCTGAGCATAAGGCACGCTGCCGTGCAAGCGGTAAGATTCTGAGCATAACTCGCTCTTGCGGCATAACCCGGAGCGCTTCTGGGATAATCTTTATGTGAATGTCCCGCAATTCCTCCGATGCCGAGAATAACGCCCGCATGCTGAACGGTTTCGTCCGGATAATAAAGTTTCGCACCTACCGCACCGACATCGCTTCTTTGAGCAAACATAAGCATTTCTTCAAAACAATCACCGTTTATTATTTCAACATCGTTGTTCAAAAGAAGAATATAATCGCCTTTTGCAAATCCGGCGCCGTAATTGTTTATGGCCGAATAATTAAATTCGCTGTCCCACTTAACAACTTTAACATTGGAATGTTCTCGCTGAATTCTTTCGTAATAATCGAAGGTTTCTTTTTCCGTACTGTTGTTTTCGATTATTATAAACTCTAAATTCGTATAAGTTGATTTCTCGAATATGGATTTAAGGCAGTTATCCAAGTCATCCGTATGGTCTTTATTGGGAATTAAAACCGAAATGAGAGGATTTCCTTCAATCTCATATTTAATGTGGTACGACGAAAGCACGCTCGAATCGACAACTTCACCTTTAAGAGAAAGTCTTTCCAAATGATCTTTAAGTGCTTTTTTAGCCGCAACAATCGTATAAGGTTTTGCGCTTAAATCCTGCGCAACAGAGTTTTTATGAGCACGCCAATAATAAAGTATTTTTCTGATATGCCATACTTTTTTCGCTTTTTCGGTAAGTCTTAAAATTATATCGTAATCTTGACTTCCGTCGCATTCGCTTCTGAAATATCCGACACTGTCGAGTAACTCTCTCGAAAATACGGAAAGATGGCAAATATAGTTAATACTTCTGAGCGTATCGGGAGAATAATCGGGTTTGAAATGCGGATTGTATGCATCTTTGGGTTCTTCCGAGAATGTATTCTCATCGGTATAAATATAGTCCGCCCCATGATCGCATATTGCTTTCATAACCTCATACAATGCGGACGGATGAAGCAAATCGTCGTGATCAAACAAAGCTATATAATCACCCGTTGACATCCTTATACAAGCATTTGTATTTTCGGATATGCCCGAATTCTTCTCAAGTTTTTCATATTTGATTCTGTTATCGGATTTTACATAAGAACGGACGATTTCTCCGACTTTAGTGTGTTCCCCATCGCTTCCGTCGGCAAGACAAAGTTCCCAGTTTTTATATGTTTGTGCCTGAACCGACTCAATCATTTCACGGAGAAACTTTTCGGGAGTATTGTAAAGAGGAACCAAAACGCTGAATTTAATGTTTTTATCAAACTTAACGCTTTCTTCTTCATTTCGTCTTTTTTCCGAAATATAATAATCACGACTGATTTCAGCCAATTTGTTTTTGCTTACGGGAACGGGACCCGGGCCTTTTATTATTCTGCGCAAAGTCGCTTTTAATCCGTTGTTTTTAAGATAAACAAGACCCTTAAACAGCGTAAGGCGTCTGAGCAACGCCGAAATCGCCCTGATAGGAGCGGTAATTTTCCATGAAAAAGAATTATGTATAAGGTCTACCGCCTGTGCGAGATTGCGACTTTCTACAAGTGCAGCCGCATTTTGAGCGCTTCTCTTTTTCAACTGAGTATTTACATCTTCGACTTTTTTATATTTTCTTTCAAGTGAATTATACTCTTTGCTTTTCTCAATATATTTGTTAAGAAATTCAACATCACTTTCCGTTTTTGCCGCAACATATTTATATTTTGCTCTAAGCGACTTAACGGGAGTGTAAAAATGCAAAGAAATTACAGTCGGACGGGCAGAAGTTACCATATCTTCGGAACTGTTTACTCCGTCTACCAGGCTTACCGTATACTCGGTTTGCACATCCGCAGAAAATCCGCTGACAATTCCCGAACTCTCTCCGGCAACGATATAAATTTCATCGGTTTCGACGGGAAAATCAGCTTTTACGGTAATTTCTCCGTCTTCGCACCTGCTGTCGCAATCGCATTTTTCCAATCCGTTTTGAGTTTTAATATAAATATTGCACGGTACGGAAAAATCAATGTTTTTCAAATCTAAATTCATTTATCTTTTCCCCTATCTTAGATACCATGACCTGCATTTGCTTTATACAAATCACAAATCTCTTTTGTCGGGCCATCCATTATGACATTTCCTTTTTCAAGCCATACGACACGGTTGCAAAGCCGTTCAATCTGCTCAATAGAATGAGAAACTATGATAACAGTTGTACCGCCGCTCATCATTTCCGAAATTCTTTTTTCACATTTTTGCTGGAAGAGGAAGTCGCCTACCGCAAGAATTTCGTCAACAATAAGAATATCCGGTCTTGTAATCGTAGCGATGGAAAATCCGAGACGGGCTACCATACCGGAACTGAAATTCTTAATCGCAACATCCATAAAATCACGCAATTCCGCAAAATCTATAATCTCATCCATTTTCTCGGTCATTGTCTGCTTCGAAAAGCCGAGAACGGAGCCGTTAAGAAATACATTTTCTCTTGCGGTTAAGTCGAAATCAAAACCGGCACCGAGTTCGATAAGCGGAGAAATCGACCCGTTAATCGCAGCCGTACCCGTCGAAGGACGAAGAATACCGGAAATAACTTTAAGCAAAGTGCTTTTTCCCGAACCGTTAAGGCCCACAATTCCGACAACTTCGCCTTTTTTAACCGAAAGGCTTACATTGTTAAGAGCAATAAATTCTTCAAACTTAAGTTGGTGCTTAGCGGCTTTGATGAGATACTCTTTCAGACTGTCAACACGCTCTTTCGACATATTAAAACGCATACTGACATTTTTTACTTCGATAACATTGTTTTCCATTTCGGCACCTCCTTAAATGTAAAGGATAAATCTATCCTGCTGTTTCTTGAATACGATAAGTCCGATTGCCAAGAAAAGCAAAGCATAAACGATACACATAAGATGAACCGTAAGGCTGGGTACCGTTCCGTACATAACAACATCTCTGAAATACTCGACATAATAGAACATCGGGTTAAGATTCATAATCTTCAAAATAATTTCCGGCAAAATTTCTTTAGGATAAATAATAGGTGTCAAATACATCCATGCCACAGTCCATACCGAATAAAGATGTCCGACATCACGGAAGAAAACATTTACCGATGAAAGTATAAGGCTCATTCCGAGACTGAAAACAAGAGCACACAGCATCGGGAAAATGAAGAGCACTGCCGTCCAATGAACAGGCATACGCTTGATAATGATAACGATTATTACGGCTACCGAAGAGAAAAGCATATTTACGAACGCAAACAGGCACTTTTCCAACGGGAATATGTACTTCGGAATATAAACTTTTTTGATAAGCGATGCTGCGCCCAAAACAGATGTTAACGATGCGCTTGTCGCTTCCGTCATAAAGTTAAAAATAAGCGAACCTGTAAGGTAGTACACAATAAAATATTCAATATTAAATCTGAAAAGATTGGAAAATACCGCATTGATAACCAACGCCATAAGCAAGGGATTGAGTATGCTCCATAAAAATCCGAGCGTACTGCGGCGGTATTTAACTTTCAAGTCTCTTGAAATAAGATTTCCGACAAGGTAACGGTATTTACCGAAAACAGCACCCGTTGCCGCCAACGATTTACGGTTAAGCACCGCAAAAAGCAAGCCGCCTATTATAATAGCGGGACCGAACATTAAAATAATTGTTCTTTCCACATCAAAAGAAAAAACGCCTGCGGAAAAATCGTATAACGATAATCCCAAACCTATTATTCCGACCGCCGTACTGACGGCAGCGGTCAATTTATTTTTTGACATTTGTTCACTACCTTTTTATTTTTCATTGAATAAAATCGCACTTAAATTCAACTTAAAATATACCATAATATTACTGTTATGTCAACAAATCCGACATAACACAAAAAGAGAAAAAATCGGACGGAAATCACCTTTCCGTCCGAACTGTTTTTCAGTTTTTCTTTGAAGCAATATCTCTTGCAACATGAATTCCGCTTGCGGAAGCGTGCGAAAGAGAATGGGTTATACCGCTGCAATCTCCGATAACATAAAGACCTTCGTGGCAAGTCTGCAAATGCTCGTCAAGAGCGACTTCCATATTGTAGAACTTGACTTCAACGCCGTAAAGGAGAGTATCCGTGTTGGCGGTTCCGGGAGCGATTTTATCGAGAGCGTAAATCATCTCGATAATTCCGTCGAGAATTCTCTTTGGAATTACAAGGCTCAAATCACCGGGTGTTGCGTTAAGAGTCGGCGTAATAAACGCTTCCCTGATTCTGTCGGGAGTGCTTCTCTTACCGTTGATAAGATCTCCGAAACGCTGAACGATAACTCCGCCGCCGAGCATATTGGAAAGTCGTGCAATGCTTTCACCGTATCCGTTACTGTCTTTGAACGGCTCGGAGAAATGCTTCGCAACCAAAAGCGCAAAGTTTGTATTGTTTGTCTGCTTTGCCGGATCTTCGTAACTGTGGCCGTTTACGGTTACTATTCCGTTTGTATTTTCGTTTACTACCGCACCCTTCGGATTCATACAGAAAGTTCTTACCAAATCTTCATATTTTTCGGTACGGTAAACTATCTTACTTTCGTAAAGTTCATCGGTTAAATGAGCAAAAATTTCATACGGCAGTTCTACACGCACACCGATGTCTACACGGTTGCTTTTTGAGGGAATCGCAAGATCCTCGCAAACCGTTTCCATCCACTTACTTCCGCTTCTGCCGACGGAAATTACACAATAATCCGCTTCGTATGTCTCATTATCCGTTTCGACAATATATCCCGACTCGGTCTTTTCAACCTTTTGCGCAACCGCACGGAATTTGAAATCAACCTTATCTTTCAAATCGTTGTAAAGATTTTCAAGTACAACATAGTTTATATCGGTTCCGAGATGGCGAACGGAAGCATCGAGAAGCATAAGCCCATGCTGAAGGCACTGTTTTTTAATTTCCGAGTTTGCAGTCGAATAAAGTTTTGTACCCTCTCCGCCGTATTTAAGATTGATTTCATCAACATAGCGCATAAGTTCAAGCGCCTCGTCCTTACCGATATATTCGTAAAGAGTTCCGCCGAACTGATTTGTAATATTGTATTTTCCGTCCGAAAATGCACCTGCTCCGCCAAATCCGTTCATTATCGAACAGGGTTTGCAACCGATACAAGACTTAATTTTCTTGCCGTCAATCGGACATTTTCTTTTATCGAGCGGATTTCCCGCTTCAAGCACAACAATTTTAAGCGACGGATTCGCCTTTACAAGCTCATACGCAGAAAATATACCTCCGGGGCCTGCGCCGACAATTACAACATCGTACTTCATATTCATTACTCCTAAAATGTAATCAAGGTCTACGGCCTTGTTGAAAAGAAAGCACCGTAAACCTTTACCGTCCTTGATTTTATCACGGACAGAATATTTTGTCAATACAACCGTTATTACGCCGTTTCATCTTCGGGGATTGCCGAATTTACACTCTGCGATTTTTTGTTGTTTACACCTAAATCACGGATATACATTCCGACGCTTCCCATCACGGCAAGGACAATTCCCACAACCAAATCCGCAAAATATGTTCTTGCAACCGCCGGAGTCGACAGAAATCTGTAAGCGCTTGTAAAAGATTGCCAAAATGTTACCGTATAATTTATTTTACCTTGAACATACCACGATTCATAGGCCTCAAGCACATCTCCCGAAAGACACAAATACCAAGCCGCCGAAACCACTGTTACCGACATCACCGAAGCGATTATCACACTTCTTTTGCCGTTGTCTTTAGAAAAAGCGCAATATCCTTTTACACAGGCTATTCCCGTAACAAGTCCGCTTAAGCTCGTAAAATATCCGACTTGATACAATCCTATCCAAAGTAATCCGCCGAACAAAGCAAAAATCAGCGCTCCCAACAGTCCCAATGCAGTTTTTTGTCTTTTCACCGATAAAGGCGACCTCGTTTTTTTCATTCCGTTACACCGCTTTGTTTTAATATTAAATTGCAAAAGCATTTATTTTATAATTCTATATATTCATATTTACTTCCGCTAAGTCTACTCTTTGATACCTCAATAGCAACAGAAGAATTGTCTATACCTATCCATTTTCTTCCTAACAGTTCAGCCATTGCCAATGTTGTTCCGCTTCCTGAAAAACAATCAAGGACCATACTGCTTTCATTAGAAGACTGTTCAATAATCTGTTTAAGTAAATCAGCATTTTTTTGAGTAGGATAAACAGGCACTTGAGGATCTTTGAATTTCCAAATATCCTGTATTTTTTTACCTTTATTTTCATCGGCAAATTTTTTTATTCTCGGGTTGCCATTTGATGACCATTCAATAAAACCTTCAGCGTTTAATTTATCAAATTCCGAAGGATCCGTTCTCCAGTGCCTTCCTTCCGGAACATTGATGTTATGCCACGGCATTCCGGTTACTCCGCTTTTCGTTTCTCCCGGAGCATGTAAAGGTATTGTAGTATATCGTCTTCCGTTGTCATCAATTTTAGGATATCTTTTTTCAATTTCTGTTTCTGTTAAAGGAATTTTGATATCATTCCATATGTTTTTTTTCGGATCTTTTACATAAAATAAAATCAAATCTTTTTCATTCCCATAGGCTCTTCTGTAAAAATTTTTCGGATTTGATTTTATTCGTGTTATATCATTTTTGAAATTTTCCTCTCCGAAAATTTCATCCATCAAAAGTTTTATATAATGTCCTACTTTATAATCAATGTGTAAATATATTGATCCTTCATCGGATAAAAGTTCTCTTAAAATAACAAGTCTTTCTCTGATAAACTCTAAAAACTCATCTTTTGACATTTTATCTGAATATGCAAGTTGGGAATTCTTGGCAGAACTTATTGAATTCGCTTTCAATTGCGAATAAAAAAAATCATTTTTAGTGTTAAATGGTGGATCTATATATATTAAATCGAATTTTTTTGAGTAATTTTTCAAAAGCATTGACAAAGCGATAAAATTTTCTGATTTTATCAATTTGGAAGATTGTGAATACTCAATTTCCCCACCATTACTATAAGCCCGGTCTAAAATTTCGTATTCACTTTTTTTATTTGAATAAGTCAGTTCCATAAATGCTCCTTAAAGTGAATATAAAAACTCTCTTAATACAAGGGCAGAGATAATTTTTTGAGATGAATTTTCCAATAAATACCTATACATTTTATTGTTACCTTCAATATATAACACTCCGTCCATTATAGCAATCGGAACGACCTCATTATCAACTGCTTTTCCGCTAAAATCACTTTGCATTGTTCTTAACGCATCATCGAACTGTGCATTTTGATGGCCGCCGAAATCCGTCAAAAATTTCGCTTCGGCAACAACATATTTATTGTTAAAACGAGCTATAAAGTCTAATCCTTTTTCACGATTAAAGCCAAGATATTTTTTCGCAAAATTCTTCATTACCGCATCTGAAGCGTTAAATATACAGTTTTCATCATAAGAAAGGAATTCACTTTCACTATGAAACACCTTTGCACCAATAAATCCTTTATCAATCCAATGCTTAAACATCGGTCCCATCTGTCTGTTTGTTTCTTTAGGTTGAGTACATTTATCTATTACCTCTTCAAGCCCCATTTGATATAAATTGCCGGCTATTCGATTAACAGTTTGAGGATTTCTCTCTATTGCCGTCTTATCTCTCTTCAAATACGGAACATATGAATCCTTTATTGGAAACAGCTCTAAAGAAAGTAGTTCTTTTATCAAATCGACATTGCTCTTTCTATAAAAAGCCTTCGATATCGCCTGTTCTTTTTCTGCTGAGAGTTCTCTTCGTAAATTCGGAACTATAGGATAAACTTTATACAACTCATCAAGATAATTTCGTTGTTGTGCGAATTCTGCACTGATTTTTGTCCATTCGTTCATAATAACTCCCCCACTATATAATGTCTTCTTTATTCTACCACAATTCTTATTAACTTTCAATTACGGTCTTTTGGAAATATAAAAGCCGATATTTTCGCAATATCGGCTTTTGACTATTTATTTAAGAATTCAAATACATTAAACGCCTGCAAAAATATCAAAAACAATAAAACCGGTGCAATATATTTAATCATCACAACATAAAGTTTTTCTCTTTTGAATTTCTTTTCTCCGAGACCCTGTTTAACTTCATCGACAATATATTGCGGTTTTGCCACCCAACCGATAAGAATACAGGTAAGAATAGCAACTGTAGGCAACAAAATACTGTTTGAAATATAATCGAGAATATCGAGGATCTGCTGTCCGGTTGCGCCGTTGGGTAATGTTGCTTCAAAGTACAAAATGTTATACCCGAAGCAAACAACAAGACCGATAATCAAAGAAATCAGAAATGTAACGCCCGTCGCTTTAGGTCTTGAAAAGCCGAAACGGTCTATAAAAACCGAAGCAACTGTTTCCATAAGCGAAATCGACGATGTAAGAGCGGCAAAAAGTACAAGCACAAAGAACATTCCGCCGATTACGGAACCTAAACTTCCCATCTGTTCGAAAATCGAAGGCAAAGCCTTGAACATAAGACCCGGTCCTGCTTGAGTAAGACCTTCTTCGCCTTGGAACGCATAAACGGTCGGTATCATAATAAGACCTGCTAAAAGGGCAATTCCCGTATCGAAAATTTCAATTTGATTGACAGACGAAACAAGATTGCTGTCCTTACGGCAGTATGATCCGTAAGTTATCATAATTCCCATCGCTATACTCATTGAATAGAACATTTGCCCCATTGCGTCAAGTGCGACGGTAACGAACTTAGAAACTGTCATGCCTTTCAAATTCGGAATGAGATATATTTTCATCCCTTCAAAAGCGGTTCGTGTTATGCCGTTTTCATCCGTATGTTTAAGAGTAAGAGAGTATACGGCAATTGCCAAAATCAGCACTACGAGTATCGGCATCATTATTTTAGACGCTTTTTCTATTCCCTTATCAACACCTAACACAACAACAGCCGCAGTAAGTCCCATAAACACCAAGAACCAAAATATCGGTGAAATGTCCGCTGTTATAAATTCCGTAAAGAACGAATTCGGACCGACTTCACTTATCTGCCGAGCGTTACCGGAAATATAGGTAAATGTATATTTTGACACCCATCCTCCGATTACACAGTAATAAGGGAAAATGATAATCGGTACGACAGTGGCAACAGCGCCTAAGAAAGAAAATCTTTTATCGACTTTTCCGTAAGCCTGAAACGGACTTGATCCGGTTTTACGCCCGATTGCAATTTCGGTTGTCATAAGAGCAAATCCGAAAGTCAACGAAAAAATTATATAAACAACAATAAAAAGTCCGCCACCGTCTTTTGCCGCAAGATACGGAAATCTCCATAAATTTCCGAGACCTACCGCCGATCCAGCCGCCGCAAGAATAAATCCGAACGAACTTGAAAAACCGCCTCTTGAATTTTTCTTTTCCATTTAATACCTCTTTTATAAACTTAATAAGCCTGAAAAAGCCCACTTAAACATTATATCGAATAGCATCCGATGTTTCAATATCAAACCGGCTTTATTGTTTTGAAAAATCGTTTTTATTAACGGCAATATCGGTTTCGAATATTTTTGTTGCATCATCGTATGACCAATTATATAAGAAGCCGTTCTTTTTGACGATTTTTCTTATGCTCCTCAGTCCGAAGCCGTGAAGTTCTTTATTCTGTTTGCTTGTAATAAGTCTGCCGTCTCTTTGTTCGGGCTTTTGTTTGCAACTGTTTTTAAGGACAATTACATCGTAAGCCGAGTTTTTCGAATATATATCAAGTTTGATAAATGCATTTTCCGAATCTTTTGCCGCTTCGAGAGAATTATCCAATAAATTGTTCAAAAGCGTGGACAAATCCAACGGATCAACATAACTCAAATTCGAAGTTTTAACATTCACGGAAAATGAAATTCCGTTTACTTCGCAAAGTTTCGAATATTTTCCGATAATCAAATCCAAAGTTTTGTTTTTGCTTATTCCGAGGGAATTGAATTTTTCGATATTATCCCCCAATGAGTCGATATAATTATGCACCTGGTTTATATCATCGAAATTACGCAACTGTATGAAATGGTTCTTCATATCGTGAGCGAATATTCTCATTTCATTATTCGACTGTTCGATAACATCGTAGTAGCGTTTATCCTGCTCTTGCTGATATGTCATCGTCTTAAATTCATATAACTCGCTTGCGTTTTTGATTGAATATTCGTAAATTATAAATACAACAACATTCGAAAAAAGCAACAACAACGATGAAACAATACAAATTACAACCGTTCGGGGTGTTGCGGCGATATTATATGTAATATATCTAAAAGCAATAAGGACAGCCGTGCTCGATATCGGCACAAAGAAAAGCAGCCAAAAATACTTTCCGTGCTTTTCGTAATCCTTTGATTTTACGGCAAGGCGCAATATCAACACCATTATCACAAAATATATAAGTTTGCTTGCGATTACAACATAGGCATACGCAATCGTGTCATGTTCCATTGCATTAAAATCCGAAAAAATTACGGTTCCTATTTCAATAACGACCATTTCGGAAATTATCATCATTGCGCAAAACAATGTCGAATGGAACAAAGCTGTTTTTATTTTTATCCGATACATCGTCAAGAAGTAGACTGTATACAAAAGGACAAACAAAACCGAATTAAACATGATATTTCCGTTTTGATAAATCGAACATAACGCCAAATGAATTACAACGGACATAAAAAACGCCGAACTTCTTTTTGTTTTCAAATGAAATGCCGAATTCGCATAATACCAAAGCAAAATACCTTCAAACAAAAATATCGGAACATCAATTATAAGTTTACTCATTAACATCTTCCCCTATAAAATTGAAAAACTTCCGTCTGAAATCAGCCTGTTTCCTTGTTGCAACTGAAATTTTAACATCGGAATAAGGCTCCATTAAATTTATTTCATCCCGTTTATAAGAGGAAACATAATTCAAATTAACTATATAACTGTTATGCGGAATCGCAAAACTTTCGTCTTTGAATAATTCCGCAACCGTTTTCAAACTGTCTCTTGAAACATAAACTCCGTTTTTCGAATAAATAACCGCTTTTTTAATTTTCGCTTCTATATATACAACATCACGGGGAAGTATTCTCAACACCTGATTGTTTTTCAAATGAAGCGTAATAACACTGTTCCCTATTTCATCTATCGCCTTTTCAAGCGATGAAAAAATACGGCTTTGGAGAATCGGTTTTTCGATATACCGTGTTACATGAATATCCATAGCATCGTCAAGATATTCGGAATATGAAGTAACGACAAGAATCACCGTTTCCGTGTTTCTCATTTGAATGGATTTTGCGACTTCAATACCGTTGGTATCCTGAAGTTCCATATCCAAAAACACAATATCATAGTCGGCCTGCGAATCAATTAAATCTTTTCCGCAAGCGAACTCGAAAATTTCGACGGGAATTTGTTTTATCTTAAAGAAACTCAGTGTATACTCTTTAAGCGACTCCCTGTATTCTTTCATATCATCACAAATTGCAATTTTCATTTTTTCTCCGAATATACAAAAAAACGCATAATTTACTTTATCCGTAAATTATACGTTTTTAAGTGTTTTTGTCAAGTTTCGACAACCGTGTCAAGTATTTTGGCGTACCGATAAATCAATAATATCTTCTGTCCGGGAAAGCGTCGATAATTCTCGAAATAATCATCTTATCTTCAGGGCTCTTTTTCTTATACTTGTTCATTGTCGCATCATCGGGCGAGGGATAGATCTCTCCGCCGATAATATAACCGATGTCAGCATTGAGCACACTGCAAATGTCTAAGAATGTTGTAAATCCGGGTGCCGATTTGCCTGTTTCGATGTTGGACAAATGGTTGTTGGATATGTTTACCTTTGCTGCCAATGCTTTCTGAGACATATTCAAATCTCTGCGCACTGCCGAAATTCTTTTTCCTATAGCTCTAAGATCATGTGTCATGATAATCTACCTCCTTAGTTGTATTGTATCACTTGTTTATGTCATATTACACAACAGCATAGCGAATTTATCTTTTTTTATTTGTAATTTTGCCAATTCTGTCTGCCTTGTTTGTAAATAATTATAAAATCTGCATTTAGTCGCTTTTTTTATGCTTTTGTCGCTTACCGCTTGAAAAAAACTTAACTTATAAATTATCTTATAGTCAGGTTAGGTGCTTTCGCAAAAGTTTTTACTACGCCGAAAACATCTTTGCCTAAAACACGGAAAGGAGATTGTTTATGAAAAAGACCACTGTAAAATTTATCGACAAGTTGGTATCTAAAGTTATACGGGCCAATGTTAACAGCACTACAAGTATAATAGCATATCAACCTCGTATTCCCGCAGAAATCAAAAACGAAACAAAAAGCAAATGATAGGTAAACTCGCTGATTTGTCGGCAAAAAGATTTTATAAAAACGCATCTTTGTATAACGATGCCAAAACTTACAAATACGCTTTCTTTATAATATACAGTTCCGTCGCACTTGCGGTATTTACCGCTTTTGTCGGAGTGATATTCAAAGTTTTATCGGAAAGCATGATATTTTTTGTCTGTTTCTTTTTCATAAGAATATTTGCCGGCGGCTACCATGCCGATACCGAACGGCGCTGTGAAATAATATCTTGCTCTTGCGTCTTTATCTGTACGGGCTTGCTCAGACTTGCGAAAACATATAATTTTAAGTATCCGCTTTTATCAATCGCCGTTATTTCAATTATACTTATCTTTATTCTTTCGCCGCTTGACACTCCCGAAAAGCCGTTAAACGACAGCGAAAAGCGAAGATTCGGAAAAATATCCCGTTCGGTATTGCTTATACTTTCATCGGCAGTTGCGGTTTCGACAATTTTCGAGATAGATTTTTTAATCTATCCGATTGCCTTGAGTTTAATACTCGAAAGCCTGTTTCTTTCTGCCGGAAAAGTTAAACAATTAAAAATCAAATAACAAAAACACCCTTTGTATGACATTTTCCGTCATCAAAGGGTTTTTTTATTTCAATTGTTTTCAAGTTCGGCTATCGTTATCTGTTTAGTAAGCACATCGGAATATTGCAACGAATACCGTTTAACAATATCGGTTACTCCGTCCGATGCCTGAATTTGAAAAATATGCGAATAAACACCTGTTATAAGCGCAGGTTCATTGTTAAGATTTATCTTCGGTCCCGTCATCGAAAGGCTTATATGAATATTCGGATCGCTTTTATAAAGATTGTATATTTTGTTTTTTATCAAATCTGTTGAGTTCATACATTTTCTCCTTTTGTGAAACTGAAATTAGCCGCCTGATTTTTCACAGACGGCTGAGACTTATTCGAAATATTCGGAAACATCCGCCTTATCGTTATACTGCTTTCTCACACGAACGACAAGAGAACCGTCCTCTTCGATTTTTGTGCCGACAATTTGGTATCTTGTCTTGGCACGCTCAAGAGTGGCTTTATAATGTTCGAATTCTTCTTCATTGAATTTTTGCGCACGGTCCTTACTGTAATTCAATTCGGGCTTTTGCATAAAAACCAATGTTTGAAGAATACACGCCGATTTAACCCGTTTCACAATAACACCTCCCTCGGTACAATACATTACGGCAGAAATATTAGACCTATAATGCAGAGAGATGTTCAAGCATAAACTCAAAAGCACAGTTTAGATATTCAAATTGCCGTTTGAATATCCGCCGAGAAGCACTCCCGTGGCAGTTTTACTGCATATAAATTATATCACACCGCTTTCAAAAAAATCAAAAAGAAAATTTTTCGTCGATAATCACCAGCATATAAAAGCACCCTAAGGTCTTCATAAATCAGAACTTAGGGTGTTGTTTTATTTATAACAGTTAATCTTATGTAAATTAAATTCCCAACTCTTCATCCGACACCAAATCTTCTTTGGAATCGGAAAGGTTCACTTCTATATCATCCCATTTGCAAATTTTACGCAACATAACAACGGGGAAAGAGTGAATTTTTGTATTATAAGCCGCTACCGCACTTGTATAATTAAGTCGTGCGTTAAGTTTTGCGTTTTCGGCAGTCTCAATCTGATTAAGCAATTTCTGCGTATGTACATTAGCCTGTAATTCCGGATACGCTTCCATCACAGCCTTGAAATCTTTTGAAGAACGGATCTTTTTTTCGTTTTTTCTTGCAAGCGCAAAATCCTTATAAACACCTGTTTCATCAGCACGGTACTTATCGGCAACACGCTCCGCCTTATCAATCAATGCATTTGCCGTTTCATTTACAGAATCAATATCCGCACTTGTCTTTTTTATTTGATTTTTCAAACGGGAAATCTTATTAAAATCCGTAATAATTGTTACAGCAAAAGCGAGAACAAACCCTAATATAACCGTAAGCAAGTTGTACTTATCCGGAACTTCTTCATTTGGCGACGCTGCGGTAAATACAAGAAGAACCAACATCCACGAAACCATAAAAGCTGCAATAAGTTTTACCAATTGCGTTACAATGTTTTTTGAATTATTCATAAGCTTCAAATCCTTTTTTAATAATATTGATTGCTTCGGCATTTTTATTATACTACATTTCATCTGAATTTCAACACTTTTCAAGTCAACATATAAATCTTATTCATCCCCGTCTTTTTCAGCATAAAATTTTTGATTGAATTTTTCAAAATTCGTGATAATATATAGAAAAAAGAGAGTCTCGCATTACTAAAAAAACAGATAATTATTCCTAAAACACTCTTATAAAAAGGAAGGAATATCTTATGACAAAAAAAGAAAGCAACATTATGCTTTTTTCGATTGTTCTTTGCTGGGCTTCGGCATATATCTTTATAAAAGATTTACCCGAAAATCTCTCTTCCTATGCCTATCTCACAATAACAACCGGTATCGCAAGTTTGATAATGCTTGCCGTTTTTCACCGTTCGTTTCTGAAACTCAACGGTGCAACTCTTCTGCGTGGAAGCGTTCTTGCCATCTTGATAGCCGGCACAATGCTGTTTGAAAAAAAGGGACTTGAATATATTCCCTCTTCTGCGGCGAGTTTTCTCTTTACTTCAACCGTAATTTTTGTCCCGATAATCCTTCTTATGTTTAAGAAATTTCCGAGCAAAAACAATATTGTCGGTATACTCATTATTTTATGCGGACTGTTTATATCAAACCAAGAGTCTTTATCGGATAATTCTCTTCACGGGTCGGTTTATATTCTTTGTTCTTGTGCTTTTATGTCTCTTTATACCGTGTTGGCTGCCGAATTCACGAAAAAATCGGATCCTATGCTTTTAAGTGTACTGCAAATGTGTTTATGCACAGTTATCGGTTTTGCTTTATGGTTTTCCGAAGACCGCTCGACTTTTTTCTCTATTACATGGTCAAAGCAAATGCTTTCATCTATCTTTATCCTTGCTTTTTTCTCAAAAGCTTACGCATATATAATGCTTATGTATGCGCAAAAATATGCCGATGCAATCAATGTAACTGTTATTTCCGCAACCGAACCGGTTATAACGCTTTTGTTAGCGGTTTTAATCCCGAACTCAAGCGGAGAAACCGAAACATTTTCTCCCGAAAATTTAATCGGAGCGCTTATAATCGTGTTCGGCGCTATTGTTGCGGGAACAAATTTCCTTTCAAAGCGTCGGCTAAAAGAAACATCTTCTCCGACAATCAAAGCATCCGCTGAACAGCCTCATTCCGCTTCGAGAGAAACTCCCGTTGCCGCCTCTTTATCTTCGCAAAGAAAAACCATTAGGCAATTTCTTTTTACAATGATTCCGTTTGCCGTTCTCGGTGCCGCATTCAAGGTTATGGTTTTAATCGAAGGGTTCACCGAAGTGCGACCCGCAAATGCAATTCCGACCGTATCCGGTTTACTTTTCGGTCCTATCGGAGCATTGGGATGTGCAATCGGAAATCTGATTGCCGACTTTTTCGGGACATTCAGACCTTCATCAATTCTCGGTTTAATCGCCAATTTTACAGCCGCATATCTCCCATACCGTGTGTGGTATTCTTTCACAAAAAAGACTCCCGATGTTCATTCTTGGAAAAATCTTTTTCTTTATTTATGGTCTGCACTTATCGGCTCGCTTTCTTGTGCTTGGATTTTGGCATTCGGATTAGAACTCTTTTTCGACACCCGAATTGATACAATGTATAAATATGTCTTTTTGAACAACTTCGGATTTTCCGTCTTTTTAGGGTTGCCCGTGTTTATTTTGGTAACCTCTGACAGTGTAACAATTCCCGTATATACGCCTAAAGCAAATTCAAAAAGACCCAAACTTCCCCGCCCTGTTATAATCGGAGTAATCGTAGCACAAACCGCCGTTCTCCTCGCAATTGCACTCGGAACATTTATAAATCTTTACTTGGAAAACAGCATTGCAATGCGAATTCTTTCAATAGCTGCGGTTCTGTTGAGTTTATGTATTTTTATATTTAACGGAAAAGATGTGAAAACAAATGAGCAGATGTAAAAATTCTTTCGCAACAGTTTTGTCGGTAATAAATTTTATAATCATTTTATGTCTCGGCGTATTTATCGCCCTAAACGCTACCGATGTTTTCAAGGCGAACAACACGGAAATAAAATCCGATGAAAAGTATGTGATTTACATAGGTACCAACGATAAAGATACCTATAAACAGGAAATCTCCACAGAACAGGCAAAAAACATCGTTGACTCGATTTGCGTAAAATATACCGATGGATTTACATCGTTACAGGCAAACGGAGGTTGGGTCGACGAAACAAACACTTTAACTCAAGAAAATACACTGATTTATGTTTTTTACGAAATATCCCAAGAGCAGTTAGAAAATATAATGGATGATATTCTCGAACAGTTAAATCAAAATTCAATCTTAATTGAAAAACAGCAATCTCTCTATACCTATTATAATGGTGAATAAAAAAAGTCTTTGAAATTTTTTAGACTTTGTGTTATAATTCGTATCAACGAGTAGCAAAAATGCGTAAGTCCGGTTAGGGCTTACGCATTTTTCATTTTTAAGGAGAATCATCAATGAAAGAAAACAGTCAATTTTATCTCGCCGAAGAAAAAGTCGGCAAACTTATGCGAAAATATGCAATTCCGTGCGTAATATCTCTGCTTGTCGGTGCACTCTATAACATCGTCGACCAAATATTTATCGCAAATGCAACTTATCTCGGATCATACGGAAACGCCGCTAATACAGTTGTGTTTCCTCTAACCGTAATCGCCCTCGGAATTGCGGTTATGATCGGGGACGGATGCTGTGCCTTTATCAGCATTTCACTCGGAGAAAAGAAGCCCGAAACCGCTTCGAAAAGTGTCGGCAACTCCGTTTTACTGTGTCTTATCACGGGAATTGCCCTTACCTGTATTTATCTCTTTTTCTCAGATGAAATTCTTACGGCTTTCGGCGGAAAAGTCAATGAAGAAACTTTCAGACTTTCAGAAGAATACTTCTTTTGGATAACCTTGGGAATTCCGTTTTATATGTTCGGACAGGCTATGAATCCTATCATCCGTGCTGACGGAAACCCGAAGTTCGCTATGATTTCAACACTGATCGGCGCTGTTACTAATATTGTTCTCGATCCGATTTTTATTTTTGTTCTCAAGTGGGGTATGAAAGGAGCCGCAATCGCTACGGTTTTGGGACAAATCATAACAGCGGTTCTTTCGGTAATCTATTTATTAAACGCAAAGATAATAAAGCCTCATATATCGGATCTTATTCCCGACAGAAAAATCATCTCCAAAACACTTACCCTCGGTCTTTGCAGTTTCCTTGCCCAAATTTCGCTTGTTGCGGCAATGGCGGTTATCAACAATATGATAAAGAAATACAGTGCGACGGATATTATTTTTTCGCAAGAACAGTTCTCCCAAATACCGATGGCAGTTGTCGGAATTGTAATGAAATTTTTCCAAATTGTAATTTCAATTGTAATCGGTATTGCGGCAGGATGCATCCCGATTGTCGGATATAATATGGGAGCGGGATTGTCTTCCCGTGTTAAAAAATTACTCGGTAAGTTACTGATGTGCGAATTCGTCGTCGGTTTAATCGCACTTATAACCGTTGAGGTGTTCCCGAAAACGCTTATCGGAATTTTCGGAGCCGCAAACGAAAGTGTTTATTACACACAGTTTGCCGTTAAGGCTTTCCGCATTTATTTATGTATGATTATTTTTGCGTGCATCAATAAAGCAACATTTATTTTTCTTCAGGCTATGGGCGAAGCGTTCAAATCGACAATGCTTTCAATGATAAGAGAAATCGTATTCGGAGTGGGATTTGCGTTTATCCTTCCCGTTTTCTTCGGGCTTGACGGAGTGCTTTATTCAATGCCGGTATCCGATATATTAACTGCGGTTATTTCTTCGGTAATAATTGCGCAAACATATAAAAAGTTAAAAACTTGACATTAAAAATCAAATCAAGTATAATACTGCTCTGTACGGAGGGCGACTCATTCGCTGGAAATGATGAGCCGGATAAGGCAACGGGTTGAAACACCTGTTTCTTTATCCGGCTTTTTTTGTTTTATGCTCCTAATTTATCTTACGAGGTGAAAAAATGATTAAACTATCAGACAGTTTTAACTACAAAAAACTTATCCGTTTTACCCTCCCATCTACTGTAATGCTTGTTTTTACATCAATTTACGGTGTTGTCGACGGTTTCTTCGTTTCGAACTTTGTCGGTAAAACTTCTTTTACGGCAGTTAATTTTATAATGCCGTTTTTAATGATTCTCGGTTCACTCGGTTTTATGTTCGGAACAGGCGGAAGTGCGCTGATTGCAAAAACTCTCGGTGAAGGAAAAGAGGAAAAAGCAAACAGCATTTTCTCGCTTATTGTCTATACTTCAGCTATCAGCGGTCTTATAATCACAGTTCTCGGAATTATTTTCATCCGCCCGATTGCCGAATTGCTCGGTGCTCAGGGTCAAATGTTAGAAGATTGTATTGTATACGGAAGAATCATTCTGTTGGCAATTCCGTTTTACATTCTCCAGTATGAATTCCAGTGTCTTTTCGCAACGGCCGGCAAACCGAATTTGGGGCTTTATGTAACAATTGCCGCCGGTGTTACCAATATGGTTTTCGATGCGCTTTTTGTTGCCGTATTTTCGTGGGGCCTTGTAGGAGCTGCTGCGGCAACGGCTATGAGTCAGTTTTTAGGCGGAATTATTCCGATTGTATATTTCTTGCGAAAAAACACAAGTTCTCTTCGTTTGGGAAAAACGCATTTGAATTGGAAGGCACTCGGGCAAGTTTGCTTGAACGGTTCATCCGAACTTATGAGCAACATTTCGATGTCAGTTGTCAGTATGCTTTACAACTCACAGCTTCTTCATTATGCAGGTGAGGACGGAGTTGCGGCATACGGCGTTCTTATGTATGTAAGCCTGATATTCCAATCCGTATTTATCGGATATTCCACCGGAACTGCTCCGATTGTAAGTTACCATTACGGTGCCGAACATAATAAAGAAGTCAAAAACCTTCTTAAAAGAAGTTGTGTTATTATCGGAACTTCCGCAGTTGTTATGTTCTTCGGCGCATTAGCTCTTTCTGTGCCGCTTTCAAAAATATTTGTCGGATATGACGAAAGTTTACTTGACCTGACTTCGCACGCTTTCAACATTTTTTCTTTTTCTTTCCTGTTTTCAGGGTTTGCGATCTTCGGTTCATCGTTCTTTACCGCTCTCAACAACGGTTTGATTTCCGCAGCCATTTCTTTTTTAAGAACTCTGCTGTTTCAAATTGCCGCCGTTATCCTTTTCCCGTTAATATGGGGCGTAGACGGAATATGGTGGTCAATCGTTGCCGCCGAAATTATGGCGGTTGCCGTAACTTTGATATTCCTTGCAATCAATAAAAAGAAATATAAGTATTGATACTCCCTTTCTGCCGATTCACAATAATATTATCGAAAATTGTTGATTTTTCTGTTTCGGCGTGCTAAAATAGACACAATCTCTATGAGGGAGTAGCAAGCGCATAAAATTGCGTAACAAGTCAACATACTGATCTTCTTGATCTGGCTTGTTTTAATTTGCGAGACTCATGTATGCTTTTTGCCGTGCGTGGTGTCTCAGAAACAGTAAATTGACCCCAAGTACAGCCTAAAAGCTTTACTTGGGGTTTAATAATGTAAAAATGAGGATGTTACAATGAATTGGAATTTTATGTTTTTCTTTAACAGCGCCTTGCTCGGCGTCGGACTTGCAATGGATGCTTTTTCCGTATCTTTGGCAAACGGATTAAACGAACCCAAAATGAAAAAAGCGAGAATGTCTCTTATTGCCGGTGTCTTTGCGCTTTTTCAGTTTGCAATGCCGCTTATCGGATGGATATGCGTTTCGACCGTCGCTCAGTATTTTAACTCTTTTGAAAAACTTATTCCGTGGATTGCTTTGATACTTCTTTGTTATATCGGCGGAAAAATGCTCATTGAAGGAATAAAAAACAAAGACTCTTCCGAAGAGCAGGCGGCCGTCGGTTTTTCCGCTCTTATTGTTCAGGGAATCGCAACTTCTATCGACGCTCTCTCAGTCGGATTTACAATTGCGGATTATGATATTCTTCATGCACTTATATCTTGCGTAATCATCGCCGGAGTTACCTTTGCAATTTGTATGGCAGGCTTGATGATCGGAAAAAAATTCGGAACAAAACTTTCGGGAAAAGCAAGTATTCTCGGCGGAATTATTTTGATTTTTATCGGACTTGAAATATTCATAAAAAGTTTCATCTAAACAATTGCATATACCGAATACCGTGCTATAATAAACTTGAAGGTGATAATATGTGGTTTATATTTGCACTGCTTTCTGCGGTTTTTGCGGCACTGACTTCTATTCTCGCAAAAATCGGAATTGACGGAGTTGACTCTAATCTTGCAACGGCAATAAGAACGGTTGTTGTCGTGTTTATGGCGTGGGTAATGGTTTTTATCACCCATGCGCAAGGCGGACTCGGTGAAATCAACCGAAAAAGTTGGATATTTTTAATCTTATCCGGACTTGCGACCGGCGCATCATGGCTTTGTTACTATAAAGCGCTTCAAATCGGAGAAGCTTCAAAAGTCGTTCCCGTCGATAAACTCAGTGTTGTAATCACGCTTGTTTTGGCTTTCGTTTTTTTACACGAAAAATTCACCGCAAAGTCGCTGATAGGCTGCATCTTTATTGCCTTAGGTACTTTGATTATGGTAATTTAACACTTAGGAGAAAATCTGTATGGCAATAACGGTAAATTTATATTATACAGGTTCAAACGGCAGTGCGAAAAAATTCGTTGAAGAAATGGTTTCAAGCGGAACCGTTAAAAAGATACGGGAAGAAAAAGGTAATTTGAAATATACCTATTTTATTCAAGCCGATGATCCCGAAACGGTTTTACTCATCGACAGTTGGGACTCCCAACAGGCACTTGATATGCATCATACTTCGGAAATGATGCAAACCGTCATTCGTTTGAGAGAAAAATACGATTTGCATATGCGTATTGAACGCTACATTTCCGATGACGGAAATATTCCTCAAAAAGATGCTCGGTTCATAAGAAAATAATAATAAACGCCTAACTCAAAAAGTTAGGCGTTTTGTTTTATTGTTTTATTCTTTAACCTTTACAAGTTTAATTTCTCCGAGTATCAGCCCCGCTGTTCCTATGAGCGCCAATGCCGGCCAGTACAGTGTTTCTTTTACTTTTTCAAAATTATATGTTGCGAAATTAAATACCGACTTTTCCAAGCTGATCATTAAAAAAACTACATAAACCAACACCGCAAGCAAGGTAATCGCCGTTGATTTTGTAAAGGAATGAATTAAATAAGCAACTCCGAAAAGCATAAAACAAGCACAAATGCATTTCAGATATTCCTCAAACATACAGTCGTAGTATTTTTGAAAATACACAAAATACACACCGCTTATTATCACGGTAACGGTAAATGCCGCTAAGCAAAGCGGAATACGGTAAATCGACATATAAATATTTAACAGTTCCTTGCAATCGGTCTCCGTATAATAGCTTAAAAACATCATCGGTAAAAGAACACTTGAAAACGGAATAATTCGCCTTATGCTTTGTATGAGCGGCGTAAAAAAGTCCTCGGTAAAGCCTAAAACTTTGTAATTAAAATACAGCATAAGCGGAAGCAATGCAAACAGAAGTGCCAAAACAAACAAAATCATCGGGATTACGGATTTAAGAGACAGTGAAAAGAGTCTCCCGAATCCGCTGCGTCTTAAATGCCTTTTATTAAGCATAAATATCCGTCCTCAACACTCGGTTCAATTTCCTCGCCGTTAATTTTCGACGCTGAAATAACCTTAACATATTCTTTTCCGTTGCGTTCGTAAACCCTTTGGATTTCAAGGTTATCGGGCTGTTTTCCGTTTTCGTACTCGAAAACCTTTCCTTTTGCGAACTCTGAAATTTCGTTTCTTGAACTTGATGTTAAAATCTCGCCGTTTTTCATTATTATAATTTTATCGCATACCGCTTCGACATCTTCGATAATATGGGTCGACAAAATAACCGTTGATGTTTTTCCGATGCTTTTAATAATATTCTTAAACCGTAATCTCTCCTCGACATCAAGGCCGACTGTCGGTTCATCAAGTATTATAAGTTCGGGCTTTCCGAGAATTGCCTGAGCGATCCCAGCCCGTCTTTTCATACCGCCGGAAAGTGCTTTAACCTTGCAGTCTTTTTGCTCTTCGAGATTTACGGTTTTAAGCGCCGACATAACTTCCGAATTTAATTCGTTTTTCGCAATTCCTTTCATTGATGCGAAATATTGCATCATTTCGTAAAGCTTCAGTTCCTTAAACATATCAAACTGTTGCGGAAGATAACCGATTTTGCAAATTAACTCTTGGTTGTTTTTCAGGCTTTGTGAATTAAAAAGAATTTCTCCTTTATACTTATACAGTCCCATTATACAACGCAGCATCGTTGTTTTTCCGCTTCCGTTGGGACCGAGAAGACCGTATACACCTTTTTCAAAAGAGAGATTTACTTTGTTTACCGCCTTAATTCTTTTCAGATTGCTTTTACTTATAAAAGCTTTATACAAATCTCTAATTTCAATCATAACTAAACCACTCCTGAACATTGACATTGTATCGGCTTTCGATTTCTTCCTGTGTGAATTCATACAGCACTTTCAAATATATAGAGTAAACCGTATCGTGAGCGACAAAATCCCTTTCTCCGTGTTGCTGATATAAAAACGGCTGATAAACTATACATCCGCCGTCGGAAACCAGTCCCGCATTTTTCATCGCATCGACGATTTTCGAGAATTCGGAATAACTTTCCGATTTTGCGAGTTCTTCGGGAGTTTGGTAACTGCGAAACTGCGTAAAATATGTAGTAATCGGATAGATAACTTTAACCGAGTTTATCTCAATCTCATCAATCAAATCCGAACAAAACAGTCCGACTGAATATGCTGTGCCGGAAAATTTATTTTTTTCTGTTTTATCAAGCGTTGAAATAAATGATTTCGAAGCATTTACCGTAACATCAAAATCAACCTTATAATCGTTGCTCATATCCTTAAATGCCGGTCCCATTGCAAATTGATTTTGCACCTGTTTTTTTCCCGCAATCGGATAGTATGCGAAATATCCCGGTAAAAAAGTATAACTTCTGTTTGAAACAAACCTATATGAATATCCTTTATAATTAAATGTAAGAGATGTATTCCCTTCCGGACTTTTAACGGTAACATAATTTCCGTTTCTGTTAAAGTCGACTTTATTTCCGTTTTTATCGGTTATGTTTTTGATTTCATATAGATGCCAAAGTGTAAAATCCATTTCTTTTTCGGGCTGTGCGTCAAAATTAACTTTAACTTCGGCTTTCAAAGAGGATTTAATGTCAAAAATCATTTCATAGGAATTTACGGTAAAATCCGCTTCCTTTGATGCCGAATTTCCGAAATTTTGAATTTCGGCATTATAAGAACTCTCCGAATGATCTTGAATCGGTATGTAACGGGATTTCGGAGTGAAATACACGGCACACATTAACACGCACAACACCAAACTTGTGCATTTAAGAGCGGTATTTTTGAAATCGTGTTCCTTTTTTTGAACAATAACCAAAAACAAAAATACCGATAGACAAATTAAGAGAATAACATTTTCTGTTCTGTCAATCGCAACATTTCTTCCGAACCATGTAGACGGAACTCTCTGAATATCTTGAGGGAAAATCGAAAAAATTTCAATTATCTTAAAAAGGTATTTTCCGTTTTCAACTTCCGAAATCGTGGGAAGTTCATCTACTACTTCAATCGCAATTGATAAAAGAACGGTAATAAGCATCATAACATAGGCTGCAACCCTCTTGAAAATTGCCGAGAACAAAATTCCGAAACATATTGCGCAAATGCAGGGCAAAAGGAAATAAACCAATGTTGACTTTAAGTAAAACAGTTCGATTTTCGCCATAAAGGGATATTCATATTTTTTCACAATGTAAAAATATCCTATCGAATTGACTATAAAATATACAGTCGAAAGAGCTCCGGCAAGTGCAGAGAGAACCGTAAAAAATCCCCCGTACAGTTTAGCGGTTGCATTTCTGTAACAAAGAAGTGTTTCGGTTGCTTTTGAGTTTACAATACCTTGGCAAACTTCATAAGTAAAAAACAGAAAAAATACAAACACATATTTAACTGTCGTATCCGAATGTGTTAGCGGCGTGAGCACTCCTTGTATTTCTATAGCCAACTGAGTGTTAAGAAAAATACAGTCTCTGATCAAAAAAGCCAAATATATAAGAAAAGATACTGACATCGTTATGAGCGAAATGCGATTGCCGAGAATCTTTTTGTAACTTGTTCGCAAAGTCATAATTTATCCTTTCTACGACACAAGTAAGGCATTAAAAATGCCTTACTTGTGCGATAAAATCATTTAGCGGCTTGTTATGGTTCCCGAACCGGTGCAACCTGTTGTTGCAACTCCGTAAGGATTTAACTCTAAACGCCAATTTGTGCTGACGGTATAATAATTGGGATCGTTAATCTCATTAAAATTTGTACCGGGTTGCAAAAGAAGTTCATCAGAATCAATCCATTTTCCTTTCTCATTTTGCACTTGTGTCTTTATATACAAGGCTCTGCTTGAGGAGGAATTGTTGTGTCCGGAAAATTTAACTTTGTTTGCCGCTATTGTTCCGGTGTACTTTACACTTTCATTAGAATAAATATTTACGCTTGAACTCGCAGCAAAACTGAAACAAGCACATACAATTAAAACACATAAAACTACTGATAAAACCGATAATAATTTTTTTAGTTTTTTCATTTTACATTCCTCTTTTTGTTTAATAAATATTAAATTAAATGTTACATAAACATCGGAAACACCTCATTCCCTTAATATATCAACAATATTTGGATTTAATTAGATAATTCAATATAAATTCTATCTTATGTTTCAAGTTTAGCATATATGATTTTTCAAAACAATTGATAATTTACACAAATTATTCGCATATACTTTGTTCAGGTTGTATATATACAGAGTATTTTTGACTATTCAGTTATTTGTTTGTTTTAATCAAAGTTGTTGAAAAATTTACACAATTATTCTGCTGAACAAATTAAATTGCGATTAACATTAAATTAAAACACAACATTCAAGTTTATACACTATTGCGTAAAACATAATATGACAATTTCGCTCTACCATTTTTGTTTTCACTTGAAATTAACTTTACAATATGCCGTGAACTGAGAATAACGGTTAAAATTAAGAATTCCGCCCACATTCATGAACGGAAATTTTGTATCTATTTAAGAAATATGAAAATGTTTTCAACTTTCTATTCTGTATAAAAAAGGGTTTATTTCATCATAAAAAATATAATTTTCTTGCATCTGTTTCGCTTTTTTCCAATACTATGTAAGAATTTAAGGAGGAATTCTATAGGCGTTTCTTTTACACTCATAGCAGTTAATGTCAACTTTATGCATATTCTTCCGGCATGGAAAATAACGATAAGTTAACAATAAATAATATATAAAAAAACCACCCACAAATGTGGATGGTTTCTTGTGTTTGTGTAACGAAAATCAATTATGATTTAGATTTATTCATATTTTCTTTCGCAGTATTTATTGAAGCGATTAACATCTTTTTGAGTTCAATACACTTATGCTGTATTTCTGTATTATCACAAT
>CAZGPE010000015.1:0-36479 GCA_964527585.1 uncultured Eubacteriales bacterium
ATTTCAGGAGTACGAAAGGAGTATTTTTTTATGGCTATCGGAGAAAGAATTCGTTTTTTTAGAAATTTAAGAGGTATGACTCAAAAATATCTTGGTATGCAGGTGGGCTTTCCTGAAAAGACCGCTGATATTCGTATGGCACAATACGAATCTGGCTCAAGAACACCAAAAGCTGATTTAACAAACAATCTTGCAGAGATATTTGGTGTATCTACTAAGGCATTAACTGTTCCTGATATAGATAACTACGAAGGCTTAATGCACACCTTATTTACCCTTGAAGATTTATATGGTCTTAAAATCACCGAAATTGACGGTGAGGTTTGTTTGCACTTGGACAAGGGTATGGGTACAAACTACCTTACAATGTTCGGTATGTTCACCGCTTGGAAAGAGCAGGCTCAAAAACTTAAAAACGGTGAAATCTCAAAAGAGGAATACGATAATTGGCGTTATACATATCCCGAAAGCATTGCTTTTAACACACATAAATAAGCATAGAAAAAAGGCATTACCGACTGCAAAAAGTCAGTAATGCCTTTTTAGTATTTAAGATAATCTATTCGCAAACCACTTGGTCTGTTTAGAGTAAAACAGCCTGATAGTTTGCTATCATTTTGCTATCAAATTGTCTTTTGAAATCCTTGAAACCCGCATAAATACTGGGTTTTTAGTGACCCCAAAATTATTCCCATTCGATAGTTCCGATAGGCTTGGGAGTGAGGTCCATTACTACACGGTTTATTCCTTCGACTTCGTGAGTGATTCTGTCTGTGATATGGTGAAGAAGAGGATAGGGGATTTCTTCAATCGTTGCGGTCATGGCATCTGTTGTGTTGACAGCACGAATAACAGCCGGCCAACCTTCATAGCGTTTGCCGTCTCTGACACCTACGCTCTTGAAATCGGGTACTGCGATGAAATACTGCCAAACTTTTCCGGCTAATCCGTTTTTGTCAAATTCTTCACGCAAAATCGCATCGGCTTCACGAAGAGCGTTAAGACGGTCTCTTGTTATAGCGCCGAGGCAACGGACACCTAATCCGGGGCCGGGGAACGGCTGACGGTAAACCATAGTGTGCGGAAGGCCTAATGCTTCTCCGACAACACGAACTTCATCTTTATAAAGAAGTTTTATAGGCTCAACCAATTCCATTTTCATATCTTCGGGAAGTCCGCCGACATTGTGATGTGCTTTTACACCGTCGGATTCGAGAATGTCGGGATAAATTGTGCCTTGTGCAAGAAAATCAATGCCTTCGAGTTTTGCCGCTTCTTCATCGAACACTTTGATAAATTCGCCGCCGATAATTTTACGCTTTTTTTCGGGTTCGCTTACGCCTGCAAGCAAGTCAAGGAAGCGATCTGTCGCATCGACATAAATGAGGTTAGCGTTCATCTGATTGCGGAAAACTTCGATAACCTGTTCGCTTTCGCCTTTACGCATAAGGCCGTGATTTACATGGACGCAAACCAATTGTTTGCCGATTGCTTTTATTAAAAGAGCCGCAACAACGGAAGAGTCAACACCGCCTGATAACGCTAAAAGAACTTTTTTATCACCGACTTGGTTGCGGATTTGAGCTATTTGTTCTTCAATAAAAGCATTAGCAAGTTCGGCATTGTTGATGCGTGCCATAGTTTCGGGTCGTACATTGCTCATAGTTATTTCTCCTTTATATCGCCATATGGCAATAACAAATAAAATACAAACGGTTAAGAAATATTGATAAATCAACAATCCAACAGAAATATTATAGCGGACTGAAATTGATTTTTCAATAGAAATCTGCAATTTCAAGACGATTTATATTAGAAAAAATACGGGTAATGTTGAATGATTTTATACTAAATGTTAAAATGGTATCAAGTTAAAAGGCGGCAGTGAATTTTACTGTCGGAATAGGAGATATGGATTTTATGGCAAAAGGAATCATTTATTGTATGACGACTGTCGTTCCCGGACTTGTTAAAATCGGAAAAACGGGAAGCGATAATTTCGAACAGAGAATGTATTCTCTTGAAAGCAACGGATACAGAAACATTACGGGATTGAAAAGATATTTTGCAATTGAAGTTGAAGGTTATGATGAAAAAGAAGTACTAATCCACGATATTTTCAGTAAAAGCAATGTGCCGAATACGGAACTGTTTGCTTTGGATATTGATTTAGCGGTTCAGTTGTTGGCTTCATTTGACGGAAAGCAGATCTATCCGAAAACCGTTTCGAAACAGGAGATGTTTGAGGTTTCCGCCGAAGAAAGACGAATGAATGTCAACAGTGTTACGAAATACAAAGTGCCTGACGGACGGTATTTTTTACAATCGGGTTCGGCACGGGGTGTTATGCGAGTTGAAGGCAAAAAGTTTATTGTTGAAAAAGGCAGTAAATGTTTGCCATGTGAAAAAGATTGGATGCCCGAAGCGAGAAGAACGGCAGTTATCGAAAACGGCATTTTACAGAACGATGCCGTGTGTAATTCACCGTCAACGGCAGGATGGGTTGTTTTAGGGAATTACAATAACGGTTGGACGGTATGGAAAAGTGAAGACGGTCAGCCGATTGATATATTCAGAAAAGATTAAATAAAAAGCAACGGATAACTTTTGTTTTCCGTTGCTTTTTCGATATTAAGTGTAAATGCAATTTTCGATGTCGGGTAAAAGCTCATATATTGATTTGCCGATCATTTCCTCAAAATAGTTTTTGTATTCATAAGTTTTGTTCCAACGATCAACCGAAAACGGAAAAATCCCGTATCGTCTTGTTGTATCAATAAATCTTTTTTCCAAAATACAAAACCCGTTTGCGTCCGCTAAAGCATCGCAAAGTATTATGAGTTTATCATATTGATCGTATTCAACGCTTTTTAAGAAGTTATCAATGAAATCGTATTGAATCTGTGATATGTCTTTTTTGCCTATATCGGCTTCAATATCTTTTACGGGAAATGAGTGGGTCAGGCATATGCGCCCAACTTCATCCCAGCCTTTAGAGACAGAGTAATCATAACCGTCGATTATATGTCTGACTGCGGCAACACCTGTTCTTCTTCCGATGTCATGCAGAAGTCCGAGTATATATGCTTTTTCGCTGTCTAAGTTTTCACAGTGCTCAGCAATTATTTGTGCTGCTTTAGCAACATTATAGGAATGTGCTTTCCACGGTCCCGGATTCATTTTTGCCGCTGTTTCCAATTCGTTGATGGCTGTTTCTGATGAAGGTAACATATGTTTTTCCTTTCCGAGAGTTTTTTTATTCGGTAATCGCTATTTTTATTACACCGTCGCTGCGGTTTTCGAATATGTTATATGCTGTTTCAATGTCGGAGAGTTTATATTTGTGAGTAATTAAAGGCGTGGTGTCGATTTTTCCCTGCTCAATAAGAGAGAGAATTTCTTCGCAGTCGCATCCGTCAACTCCGCCTGTTTTGAAAGTGAGATTTTTTCCGTACATATCGGGAAGAGGCAGTTCCTGTGCTTCGTCATATAAGGCAACGACTGTTACGGTAGCGTTAGGACGGGCGCATTTCCATGCAAGTTGAAAGCTGTCATTTGATCCGGCAACTTCCAGAACAATATCGGCACCACCGTGTTCGGAGTTGTTGTATACGAAGTTCTCACATTCTTCGGGGGTGCAAGTTAAGACTTCGGGGTAATGTTCATTGACGAATCGTATTCTTGAAACATCTTTTTCGCAAACGATAATTTTTTTCGGCTTTTTCAGCATCGTACAAATCAATGTGCATATTCCCGTCGGTCCGGCACCGATTATAAGTACGGTATTATCATTTGTGATTTCCGATATGCGTGCCGCCCAAAATCCTGTTGCGAGAATATCCCCTACAAAAAGTGCCTGCTCGTCGCTGACACTGTCGGGAATTTTATTTAAGCCCTGATCTGCATAGGGAACACGGACGAATTCCGCTTGACCTCCGTCAATACGGCAACCTAAAGCCCATCCGCCGTTTTTGTCGGTGCAGTTGTTTACATATCCGTGTTTGCAGAAAAAACATTTTCCGCAAAAAGTTTCGACATTTACCGTAACACGATCTCCGACTTTTACGGATTTGACATTACTGCCGACTTGTTCGACGACTCCTACTGTTTCGTGCCCTACGGTTATACCGCAGACGGCATTGGGGACTGAACCGTGTTTAATATGCAAATCGCTGGTGCAGATTGAACTCATTGTAACACGGACAACAGCATCGCTCGGATTGATAATTTGCGGTTTCGGTTTGTCGGTTAATACGAATTTCCCTTTTTCTATATATGTTAATGCTTTCATTTTTTCACTTCCGATTTGTATTCAATATACATTGTATGATTATCGGTTTTATTATACAGCACTTATATTTGATTTTCAATCTTGCTGAAAAATAAATCCTCGGAACAACAGGCTCCGAGGATTTATATACAGATAATTTATTCCCATTCCACTGTTGCGGGCGGTTTGGAAGTTATGTCGTAAGCGACACGGTTGACACCCTTGACTTCATTTGTTATTCGGCTTGAAACCTTGGTAAGAAGTTCATAAGGAATGTGTGCCCAATCGGCAGTCATAAAGTTGTCTGTGGTAATTGCACGCAAAACGATGAGATTTTCATAAGTTCTATGATCACCCATAACACCGACTGTTTTAACATCGGGAAGAACGGCAAAGAACTGACTTAACTGTTCGTCATAATGCGTTTTTGCCATTTCTTCACGGAAAATCGCATCCGCTTGCTGAAGAATGTGAACTTTCTCGGCGGTTATTTCACCGATAATCCGAACGCCCAATCCCGGCCCCGGAAAAGGCTGCCGCCAAACGAGGTCATGCGGAATTCCGAGTTTTTCACCGACTTGACGCACTTCGTCTTTGAACAGGTCGCATAAAGGTTCGATTATACCGTTAAACTTTATTCCTTTGGGCATTTTTACTTTATTGTGATGGGTTTTAATAACATCCGCATTTCCTTTTCCCGATTCGATACAGTCGGGATAAATTGTGCCTTGAGCGAAAAATCCGTCAATATTCGATCTTCTGATTTCATCCCAAAATACATTGTAAAATTCGGTGCCGATGATTTTTCTTTTTTCTTCCGGATCTGTAACGCCCTTAAGCTTTTTAAGAAAAACTTCTTGAGCGTTAACTCTTACGAAATTCATATCAAACAGAGAAGTGAAAGTTTTTTCGACAAAATCGCCTTCGTCTTTTCGCATCAATCCCTGATCGACAAAAACACAGGTGAGTTGATTTCCTACGGCACGGGAAAGGAGTCCTGCGGCAACCGAAGAATCGACTCCGCCCGAAAGACCGAGAATAACCTTTTTATCGCCGATTTGACTGCGAAGTTTTTCAACGGTGTTTTCTATGAAATCGTCCATTATCCAATCGCCCGAACATTTACATATCTCATATAGGAAATTACGAAGCATCTCTTGTCCGTATTGACTGTGAGTAACTTCGGGGTGAAACTGAACCGCATAAATATTCTTTTTTTCGTTTTGCATAGCGGCGCAAGGGCAGTCGTCGGTTTTTCCGATTATTTCGAATCCGTCGGGAACTTGAGAAATATAGTCGGTGTGGCTCATCCATACAATGCTTTTTTGGGGAATTCCCTTGAAAAGCGGACTGCTTTTAACTTCGACATTTATTTTTCCGTATTCCGAAACAGGTGCCGTTTTTACACTGCCGCCGCACATCCAAGAAATGAGTTGACAGCCGTAGCAAATTCCCAAAATCGGAATTCCGAGATCGAGAATTTCTTTTGAGTAATGGGGAGAAGAGAGGTCATACACACTGTTCGGTCCGCCGGTAAATATAATGCCTTTATAATTGCTTGCTTTAATTTGTTCAAGCGAAGCGGTATAGGGAAGAATTTCCGCATAAACATTGTTATCACGGACTCTTCTTGCTATCAGTTGATTATATTGACCGCCGAAGTCCAAAACCAGAATTTTTTCCATAAGTGATGCCTCCCGAATAAGTTGAGTAATGTTTATCTGTAAATAATGGCTTCACGCTCAGGGCCGTTGGAAACCATATCAATTTTACAACCGAGTTGCTTCTCGATAAACTCAACATACGCTTTTGCTTCATCGGGGAGTTTGTCGTAATCTTTAATTCCTCTTATGTCGCAATGCCAACCTTTAAGTGTTTCAAGAACGGGTTTGCATTTTTTAAGAACAGAGGTTGTGGGGAAATCTTTGATAATTTTTCCGTCTACTTCGTATCCTGTGCAAACTTTAATTTCGTCAAGATATGAAAGACAGTCGATTGCGGTCATAACAACCTTTGTTGCGCCTTGACATTCAATGCCGTAGCGTGTTGCAACGCAGTCGAACCAACCGACTCGTCTCGGTCTGCCGGTAGTTGCACCGAATTCGCCTTTATCACCGCCGTGAATACGAAGTTCCTGTGCTTCTTCTTCATCGAGAATTTCGGAAACAAATTCACCTGCTCCTACGGCTGAAGAATACGCTTTTGTAACAACGATGATTTCTTCGATTTTATGAGGCGGAATACCCGCACCTACAGCGCCGTAACCTGCAAGAGTCGAAGAAGAGGTAACCATCGGATAAATTCCGAAATCGGGATCTTTAAGAGTTCCGAGCTGACCTTCAAGCAAGATTTCTTTGCCCT
The DNA here is from genome assembly GCA_964527585.1 of uncultured Eubacteriales bacterium. Lineage (GTDB taxonomy): Bacteria > Bacillota > Clostridia > Oscillospirales > Acutalibacteraceae > Fimenecus. The sequence continues at coordinate 6,632 of CAZGPE010000015.1, forward strand.
CTTCGATGGCTTTTTGCAAGTAAGCGTGTGTATCGCAGACATAAGGCTTAATCATTTCTCTGTATTTAACACAGGTGTTATATAACTCTTGTCTGTCGAGCAGAGGTTTGTGATAGACATGTTCTAATGTGAGGTTTTTAAGTGTGCAAATATTGTCGAGTTTTTCGTTGAGCGTTTCATCATCGTAAAGTTCGTTCAACTGAATACCGATCTTTGCATATTTGTCAGAGAAGAACGGAGCGATACCGCTTTTGGTTGAACCGAAAGCCTTACCCTGAAGCCTTTCTTCCTCATATTCGTCGAAAAGAATGTGATACGGCATAAGTATTTGCGCTCTGTCCGAAACTAAAAGTTTGGGATTGAGTCCCGCTTTACGAACATCTTCGAGTTCTTTGCAGAATTTGTTAATATCAAGCGCAACGCCGTTTCCTATTATGCAGGTTGTATGATCGTAGCATACACCGCTGGGCATAAGGTGAAAAGCAAAGCGTCCTTTCTCGTTGATAATGGTGTGTCCCGCATTTGCACCGCCCTGAAAACGAATGACAATATCCGCTTTTTCAGCGAACATATCGGTAATTTTACCTTTACCTTCATCGCCCCAGTTAGCGCCGACAATTGCTTTTACCATTGTTTTACCTCCTTAAGTGCTTTCGAAAAAACATTTGAAAATTTCATTTAACATACTAAATAATTATATAATAAGCAGCCGTTTATGTCAACGAAAAGCAGATGAAAACCGCTTGACGATGAAAAAAATAAGGCGGAAAATCCGCCTTGTTGCTTATATAGGTAAAAAAGATATGACTGTTCCCGCAATAACGGAGCACAGATAAAGAATACCGACAATTCTTAAATTCTCTTTTATGTTTTTGTTTTCTCTGAAGAGAACAATCAATCCCGCTCCCGCACCCATACTCAGTCCCGAAATAACCGAGGCAAATGATATTGCGCCTTTAAGATAGAGTTCTGTAAGGACGATTGAAGATGCACAGTTGGGGATAAGCCCGATTAAAGCGGCGATAAACGGTTGGAAGAACGAATTGGAAAGCAAAATCTTCGAAATCCTTTCCATACCGAGAGTTTCGATTGCAAGATTAAGAATAAATACAGTAATTATTAAAAACAAAAAAATCTTTACAGTATGATGGAGTGCGGGTTTCAAAATTCCGCTGTGTTCACCGTGGCAACCGCAGTGTTCGTCTGCGCAAAGATCTTCGACATTTTTTTGGCTGACAGGGCGTTTTTTTTCGAAAAGTGTGATTATATAGCCGAAAATAACGGCGATTACTAATTTTACAGCAATAAGTTTAAGCATCTCTCCCTTGCTTTCGGGATGAGAAAACATAATAATAAGTGCTTCGTCCGAAGTCGAAATAAAAACGGCGGCTAAAGTTCCGAGTCCGATCAGTCCGCCGCAGTAGAGATTGGCACAAAAAACGGAAAATCCGCATTGCGGAATACATCCGAGCAGCGCTCCTGCCAAAACTCCGAATTTTCCCGAAGCCGCAAGGATGCTGTCGATTTTTTTCGAAGCATGGTGTTCAACGGCTTCAAGTAAGAGAAACGCAAAGAAAAGAAACGGGAGCATTTTCAAACAGTCAAGTGCCGTATCAACGGTTACATCAATTAAAATGTCGATAAAATTCATATTCAGCCTTTCTTACGGCAGTCGCCGCATAATCCGTAAAGCACGGTTTTTTCACCGTCGACGGTAAATCCGTGTTGATTTAAGATATGATCGGATAATTCATTTAGAAAATCACATTCGGTATGAAGAAGAATTCCGCATTTCAAACATTTCAGGTGATAATGGGTATGGCACTGTTTGGTGTTACCGAAGTATTGGTAACAGGCGGAAGACCCGTCTCCGAGAGTATATTTTTTTATAATACCGTCTTCATATAAGCGTTCAAGATGTCGGTAAACAGTAGTTCTTCCGATTTGATTTCCGCTTTGCCGAAGAGAGTAAAAGACATCGTCAGCGGTTAAATGGCGGTCTGAGTTCGACTTCAGGAAATCAAGTATTTGAGTGCTTTGTTTAGTTATATATCCCATACAAGCCTCCGATATGAAAATGAAACCGAGTTTCAATTTGAAATTATACAGCGGATTGTATTTATTGTCAATAAAAAAATAAAGACCCGAATAAATCGGGTCTTTATAAAAGATTTCATATCCTACGGATTAGTCAGCTGCGGGAGCTCCTACGGGGCAAACATCTGCACAGTTACCGCAATCAATACAAGTATCTGCATCAATTACATATTTGCTGTCGCCTTCCGAAATAGCGGAAACGGGACAATCAGCTGCACAAGCACCGCATGAAATGCAATCATCACTGATTTTGTATGCCATAATTCTTACCTCCCTTATATTTGTTGATTTCATTGTAACACAATTTTATAAAATATCAAGTGTTTTTATGAAATTATTCAATTCCTTTTAAGGCTTCGATTTCGGACTTATCGAGTTTTATCTGAGCATCTTTTATAAGTTTAACGCTGTGTCTTTCGACAACGATCGGAGCCGCATCGCTTCTCCTGTCAAGACGAACTTTAAGCATACCGGTAATGAGATTGTTTTCGATTACGGTTCCTCTGCCTTCGACGGTATCGACAATCGCTCCGACTTTGGGAGTATGCCTTAAAAGATGCTCATAGGTATCCTGCTCATATTTAAGACAACACATAAGTCTGCCGCAGGTTCCGCTTATTTTAACGGGATTAAGCGACATACCTTGTTCTTTTGCCATTTTTATTGATACGGGTTGAAATTCTCCGAGAAAAGAGCGGCAACAGAACGGACGGCCGCAAATTCCGAATCCTCCGAGCATTTTCGCTTCATCACGGACACCGATTTGGCGCAATTCGATTCTGGTTCTGAACACGCCGGCGAGATCTTTAACGAGTTCTCGGAAATCTACCCGTCCGTCAGCGGTAAAATAAAAGAGAATTTTACTTGAATCAAATGTGTATTCGACATCGACAAGTTTCATATCAAGTCCGTGATTTGCGATTTTTTCTTCACAGATTTTATATGCCTTTTCTTCTTTGATTTTGTTTTCTTCAACGGTTTTAAGGTCTGCTTCGGTTGCAAGGCGAATAACGGGTTTTAACGGACTTACGATTTCTTCTTCGGGAACATTTCTGTTTTCCATCGCAACTTCGCCGCATTCAAGTCCACGGGCTGTTTCTACGATTGCTCGATCGCCTTTTTTGAATTGCATTGAATTCGGGTTGAAATAATATACTTTTCCGACATCCTTAAATCTGATACCGACTATTTCTGACATATTAGTCTCCTTTGTAAAATTACTTTCCCACCGCACTGCGTAAGCGTATGCACATAGCGGTTATAAGTAAATTGTAGTTTGAATTTTGTTTGAAAAGCGTTTGTAAAGTGCTTATTTCTTCGATTAAACCGTAAATTCTTTTTGCCGAGAGTTTGTTGGTTAAAGTTTGTACTGTTTTTTCATAATCGGACGAAAGTTGCTCGGTTTGTTTGAAAATCAATGCATCGGCAAAAATCCGTGTAAGAACAGTTGTAACATCGAGAAACAAATTTTTATCGGAATTTATAACCGAAAGTGCCGTCAGCAATTCGATTTCCGAGTCCGAACAAAGCGCAAGCGCTATATCGCAGGCCGCTGTTACCGCTTTTTCGCAAACGGGTTCGTCTTGCTGAGAAAGGCTGATTACATCGGCACGGGAAATCACCGTGTCAAGCATTGCGTTTTTTGAAGAACAGGTGAGAATAAAATAGTCAAACGACGGCGGTTCTTCCAATATTTTGAGCATTGCGTTTTCCGCAGCTTCGTTCATATTTTGAGCTTCGGTAATAATATAAACTTTTTTATCCGAATCATTCGGAATAACAAAAGCATCTTGTTTTATTTGACGGGAAAATTCAACTTTGAAACTGTAATTTTCCTTTTCTTCTCCGAAATGTTTTATGTCCGGATTGGATTTCGATGCACATTTTATGCAGGCGGGACAAATTCCGCACGGCTTTTTGTCATTGCTTCGGCATACAATCATATTTGCAAGAAATTCGGCAAAATCCACTCTTTCTTTAAGTGTTGCGCCTTCAACCAGAAAAGTTTGCGGAAAAGTTCCGTTCTTAGCGTATGAAAGTAATGCATCTTTTTCACGCTTGCTTAGATTAAAATTATCTATCGTCATAATTTCAAAATCTTTCATTAAAAAATTTGCGAAAGGGCTATCATAACAGGCATTGTGATGATGGAAATGAAACTGACAACGGCAACGGTCTGTGATGCCGCTTCATTATCTCTGCCGTATTTGGTGGAAAACATTACGGTATTATTGGCCGTAGGTGCGGAAGCGGAAAGGATCAGAGCGCTTAACAATGTTCCGGAAAGACCCATCAGTCTGAACACTGCCAATGATATTAAAGGCATAACGATCAATTTGAGAAGGGCAACAAGGTATGCCTGAGGACGAAAGAACATTTTTTTGAGATCGGTTTGAGAAAGATAGGTTCCGAACATAAGCATCGCAAGAGGTGTGTTAAGACTTGAGATATATTGAACCGGTTGCATTACAACATCGGGTAGGGAAATCTCAAGAAGATAGATAGGTAAGCCTATTATGACCGAAATAACTCCGGGATTGAGAATAAGAGATTTCGGATTGATAACCGATTTGCCTTCTTGCGTCTTTTTCATAAGGCTTAAACCGTATGTAAAAGAAAGAACATTAAAGGGGATAAGAACACCCGAACAGAAGAAAACTCCTTCGTTTCCGAGAACGGCTTGAGCCAAGGGCAATACCATATATCCTACATTTCCGAATACGCAGGCAAAACGGTAAACTCTGTCCGAATCTTCGTTACCATGCCTGAAAAAAGGCAGAGAAATAATAATGGCGATTAAATGGAAAACCGTTCCGCCGAGAAAAGACATCAATAAATTATGCCAGTTTTCAGCGGTGAAATCCATTGAAGAAAATGAATTGATTATTATTGCCGGAGTTACTATATAAAAAAGTAAATCGTTTGTGAGTTTCGCCGCTTTTTCGGTATAAAGTTTTGCTTTGTCGCATATAAAACCGACCGCAACGATAATATAGAGAACAGCGACTTGGTGTGCGGCAGTGGCAACATTTTGTAAAAACATATTTTTCTCCGAATCAGTTGTCAAGGAAATCGTCATCAATTGCCTGATTTTCCGTTTCTTCTTCGGTTACTATGAGTTCGTCTTCTTCGGCACTTCTTCCCGTTTTTGAACAGGAGTCAATATAAATCAAAGTGAAAACGGTAAGGGCCGGATCGACAAGGGAGAACGAAAATGCATTAGGCAAACATTCCGAAAGTCCGCATATTGTTATGATAAATCTCGAAAGTCCTATAACACAAGCAAACAATGCCGTAGCGAAACCGTATTTCATTGCTTTTCTCATTTCGTATTTTTGAACGATTTGAGAGTTTATTCTCGCAAATGACAAAAGGAAGAGCATTGCAAAAACAAGCTCCGCAAGTTCAAGCATAAGATCGGCAACGACAATAAAACTGATTTTTGTCATAAATCTGTAAACTGTTTTGAACATTGCCCAAAACAGAGGGGTAAGTGCAAGTAATTTGTATTCACGGAATGAGTTTTTGCCGTCGTGATATGAAAGTGCGAGAAGGGTGAAATATATGCAGGCAGCAAGGCCGAAAACACCTTCGAAGAGTATAGAAAACATACCGTTTGAGAAAAGATATGTTCCGAGATCTCCGGAAGCACCGTAAGTCATAACGGCTTTTATGAACAAACTGAATGAATATCCCGTATCGTAAGCAAGACCTGCGGTCATCACAAAAGACGCAATCGCAAGGGGCTTTGATTTGCCTCTTGGCATTTTCGAAGCAGGAACTTTATCGGTAAGCGATACAAGAGCGATGATTACAGCCGCAAATACGGCAGATGCGATATAGAAAATGTATACGCTTGCGTTTATATGATCAAAGAAACCGCTGCCGTCCCTTTCATTAAGGCAGAACAGTTGATACAGTCTGATTCCGAGAAGAACTGCCGCCGATATTCCGAAAACGGTGTAAATTGTTTTGAAACTGATATTTTTTTTGAGGGATTTTGAGCTCATTTTTTTGCCTCTTTCGTATTTATCTTTCTTCGGTCGGGATATATTCGCTTTGAGCGAAGTGGTTGTCAACCCTTTGATCTAACGGAACAAAAGCTCTCGGAAGAGATACGCTCTTGTAAGCCGGACGCATAATCTTGCTTCCCGAAGAGAGTTCTTCGATTCGGTGTGCGCACCAACCTGCAATTCTTGCTGACATAAACAGGGGAGTGAAAAGTTCTTCGGGAATTCCGAGCATTGAATAAATAAGTCCGGAATACAGATCTACATTGGCGCAAATCTTTTTCTTGATTCCCTTATATTTACAGAAAAGTTCGGGAGTAACTTTTTCGATGGTTTCGAGTATTTTGAATTCTTCTTCGTATCCGAACCCAGCGGAGTATTTTGCGGCATCACGCTTAAGAAGAACAGCTCTCGGATCCGAAAGAGTATAAACGGCATGGCCCATACCGTAAATAAGTCCGGAACGGTCTCCCGCTTCTTTTTTTATTACCTTGGCTAAATAGTCGGCAATCTGACCTTCGTTGGAAGTGTCGGCAACATTGTTTTTAATATCTTTAACCATATTGTGAACACGGATGTTTGCACCGCCGTGTTTCGGACCTTTAAGAGAACCGATGCCTGCGGCAATTGCGGAGTATGTATCCGTTCCGGTGGATGTAATACAGCGTGTTGTAAAAGTCGAGTTGTTTCCGCCGCCGTGGTCTGCGTGAATCATCATACAGGTATCGAGAATTTTTGCTTCGGTATCCGTAAACTTTCTGTCCGAACGGATAGAACGCAAGATTGATTCAGCCATATTGTATTCCGGTTTGTTTTGATGAATATACATACTTTTATGGTCGAACGCTCTTCGTTTTGCCTGATAAGCGTAAGACATAATCATGGGAGCCTGAGCAATTAACTGAATTGACTGACGGAGTACATTTTCAAGTGAAGTATCATCGGGATTTTCATCGAAAGTGTAAAGTCCGAGAACAGAACTCGCAACCTTATTCATTATATCTTTGGACGGCGCCTTCATTATTAAATCTTCGATGAATTCATCGGGAAGTTCTCTTGCGGATGCAAGCATCTTTGTAAAAGCATCAAGTTGTTCTTTGGTCGGAAGATCACCGAAAAGCAATAACCAGATAACTTCTTCAAATCCGAATCTGTTTTCTTCTTTACAGTTTTCGACAATATCGCTCATACTGATTCCACGGTAGAAAAGGCGTCCTTCTTTGGGAACTTTTTCTCCGTCGTCAATATAATATCCTTCAACGGAACAGATTCTCGTAAGACCGGTCATAACGCCGGTACCGTCGGAGTTCCTGAGACCTTTTTTTACATCGAATCTTTTGTAGTCTTCGGATTTTATGGTGTTATTTTTTCGCAGTTCCGAGCATAAACTTGAAATGGTATTATCCGAAACCGATGATATAAATTCAGCCATATATATTTACTCTCCTTCTTAGAGATGGTATTTTAAGTCATAATTATACATTTTAATTGATATTATATTGTATCTCAAAATAAGGGCAAAGTCAACGAATTATAAAGGATTAAGATAATAAAAAGAGGTGCAGAAGAATGAAAAGAGTTTTGATAATATATATAATTTTGCTGCTTGCGGTAATTTTTACTCCGATTGCGGCGCTTGATTTGTCCGAGTTTTCTTTTTCGAATGTTAAAAATACCGTTTTCGGTGATGATAAGGGAGATGCCGAAGTACAAGAGACGGGAGTTGTAAAGGTGATGGCAAAGGCTGACGGAAATATTATGACAACTTCGGTTGAGGAATATCTCGTAGGGTGTGTGGCAAGCGAAATGCCGGCAACTTATCATGAAGAAGCACTTAAAGCGCAAGCGGTAGCGGCATATACAAATCTTGTGAGATTGAGGAAAAATCCCGATTCGGCATTAAACGGAGCGGATATAAGCGATGATCCGAAAACACATCAAGGATATATAAACGATGAAACTCAAAAGAAAAAATGGGGCGATAAATATGAGCGGTATCACGAAAAAATACTTGCTGCGGTCAGCGAAGTGGCGGGACAGGCGGTAACATACGAGTCCGAACCGATTGTTGCGGCATACTGTGCAATCAGTATGGGAAAAACGGAAAATGCCGCTGATATATGGGGCGGTAGCCTACCGTATTTAACTTCCGTAGTGTCATCGGGAGATAAACTCTCGCCCGACTATTCTTCAACTGTGATTTTAACCGCAGATCAGTTCAAAAATGCCGTTTCCGGTGAAACCGATATAAACTTAAGCGACGATCCGTCTGCATGGATCGGGAATATTGATTTTACCGAGGCGGGATCGGTAAAATCGGTTTGTATCGGAGGGAAAAGTGTAACGGGAACGAAAGCGAGAAATTTATTTTCATTGAGAAGTCCGTCCTTTTCAGTGGAATATTCAAACGGAAATTTTGTCTTTAATGTTTTCGGATACGGACATCTTATCGGAATGAGTCAGTACGGAGCCGATTATATGGCAAGAAACGGCAGTGATTACAAAGCAATACTTTCACATTATTATACCGGAACGCAATTGACGAAAATCAGCATATAAAAAGAAGCGATGCAAATGCATCGCTTCGGATATTTATTATAATTCTTCACTCAATGCTTTAAGCGAAGCGGCAACGAAAGAGGCTTTAATATCGCTCTTTTCGTAAAGGTCTAAATCGGTAACTCCGGTAAGAACAAGAACGGAAGTTACACCGTTTTTCATGCCGATGGCAATATCGGTTTCAAGTCTGTCTCCGATAAAACAAAGTTCGTCTTTTTTGCATTGAAGTTTTTTCGTTAAATACTCAACGGTGTGAGCGTGAGGTTTTCCCATAACTTCCGGATCTTTTCCCGTCGAGGCTTTGAACATCGCCATCATTGAACCTGTGTCGGGCATAAATCCGTCTGCTGTCGGGCAGTTGAAATCCGGATGGGTAGCAATATATTTTTTGCCTTCGGAAATAAATTTGCAGGCTTTATGCATTTTTTCGTATGTAAGAGTAGTGTCAAATCCCAAAACAACTATGTCGGGGTCTTTGTCATCAAGAACAATTCCGGCATTGACGAAATCTTGAGTGAGCCTTTCGTTTCCGAGGAGATAGACCGTGCTGTTCGGATAATATTCTTTAAGATGCGATATTGTTACATGGGATGAAATAACGATTTTGTCATCCGAAACATCGCAACCCATTTTGTGAAGTTTTGTTTTGCATACTTCGACATTGTTGGACGAGTTGTTGGTAAAGAAACAGAAGTCTTTACCTGTTTCTTTGACTTTTTCGAGGAAATCGAGTGCTCCGTCGATAATGTTTCCGTCGAGATAGAATGTTCCGTCCATATCAATTATAAAATATTTGATTTTATTAAATAATGAATTTTTACTCATAATTTTCTCCGTTACCAATTTATTGTATATTTATCTTCGAATGTAAGACCGACTCTGCAATCCATACCCAAAGCCGTGAGATCGAGATACATCGGCATATATGTATATAAGTAAGTCATATTGCCGGTTGACTTATCGACATGAGCGATAATATATACATTTTCGTAATTACAGTGGATGTTCGATATATCCACATAGCCTTCAACGGCATCGAGAATTTCGTCTTTTGTTATAATCGAGCAGACAGCTCCGGTTGCTTTTGAAGAGACGGGATCCGTTTCGGGTTTAATGTGTATTTCGATTTCGTAATAGGATCCTTTATCGGAACATACGGCGGATTCGACATCTTCGGCGGAAAGCCGGCATGAAGCATCTGAAGGCGGAAGTTCCCGAGTGATTTCTTCCCGTGAAGAATAAACGGTTTGCGTGGTGTCTTCTTTTAAGAAAGAACCCATAACGGCTTTTGCGATTTTAGCAAGAAGTGCATTGTCTCCGGTTTCGATAACGCCGTTATAGTTTGTAACATTATTATATGTATGTATAACACTTGTCGACTGCGATTTTGCCTTTGAGTTAACCGCATTGTAGTAATTAACGATTTCTTCCGTGCCTGTCGGCATTTTCGAAAAATCAAATTCGCTTTGCGAAAGATCAACCGAATTTTCACTTCCCTTAATATCCGAACCGCTGTCGGATGAAGCGGAAGTATTGTTTTCCGAGGGAAGAACGGCAACGGGTTCAAAGCGATCGGATATAACATCCTGAGAATAAGCCGTGCCATCACGGAACGAAAGATATATGACGGCATAAGCGATTGCAACTACGGCTAAAACTCCCAGCCCTTTTACAAAAACTCCCCAAAAAGAAAACCGATTTTCATTTCGGTAAACGCTGTGTTTATTATTCATTTTTATACCCTTTTCTTCGTAAGAATTTCCCACGATATTTCCCAATTGGTAATTTTACAGTTTTTAACGAAGATTGTCAATAAATTAACAGTAGATTTTACCCTGTATTGTATGGTAAAATGTGTGATAAATAGACAAAGAGAGGTGTATGCGATGAAAAAATTTATTTCTTGGAATGTTAACGGAATAAGAGCCATAATGAACAAGGATTTTATGACGGCGTTCAACAGCCTTGATGCCGATATATTTTGCTTGCAGGAAACAAAAGTACAGCAGGGACAGATTGATTTTGCTCCCGAAGGATATTTCTGTTATTGGAATTATGCCGAGAAAAAAGGATATTCGGGAACTGCGGTGTTTTCAAAAGAAGAACCGATAAGTGTTGAATACGGAATTAAACAGCCGTTTTACGATAATGAGGGAAGAGTCATAACCCTTGAATTTGAAAACTTCTATTTTATAACCTGTTATACTCCGAATTCTCAGGACGGGTTGAAAAGGCTTGAATACCGTATGTCTTGGGAAGATAAATTCAGAGAGTATATTTTATCTTTGGAAGAGAAAAAACCTGTAATTTACTGCGGAGATTTGAATGTCGCCCATAAGGAAATAGATTTGAAGAATCCGAAAACTAACACGAAAAATCCGGGATTTACTGCCGAAGAGCGAGAAAAAATGACAACGGTTCTTAATTGCGGATATATTGATACTTTCCGTTATTTTTATCCCGATGCGCAAAACGAATATTCGTGGTGGTCATACAGATTTCATGCAAGAGATAAGAATGTAGGGTGGCGTATAGATTACTTTATAGCATCCGAAAAATTAAAAGACAATCTCAAAGGCGCTTCAATTCATCAGGAAATTTACGGAAGCGATCACTGTCCGGTGGAATTGCTTATTGAAATTTAATAAAAATAAAAAAGAAGAACCGTACTTAAAGTGCGGTTCTTCTTTTGGCGCGCTGCAAGGGATTCGAACCCCTGACCTTTTGGTTCGTAGCCAAACACTCTATCCAGCTGAGCTAGCAGCGCATATTTTTTTGTGCCCGATTATATTATCACTATTTTAACAAAAAGTCAACCGAAAAAAGAAAATATTATGTAATAAAAATAATTTATTTTTTTGTCCTTTTATGGTATATTATATAAAATAACAAAATCACGGTGCGGAATTGTTTTGCGTTCTTTTGCGAAAATGCCACTCGGTGATATTGGATAAATAAACTCAAATCATAAAAGAGATGTTTGAAATTATGGAAAAGAAATACGATGTTCTCGTTATCGGAAGCGGAGTCGGCGGACTTTACACAGCTCTTTCCTTGCCGGAAGATGTTTCCGTACTTGTTCTTTCGAAAAAGTCCGATACGCTTTCAAACAGCAACCTTGCCCAAGGCGGTGTGGCTGCTGTATTGAGTTTTGATAATGACAGTTTCGACTTGCATTATGAAGATACAATGATAGCGGGAAGTTACGAAAACGATCCCGATGCGGTAAAGGTTCTTGTTGAAGAAGGACCCGACGATGTGCGCAAGATTATGCAATACGGAGTCGATTTCGATAAAAATCCCGACGGAAGTGTGCAGAAAACTCTTGAGGGAGGACATTGCCGAAGAAGAATTGTTCATCATAAGGATACCACCGGCGCAGAAATTGTCAGAAAACTTTTAGCAGAAGTACGCAGACGCAAAAATATAACTCAGGTTCCGAATTCTCTTGTTTATAAACTTGAAAAAGTGAAAAGCGGATTTTGTGCCGATATACTTGATGAAAATATGATGCCGAAAACGGTTTTTGCGGATTATTGTGTCATTGCGACAGGCGGTATCGGCAGGGTTTATAAATATACAACCAATCCCGCTGTTGCAACGGGAGACGGAGTTCGCCTTGCTTACGAACTCGGAGCGGCAATCAAACATTTGAGTTATGTGCAGTTCCATCCTACCGCATTTAACGGACCCGACAGAGAACAGTTTCTTATAAGTGAGGCTGTAAGGGGTGAGGGTGCATACTTGCTCAATTGCAACAAGGAAAGATTTATGCACCGTTACGATGAACGCCTTGAATTAGCGCCGAGAGATGTTGTTTCAAGAGATATTATTCTCGAAAGCAGAAAAACGGGAAGTAATAATTTCTATCTTGATATTACATATAAAGACAGCGAGTTTGTAAAAAACCGTTTCCCCGGAATTTATGCGGGATGTCTTGAACACGGAGTCGACATAACCGAAGATCTTATTCCGATATTCCCCTGCCAACATTACCTTATGGGCGGTATTGATGTTTCTCTTGAAGCGAAAACATCGGTTTCGAGACTTTATGCGGTCGGTGAATGTTCACACACGGGAGTTCACGGAAAGAACAGACTCGCAAGTAACTCGCTTTTGGAAGCGCTTGTTTTCGGAAGGCGTGCCGCAGAAGATATTACCAAGTGCATCAAAGCGGGATATGCAAGTGTTGTTCCCGAAGAAAGAGCGCTTGATGTTTCGGGCGCTCCGATGCCTAAGGGATTGCGTACGGAAATCCGTTCGATTATGCAAAGAGCATATTTTGTTATTCCAGACAGAGATGCGGTTCGCACGGGACTGAAAAAAGTTGATAAAATTCTCGCAAGACTTAAGAACGGAAAGTTTGCGATAACACCGGATTACTGTGAAGCACTGAGTTTGGCTACGGTTGCTCACATTATATTAAAGGAGGTTGATGAGGGATGAAACTTCCTCAGTTTTATGTTGACGAAATAATCCTTAATGCTCTTAAGGAAGATATAAATTATGTCGATGTTGCTACGGATTATTTAATTGACGATAATCAGCGTAACGATGCATATTTTGTATCTAAGGCGGACGGAGTGCTCTGCGGACTTGATGTTGCGATGAGAGTATTCGAATTGCTTGATGATACTTTTGAATGTAAAACTTATTTTAAGGACGGAGATAAAATTAAAAAAGGCGATTTAATTGCCGAATTTTCGGGAAAAACCGCACTCCTTCTTAAAGCGGAGCGTACCGCACTTAATCTTTTGCAACATATGTCGGGAATTGCGAGTGCGACAAATGAACTTGTTGTTCTTTGTGAAGGAACCGATGCTCAAATTACCGATACGAGAAAAACTTTGCCGTCATTGAGGGCGATTCAAAAATATGCGGTTACTTGCGGCGGAGGAAAAAATCATAGGTTTAATCTTTCCGATTGCGCTATGCTTAAAGATAACCATATTGATGCCGGCGGCGGAATTGCCAATGCGGTAAATAAACTCAGAAGTAAGATCGGACATACCGTAAAAATCGAAGTCGAAACAAGAAATCTCGATGAGGTTAAGCAGGCGGTTGAAGCGGGTGCGGATATTATAATGCTTGATAATATGTCAACCGATATGATGAAACAGGCAGTTGAATTTATCAATGGCAGAGCAAAGACAGAAGCATCCGGAGGAATTACAGAAGAAACAATTCGCAGCGTTGCTAAAACGGGCGTTGATATAATTTCAGTCGGAGCAATCACACATTCTGTTAAAGCGTTTGATATTTCAATGAAGATGAAATAATAAAAAAATCAAGTTTTATCGAATAAGATTTATATTGGAAAGCGGTGCAACTTTTTACCGAGTTGTACCGCTTTTTTATTTTATTAAACATTTGTACTTAGAAAAAATAAGAAACGCCGCAGTATTGCGGCGTTTCTGTTTGTGTGTAAATAATTGCTCTACGGTTAATTGCTAAATTATTTGTTTTTTGAAGCAAGTTTTTTAGCCGCTTTTTCAGCCTTGATTTTTTCTGCGTGAGCTTTTTCTTCGGCTTTAAGACGCTCAAGTTCTGCTTTGTCGTTTGCGAGTTTTGCTTCATAACGCATTTTCGCATCGTCATAAAGAGCCATAATATCTTCAAGGTGAGTATAATTTTCTTGCTGTTTAACAAGTTTCTCCGCATAAAGATAAGGTTTAGCGGCTCTGCCGAAGCGAGCGTGCATATCCATTTCAACTTTTTCCGCTTTAAGAATTTCTTTTCTCTTTGCCGAAATTTGCTTGAGTTCGGCTTTAAGTTTTGAAATCTCTTCGGAGTTCTTCTCTTTCTTAGCAGCCGAGAGAAGTTCGTTATACTCACGGAGTTTTACATCGCACTCATCTTCCTGATCAAAGAGATTGTCGAGAACCGAGAAATCGGGAGCGGCAAATTCTTCGCCGTTTGAATAATATTCTTTAATTGCTTTACAGGAAGAGATCTTTTTCTGAGCGATTTCGATTGCGAATTTGCGGTATTCTTTTTCTTCGGCAGTTGTTTTAGGCATTGCTTTTGCGCTTGCGAGTTCCGCTTTTGCGCTGTTAATGTCCTGACCGAGCAAAGCCTGAAGTCCGTTTTCAAGGACTTTTTTGTTTGCCTGAACCTGCATTTGATAGAAAGGTGTGTTGAATTTATCGAGTTCCGCAAAAACGAGTTTTGAAATTTCGATGTTTTCGTTACGGGCAATAGCGTCTTTGTATGCTTTTTTAGCCGCTTTCTTTTCTTCTTTGTCTTTTATTGACTTGTAATTCGCTTTAACCGCAACCGGTTCAAGTCCTTTGAGTTCTTGTGTTTCACGGATAATATCAACTGTTTCGACAATGTCCTGGTCGTTGAGGATACCGTTTCCGTAGTCTTCGAACAATGCTCTGATTTTAAGAATACGAACGATTGCCTTTTGATGTTTTTCATCAAGGTCATAGAAGAAATAGGGTACGACATTGAGGAATGCGCCTACAGCTGCCATGATAATCATAACGGACATAAGTTTGTAAAGAAGTTCTCCGCCGTCGTTATTGGCGTCGAGAATATCGTAAGGTTGCTCATAGCCGTTGCCGTCGTAAACGCCGAAAGATTTCTGAACGAAAGGAATAACCGATGATGTAACGAGAGTTACCATATTACCGATGGTTGTTACTGCGGCAAACATACCGTCAATTCGTTCACCGGAACGGTATTGTTGATAATCACGGATGTCGGCTTGAATTGCGGGAGAAGTAATCTGTTCAAATGCGCCGACAAGCCAGTTGAGATAAACGCAGGCAAACAGCCACCAAATGTTTCTCATATCGACAATCATCGACAAAATGAAGAGAACATTGAAAAGGTTTACGCCGATAAGAACTTTTTTCTTGCCCCATTTTCTGATACAGATCGGAGCGAGTAACATACCCCAAAGAGATGCGTTACCGGTAAGAGTGCTTATAAGAGCATAGGTTGCACCGTCGCAGGTATGTCCGTAGTTATAAGACCACTGAAGGATGGTTCCGTATGCGCTTTCGAGGAAACCGAGCCAACCTGCGCAGGCGATAATCCAGAAATATTTGTTCTTGGCAACTTCACGAAGCGAGTCCATAAAGCTGATTTGAATTGTATGTGTTTTTGCCTGTACGATTTTTTCTTCGGTGTTTGCATATACGATAATCGTAAGTGCGATACCGATTACTGCGAAAACGGGATAGGTGTATCTGTAAACACGGATGTCATACAAATTGTCGTCGGCAACCCATTTTGCGATAAGAGGAAGAACGATATTTACGATTGAAGGAGCAAGCGAGTATACAACCGATTTAACCGCAAGAACATCGGTTCTTTCCTGTGTGTTCGGAGAAAGAACATGGATGAGGTTGGTGTAAGCGTCGTTAAAGAAGTTGTAAAAGAACTGCAACAGTAAGCTGAAAATAAGTACCATTGCGCATTTAATGACATAGCCTGCTTCTTTTCCGAAGATTGTGTAAGGGAACCACGCATACATTTCTTTATACGGGAACCAAACATACGCAATTGCGATAAGTGCGGTAGGAATACCCATGGAGAGAATATACGGTCTGTATTTACCGCCTTTGCCTCGGGTATTGTCGATAATGTTTGCTCTGATTGCCGTCAAAGGAATGTTGACGATTGTTGAAATTATGTAAAGAATATACATATCGGTCGGACCGACACCGATCGCACCGCCGATAACCATATTCGAGGTGCCTACCAAAAGGTTAATACCCAATGTGATGATGAAATAAGCACCGATTCCGCCGCCTGCGTAAGCGGCAATTTCCTTAAAGGTCATATAACGACCTAATTTGGGAACTTTCCAGTATGTTTTAACATCGCTGATGAGTCCCTTCGCTTTTTGAGTCAAGTTCATTTTGTAATACTTTCCCCCTAAATAAGAAGTGTACTTTGCCTGTTTTTAAGCATAAAAATATTTTACCATAAAAAGCGAATATTTGTTAATCGTTATTTTTTACATATTTTTGTGCCAATATATGTTCAATTTGCATAGGAAATTTCGGTGTTGATAAATTTCAGCGAATAATATATACTCTAATATAAGATTTTTATTGCTTACAGGAGAGAGAAAAATGGTTTTTAATGCCGAAGAATACGGAATAGTTCCCGATACCGATATTGCGGTTTCGCTTAATTCACTTCTCGAAAAAATGTCGGAAACCGAAGAAGAAAAAATCATTGTTTTCAAAAAAGGCACTTATTATATAAATTCCGACAATTGCCGTCAGAGAGAATTTTATATTACGAATACCGTTGCAGACACAGAGTATTCAAAAGACGAATTTGCGCATTTGAATAAAGCGGCGATAAGTTTTAACTCGGTTAAAAACCTTGTTTTTCAAGCAAACGGTTCAACTTTTATAATTGACGGAAAATGCACAAATATAGCGGTTGAAAACTGCGAAAATATCACTTTGGACGGATTGATTATTGATGTAAAAAATCCCGGACTCAACGAAGTAACCGTTGAAAAAGTAAAAAAACATTCGGTTGAGTTTTCGACGGATAAAGACAGTACATATATTTGCGAAAACGGTAAGTATTATTTCACGGGAAAAGGTTTCAAAAGAAGATTTTATTCAAAATCCGAATTTTCCGCTCCCGCAAGAGTTCGAAAAGATGCTCCCGATAAAATCGAAAGGGTAAAAAATCCGTTTGCTTCCTGTTTATCCGTTAAAGAAATCGGCCCCCGTAAATTCAAAGCAGTCTATTTGTCAACACGGAGATTTTTACGGGGAGACAGGTTTTATCTCTTTTCAACGAGGAGAGACTGTGTGGGAATTTTTGTGGATAAGTGCAAAAATTTCGTGTTGAAAAACACCAAACAGTGTTTTAACTATTCGCTTGCATTGGTGTGTCAGAGAAGTGAGAATATAACAGTGGAAAATGTTGATTTTTCACCGAGTGAAAGTTCCGGAAAACTGATGTCATCACTTGCAGATTTCATACAAATCTGTATGTGTAAGGGTGAGGTAAGGGTAACCGGCAGTAATTTCTGCGGCGCTTGCGATGATGTTATAAATGTTCACGGAATAAATATGATTATCGAAGAAATCAGAGGCAATAAATTAAAACTTGCTTTCAAACATCCGCAGACACATGGGTTTAACCCGTTTTTTGCGGGAGATAAAATAAAGTATGTTGATGCAAAAACTTTGGAGGATAAGGGTGAGGCTGAAATCGTTTCTTCAAAACTTATTGATGAATATACAGTTGAAGTTTGTGTCGATTCGGTAAAAGCGGCGCAGGTTGGTGAAGCGGTTGAAGATATAACCTTATGTCCCGATTTGTACTTTTCTGGAAATACGCTTAAGAGAATTACTACAAGAGGTGTTCTTGTTACGACAAGAGGAAAAGTTGTTATCGAGAAAAACCGTTTTTCGAATTTTACAATGGCGGGAATTTTGCTTTCCGATGATGCGAAAAGTTGGTATGAAAGCGGAGCTTGTCATAATGTAACGGTCAGAAACAATGTTTTTGAGGATTTCTCTGCCGAATATATAACCGTATTGCCGGAAAATGCAAAGAACACAAATTGTGTCCACAAAAACATAAAAATCGAAAACAATGAATTTAATTCCGATAACGACAGAGGAATTTATATTAAATGTGCCGAAAATATTTGTATTGAAAACAATAAGATAATCCGAGCGGAAAAAAAAGACGGATTTGTAAAAACCGTAAACTGCCGAAATTTCAAAAGTGATATTTAAGCGGTGCTAACGGAAAAGGGATTGCGAGTTTAATCGCAATCCCTTTTTTTATCTGCTGCTTTTTGTTTTTCTTTTGTGCTTTTTACGACTTTCAGCCTTGTGAAATCTTCACGCTCTTTTTCATCAAGTGCTTCCGAAATAAATTTAACGGTTTGAGTAAACTGAGGAATCATAATGTTGTTGAGCGCATTTGCACGCTTTTGCGTTTTCTTTACCGCATCCGCAAGGCGATAAATAGATGTCTGTGTCTCTACGAGCCTTACGCTGAGTTTTTTCGCTTCGTTGAAATTAAAATATGCTTGGTCAAGATAAGAGTTAGTGGTATCGAATCCGTAGTAGACTCGCATATTTTCTTCTCCTAAGGAAATTTGCGGAATTTCTACGCCCATGACACTTTTCAAGTCGATTTCAAGCGAATTGTCAATCGGAACGGTGCGTGCGTAATCGGAACACAGACCGAGCGTAATATTTGCCATTTGCAAAGATTTGTAAGCTTTTTTGTATGTTTCGTTTATGGTGCTTTCAACTTGTTTTGCTTCGTCGACAAGCTGCATCATTTCACGAACAAGTATATTTCTCTTTCTGTCCATAAGCTCATATCCGAGTTTGGCAAGAGACAGAGATTTTTGCGTCGCTATAAGGTTCGCTTTGGTAGGAAAGACCTGTGCCATTTACTCACGCTCCTTTCTTTTATTGCTGTTTTTTACCTTTATAATGTTTTTCGATTGTTTTGTCGTCAACACGGTCAAGCATATTTCTCGGAAGCGCCGAGAGAAGTTCCCAACCGAGATCAAGTGTTTCTGTAATCGAGCGGTTTTCGGTAAAACTTTGGTTTATAAAGCGCTTCTCGAATTCGTTACCGAAGCCTAAAAGAAGTTTATCCTCACGGCTTAATTCATCTTCACCGATAACGGAAGCGAGAGCTTTGGCATCCTGAACTTTAGCGTAAGTTGCAAGAAGCTGATTGGCAAGTGTTTGGTGATCGTCTCTTGTAGCCCCTTCGCCGATACCGTCTTTCATAAGTCGGGAAAGAGAAGGCAAAACGCTTACCGGCGGATAAATTCCCTTATAGTCGAGTTCACGGTCGAGAACTATTTGCCCTTCTGTGATGTATCCCGTAAGGTCGGGAATCGGATGTGTTATATCGTCGTTGGGCATTGTAAGAATCGGTATTTGTGTAACCGAACCTTTACATCCTTTAATCATACCGGCTCTTTCATATAAAGATGCAAGGTCGGAATAAAGGTATCCGGGGAAGCCTTTTCTTCCGGGAATTTCACCTTTTGAACTTGAAAATTCACGCAAGGCTTCACAGTATGAAGTCATATCGGTCATTATTACGAGAATATGTTTGTGAAGGGTAAATGCAAGATATTCCGCAATTGTCAAAGCACATTTGGGAGTCATAATTCTTTCGATGATAGGATCGTTTGCAAGGTTGAGCAACATAACAACACGGTTCATTACATTAGCTTCTTCAAAAGAATTTCTAAAGTACATAGCAACATCGTTTTTTACACCCATTGCCGCAAATACGATTGCAAAATCGTCGGAATCCGAGATGGTAGCCTGTTTAACAAGTTGAACGGCAAGTTCATTGTGTTTCATACCCGAACCCGAAAAAATCGGAAGTTTTTGTCCTCTGATAAGGGTGGTCAGCGCATCAATAGAGGAAATTCCCGTTTGTATAAAATTTCTCGGATATTCTCTCGATACGGGATTTATCGCAGACCCGTTTACATCACGCTTTTCATCGGGGAAGATTTCTCCGAGATTATCAATCGGCCGTCCGAGTCCGTCAAGAGTTCTGCCCAATATTTCGGGAGAGAGGGCAACTTCCATGGTTTTTCCGGTGAGCGTTGTTGTAACATTGCTCATTGAAATGCCTCTTGTCCCTTCAAAAACCTGAACGGTAATTCTTTCTCCGTCGATTTTAACCGTTCTTCCGGTTCTTACGGTTCCGTTAGCAAGTCTTAATTCGACAATTTCTTCCGCAGAAGCGTTTTTTACATTATCGAGAACGACAAGAGAGCCGTTGATTTCATCAATATTCAAATGTTTAATAATCAATTTTGCCCACCTGCCTATCTGATAATCGAGTCAAGCTGAATATCAATTTCTTTGATATAGTCATCAAGCAGTGATATTTCGCTGTTCGGTACATCGTATTTTATTTGAATAAGTTTATCGAAAAGTCCTGTTGCGATAATCTTCGAAATCGGAATTTGACGGGCGATAACATCTTTTGAGCGGTGATAAAGATGAAGAATAACTTCCATCATCTTATATTGCTTTTCCGGGGGGACAAAAGTATCGTCTTTATGGAATGCATTTTGCTGTAAGAAACCGACACGGATGACACGGGCAATTTCGATAACAAGTTTTTGGTCGTCGGGAAGAACATCGGAGCCTATGAGTTTAACGATTTCCATAAGCGAACTTTCTTCAAGCAAAAGCGAACATATTTCTTCACGCTTTTCGGTGAAATCCGGTGCAATGTTATCACGGAACCATCCTGAGAGATCTCCTATATATTCGCTGTAAGAGAGATTCCAGTTTATTGCCGGATAATGTCTTGCATAAGCAAGCGATTTGTCAAGCGCCCAGAAGCAACGGGTAAATCGCTTGGTGTTTTGCGTAACGGGTTCCGAAAAGTCGGAACCTTGAGGTGAAACCGCACCGATAAGTGTAATTGAACCTTCGGTTTTGTTAAGGTTTTCTACATAACCGGAACGCTCGTAAAACTCCGAGAGCCTTGAAGGAAGATATGCGGGGAAACCTTCGTCGGCGGGCATTTCTTCGAGCCGTCCCGAGATTTCACGCAATGCTTCTGCCCAACGGGAAGTCGAGTCAGCCATAAGTGCCGTATGGTATCCCATATCACGATAATACTCCGCAAGAGTGATGCCCGTATATATTGATGCTTCACGGGCGGCAACCGGCATATTGGATGTGTTGGCGATAAGAACCGTTCTGTCAAGCAAAGGCTTTTGCGATTTAGGATCTATGAGTTCGGAAAATTCCGAGAGAACCTGGGTCATTTCGTTTCCTCGTTCTCCGCAACCGACATAGATTATAATGTCAGCGTCGCACCATTTCGCAAGTTGGTGCTGTGTCATGGTTTTTCCCGTTCCGAAACCGCCGGGAATAGCGGCAGCACCGCCTTTCGCAATCGGAAATACCGAATCAATTACACGCTGTCCGGTAATAAGAGGCTTCGTTGCCGGAAGGCGTTTTGAAATCGGTCTCGGATTACGGATCGGCCATTTTTGACAAAGAGTTAATTCTTTTATTTCACCGATACTTGTTTTGATTTTTAAGATTGTGTCATTGACGGTATATTCTCCGTTTGGAACGGCTTCGATTACCTGACCCGAAAGATAGGGAGATACCATCGCTTTGTGTGTGATGATTTCGGTTTCGGGACATTCGGCAAAAATATCTCCGCCGTTGAGAAAATCTCCGACTTTTGCGAGAACGGTAACATTATATTTCTTTTCGCCGTTAAGTGCGGGGAAGTTTGCGCCTCTTCCTATAAACGCACCGAATTGTTTCTCGATTTCCGGAAGCGGACGCTCAATTCCGTCGAAAATGTTTCCGAGAATACCGGGG
Organism: uncultured Eubacteriales bacterium; assembly: GCA_964527585.1. Classification (GTDB taxonomy): domain Bacteria; phylum Bacillota; class Clostridia; order Oscillospirales; family Acutalibacteraceae; genus Fimenecus. The sequence goes on from CAZGPE010000015.1 coordinate 28,641, forward strand.
CCGAGAGTAACGCTCATAGGCGAACCCGTTGAAATTATCGGTTCACCCGTTTTAAGTCCGGTTGTTTCTTCGTAAACCTGTATTGTTGTAAAATCGGCATCGACTTTGATAACTTCACCGATAAGTTTTTTATTTCCGACATATACGGTTTCCATCATCTCAAGGTCGGTTCTGCCTTTTACGGTAACGACGGGGCCGTTAATGCCGTATATTCTGTTTTCCTGCATATAGACGCCCCCTTATATTTTAAGCCCCGAATTTTCAAAGAACCATTCTTTTTGTTCTTCGAATTTTACATCGAGTGTATTGTCGTAAAGACAGCCGTTATTTGTGTCAATCGCTTTTACTCCGCCCAAGAGTATTTCGGAACTTTCTTTTATGTTAAGATTTTCCGAAACGGCATTGCTGACGGCGGGAATATACTTTGAGTCTTTTTCGGAAATATAATAGACTGTATCTTCCGATGCACAGTCATAAATTTCTTTGAATGCGGTTACGAGATATTCTTCGTACTTTTCGGATGAAGTATATTCTTCGATTTGCTTAAATGCACTGTCAAATACTTTTTTTGTAAGTTCGGCTCTCAAATCGGAAAGTTCTTTTTTTGATTTTTCACGGGTAAGAGAAACCGATCTGTTTTTATCTGCATTTATACGGTCGATTTCATATTTAATAAGGCTGTCGCACCGTGCTTTTGCGTCATCTGTAAAAGTTTGGATACGCTGGCTTTTGATAAATTGCGTTTCGCTGTTTATTTCATCGCACTTTTCTTTTGCCATTTTTCGTATGGCATCGGTAAATGCTTTTGCATTGTTTTCGAAAGCGCTCAACTCGTTCACCTCTTCGTTGTCAAATCTTAATTCCTATCGCATCGGCAATGTATTCGGCAACGGCATTTTCGTTTTGACCGCTTCCGTCTGAATCCGGGATCACCGAAACAAGAGGTTTTCCTATCTGCTTCAAACGGAAGATTTCGTTTTTACACATTTTTTCTATTGCCGCTGTGATAAAAAGTATACCGACATCTTCTCTTGAATACACTTTTTCGATTTCCGCCGTTGCACAGGTGCTGTCTTTAACAAAAACTGTTTCGACTCCCGCAAGGCGCATACCGATAAGCGCATCCGAACTGTCTGTAATAAGTAACATTTTCATTGTAAAGTACCTTATACTTTGTTAAGAATAAGAATTGAAATAACAACACCGTAAAGAGCGATTGATTCACCGAGGGCAACGAAAATAATTGATTTACCGAATGATTTCGGATTTTCCGCAGTTGCCGCAATTGCCGCAGGAGCACCTGCCGCAACGGCGATACCGCCGCCGATACCGGCAAGACCCGTAACAAGACCTGCCGCAAGAAGACCGAGACCTTTTGAACTGTCTGCGGTTTGTTCGGTTTGTTCAACTGTTTGAGCCGATTCGTTTGCAGAAACATCTGTCGGTTCTGCTGCAAATACATTTATGCAAAGAACAGACATTATAACAATAAGAGTTGCGAATACGGCAATATTTGTTTTCAACGGTTTTTTGATTGACTTTCCGTTAAAACGGCTTCTGATTGCGAGAAAAGCGGTTGCGAAAAGAGCAACGGGTGCAAGTACGATTAAGATATAAAACAAAGTAGTCATTTTTTTATCCTCCGAAAATAAAATTATTTGTTTACTGTCGCTTTTTTATTTAATTTTAACGGATTGAATGCGATACCGCTTCCGTCAAAAAATCTTGAGAACATTTCGTAATATTCGAGTCTGAGCGCCTGAATTCCGGTAAGCAATCCTTCAAGAGCGATAACAAGAACATTGCCGAGAATTATTACAAACAGGTTTTCGTTTTCACCTGCGAGGGAGAAAACAACCATCATCATACCGGCGTGAACCAAAACGAAAGCTCCGACACGCAGGAAAGAGACTGTGTTACTCAAATAGGAAAGAATATATTCGAGCAGTTCGAAAATATTCTGAAGAACAAAGTCAGATATGCTTTCGGGCTTCCAGTCGGGGTGGCCGTCTATAATGCCTATCGGAATTTCTTTTATGAAAAGCAGAAAAGCACATACGCCGAGCATTATTGCACATATTCCCGATGGGATGGGAGCGGGACCGCCCATAAATCCCGAAGCGAGATTTACTCCGGCGAGATAAAGTATAAGACCCGCAAGACCGTTTTGGCTGAAAATCGCTTCACCGAAACATTTCCGTTTAATCAATGCGTAAATGTTCATCATAATCGCAACAACCATCAATCCTATTCCGATTGCGATTGCAACGAGCAATACCGTGTTTATACTGTCCATAACCGATAACGGCTTTGAACCCCATCCGAGTTTTTCGTATATGGGATCGAGTGCTTCTTCAAATCCGAAAACGCTTCCGAAAACGAAGCCGAAAACCATTGAAGAAATACCGCAAGGAACAAGTATTCTCGCAAGGCCCGATTTTTTGAGTTTCCACATTAAGAATCCGCCGAGTGCAAGTACAAATCCCTGACCTAAATCTCCGAACATTATTCCGAAGAGAATTGTATAGGTGATTGCGACAAAAGCCGTAACATCTATATCGGAATAGGAGGGAGAACCGTACATATCAATATAAAACTTATACGGTTCTATAAGCATCGAAGAGAGTTTTCCTCGCTTTTTGTATTTAACGGGAACTACGACGCTGTTGTCCTTCGGGGCATCTTCGGCTTCAACTTGAACTTCTCCGATTTCTTCGATTTCTTTTTCAAGCTTTTGTGCGTTACTTAAAGGCACAAATCCGACAAAAGCGAAATATTTGTCATTGTGAATTGCATACGAACGCATTTCGTACAGAGAATTCAAATAGCATAGAGTCGAATATATATAATCAATATGTTCTTTTTCCGCACTTAAAAAATCTGCGAGTTTTTTGTATGTTTCATCGAGTATCGAAGTTATAATCGCAATGCTTTTTTCACACTGTTCGATTACTTCGTTAACCGTTCCCGCTGCACCCGGAACTGTTGTCGGTTCAAACAGTAAGAATGCGAAAATTCCGTCGATTTCGTCGAGTTTGTCTATCGGAGCGAAGTATGCGCCCCAATAATCCGTTTTGTCTTCGGAACACGGATAGAAGAAAACATAGGGGTTGTCTTTATACACCGTATTCAAACGGGAATAACTTTCTTTCGGAAGATGTCCGAAACGGACTTTGATAAATTCACATTCCGCAATATCATCAAGATCCACATCAAGTCCTTTGAAGTGTTCATAACTTTTAATTCCGGCTTCGCAAACCGTTTTTTGTTCGTTGAGTGAAGTTATCCGTTCGTTATAGTCGATTATTTTATCTTTTACGGCTTTAATATATTCGGAATCTTCGTCTTTTAACGAGGCTATATCGTTAATATCAATAAGGTCAAGAGAAATTCCCGCTGTTGAAGAAAGTTCCGTAAGTTCGGTAAGGACTGCCGAGTACGGATTTTCATCGGCAAAAGGGATAAATCCCATCTCGGCGGAAATATGCTTTTGAGCGTTCTCGGGATGAAAACATTCACATTCGCAAAGTTTTCCGCTCACGGCATTCATTCGTTCGAGAGTTCCGATGACTTTTATCAATTTCATTTTTTCGATTGCCATTATTTTCTCCTTTCAAAAGTTTTTATACCGTAAGAAATTTTGAGATTTCTTCGGGTGTTAACGAATAGTCAACGCCCTCGGTGATCATAATTATATTTTTTGTTTCGTTTTCGAGTATTCCGATATAACTGAACATTACAACTTCGGGTACCGTTGAAAACAAAAGATTTTTTTTGTTGATTTTCAGTTGCGCTTTGTGGGAGCAGTGTTCGATATTGTCTTTGAAACTTTCGTCGATATATTTTCCGTAAACGGATTTTTTGAAAACGGCAAAAAGTTCGTCAATATCCGAACAGTTAATCATTTTGTTAATTTCCGCAAGTGAAAACGCCGAAAATCCCGAATAGAAAATGTTTTCGAAATTGCACGGCTCGTTCGGGAAATATTTTTTCATTCGATAGATGCTTTCCGCCATTTTGAAATCTGATTTCATCTTGAACAAATTCAAAAGTTCGCTTCTGTCGGATGAAGAATAATTGTCTTTTACAAGTTTTTCGACTCTTTCGCACATATATTGGTATAACGCATTTTCAAGCGCCGTGATTGAGAACGATTTATGTTTGAAAACGGCAAGAGCCTTCTGATAAGGGGTACCGTTCAGGGCTTCGTAAAATGCGTTAAAATCGGTTGCCGATTCTAAAGCGGATAAGTTAATTCCGGACCTGCGCAAATATGAACGGGATGTCAAAAGGGCAAGGTTGGATATTTGATTTGAGTCAAGATGATCCGCACAGGAGAGAATAAGCGCAATATCATAGTTAAGATAAATTATTTCGTTTAGTTTTTGCCCAATGGCTTTTTCGAAAGAAGCGAGTGTGTTTATTCTTTTGTAATTGAATTTACGCAGTTCGGCTTCAAGTCTTGCTTTTGAAAAAGACGAAACCGAAGTTAAAGCCTGAGAAGCGGAGTAGACGGTATTTGATTTCAGATACGACACGATTTCGTTTATGTTTCTGCAATTTATAAGCGCCGTATAGTTCTCATCGGACAAAATTCCGGAATTCATCGCACGGGATTTTGCAAGAACGGCATTCCCCGCAAGTGAAGAGATTTTGCTCATTTTACCGCCTCCTTTTTGAAAAATAAAGTAACATTATCGGGAAATGACGGAACCGACAATATGATCAATCCAATTGCCGTGTTCTTTTTCATACAGACAATTAAGCGCCGCTGTTTTTTCCATAGTATTTTTTTCGATTTGCGCCTGAGCGAGTTTTATTTCTTCGTCTGCGGCGGCTTTGACTTTTTCTATGTGCGCTTTTGCTTTTTTGTCGTACTCGGAATAAATTTCTTCTTTGATTTTTGCAAGACTTTGAGTGAGAACTTCACGCTCATTTGCCGCTTTTTCGACTTCAAGCCTTGACGCTTTATCAGTTTCAACTATAAGTTTGAGTATGTCTTCCATTGAAAATCCCCCTTTCCGAGTATCTTATTACAATATAATGGTATATTATATTCTTTTTTCAGTTAAAAGCAAGTGCAAATTAACATAAGAAAAAGGAAAAATGACGATTGAATTTGGTTATTTTTATTTATTTTTTTCTTATCTTGTGATAAAATGAGTTTGCAAAAAATATAAATCGGGGTGTGATTTAATGAATAACAGTTGGTATAAAGAAATGGCGGTCTACCAAATTTGGTGCAGAAGTTTCAAAGACGGTAACGGCGACGGTGTCGGAGACCTTTACGGCGTGCTTGAAAAACTCGATTATATAAAGAGTCTCGGCGTCGATGCGATATGGTTTTCTCCGATATATCCTTCTCCGCTTGCCGATTACGGATATGACATTTCCGATTATAAAGATATTGCCGAAGAGTACGGCGGACTTGAAATGTTCAAAAAAGTGCTTGATGAAGCGCACAAAAGAGGCTTAAAGGTTATTATGGACCTTGTTGTAAACCATACTTCCGACGAACACGAATGGTTCAAAGAAAGTAAAAAAGGCAAGGATAATCCGTATCACGATTATTATTTTTGGCGAAAAGGTAAGGGTAAAAACTCCAAAAAGCCGCCGAATAACTGGCTTTCGACTTTTGAAGGCGGAGCATGGGAGTATGACAGCGGCTTGGACGAATATTATCTCCATGTTTTTGCGAAAAAACAGCCTGATTTGAATATGGATAATCCTAAAGTCCGTCAGGAAGTAAAAGATATAATGAAATTCTGGCTCGATATGGGCGTAGACGGGTTCAGAGAAGATGTAATCACCTTTATTTCCAAAAAAGAAGGACTTCCAAACGGCTTCCCGCTTCCGATAGCAACCGGTATCGAGCATTACAAAAAGGGACCTCATATCCATGAATATCTTCAGGAATTTCGCCGTGATGTTCTCGATAATTACGACTGCTTTGTTGTCGGAGAGTCGCCTATGTCAAATTCGAAAGATTGTATTGAATTTACATCGGGCGAAAATCCCGAACTTGATATGATGATAGGCTTCGATCATATGCAGGCGGATTGCTTTATGACCGATACGATCGCAATGCCGTTCAGTTTGAAAAAACTCAAAAAAGCGTTTACCCATTGGCAGAAAGATTTGTATTCGGTTGCTTGGAATGCGCTTTATCTCGAAAACCATGACCATCCGAGAATTATATCCCGTTACGGAAACGAAAAATTCCGTCGGGAAAGCGGAACGATGCTTGCAACGGCTTGCTTTATGCAGTCAGGTACACCGTTTATATATCAAGGTCAGGAAATCGGAATGTTAAACAATCATCTTGACGATTTGAGTCAGTTCAAAGATGTCGTAACATTTAATAATGAAAAACTGTTTGCCAAATTCGGAATAAAGGGTAAACGCTATCTTGATATTGCGAATAAGACGAGCCGTGAAAACGCAAGGACTCCGGTTCAGTGGGATTCGAGCGAATATGCGGGATTTTCAATGGCGGAACCGTGGTTTGCGGTTAACCCGAACTATAAAGAAATAAATGTCGAGAACGAAGAAAAGGATCCCAATTCGATTCTTAATTTCTACCGAAAAATGCTCAAGACACGAAAAGAAAACAAAATCATTATTTACGGAGACTATAAGGAGCATTTCCACGACAGCGATGAAATTTACTGCTATGAGAGAAATTATGAGGGTAAGCGGGCGCTTGTTGTATGTTCGTTCAGCGATAAAACCGTTACTTTCCGTGCTCCCGAAGGTTTTGATTTAACAAAGGGAAAGATTATTCTCGCAAACTACGAAAATCCGGAATCAAAGTCCGATATATGCGCTTTGCAGCCTTATGAGGCAAGAGTTTATCTTTATGAGTAAGAGTGAAGTGAAAACCAATGTAATGCGGATACTCGATAAGGCGAAAATTCCTTATCAGGCTCATTTTTACGAACATAAAGAAAATGTTGCGGTTGATGGAATGAGTGTTGCGAAGATGCTTTCGCAACCGCCCGAAAAAGTATTCAAAACGCTTGTTGCCCAAGGAAAATCGAAAAACTTTTTTGTGTTTGATATTCCCGTCGAAAAAGAATTGGATCTTAAAGCGGCGGCTCATGCGGTAGGTGAAAAATCCGTTGAGATGATTGCGGTGAAAGATATAAACAAAATCACCGGCTATATCCGTGGCGGATGCAGTCCGATCGGGATGAAAAAACAGTTTGCCACCGTATTCCATTCAACTGCGCAAACGCTTGATACGGTTATAATAAGCGGCGGAAAAATCGGCACTCAGGTAGAACTTTCTCCGAGTGATATTGTCAACCTTATCGGTGCGACATACGCCGATATAGCATTTTGATATATTTCATAAATAAAACGGCAGGGTTGAACCTGCCGTTTGTTTTTTGAGATTTTACAGATGTAATAAAAGTTTTTCCAGTTCATTGAGAAAAGCGTTTTCGCCCCAAGTGTTAATCTTAAAAAGAACTGCCTGGCTTCCGCCTGCGGTAATACCCGATAAATATATCGGTTCATCACCGCTTTGAAAAAGCGTTACGGTTAGACTTAATCTGTTAGCACCCAAAACGCTGAATCTTTCGAACACCCGAACGCTGCATCTTGCATCCTTGACGGAAAAATCACTTGAAGCTTCCAATTTCGCAGTTGAACTTCCTCTTAAAATTCCTTCTTCGATTCTTTTGAGAATTTCATCAAAATTTCCGCTTAAAGTTTTTTCTGATTTCGCCATTTTTATACCTCATATAATTATTGTTTGAAAAAGGGATTATATCAACCCATTATTTGACATATTCATAAAAATCTGAGCCACTTCGGCACGGGTTGCGTTACCCA
>CAZGPE010000016.1:0-33043 GCA_964527585.1 uncultured Eubacteriales bacterium
CTATAAAAACAAATTGGGCGGTTGGAATGTGGTAAAGGGAAAGCAAATTCGCCTACCGGCAAAGAATGGTAAGATTGACTTCGCCTTTATGGAGACATTTATTTCTGCTATCAAAAAATTGGCTATAAAGGATGTTGTTCTGTACAGCGACAGAAAGACAGCCGCTGCCAAGGCGGTTGTTGAGGCAAATTAACGGTGTGCCGTTATTCGGTGCAAAAAAATTATTGCGGTACGGTTATGAACCGTACCGCAGACTGTAGAAAAACCCCGAAACGGGTTTTTCTCATCGGAGCGAGGCTATGGGGGAAGCAAAACGGGACGGTTATGAACCGTCCCGTACGGGCTCTGACTGCCGGCAAGGTCTGTGCAGGCAACCCGCACCCCGTAAGGCTTGGGAGGCAAAGTACAGCTTGTCGGCAATCGTCCTATAATTGTTTTACTGCCCGTCTGTATCGGAAACCGGACTTTCCTGTGGGTCATCTGCGTTCCCGTTTTCTTCCTCTGCGGGAACCGTACCGCCGCCCGCCGAAGAGCCTTCGGTATCTGCGGGAGCAGTCTCGTGAGGCGGGATTTTAATGTCTATTATATTTACCGAATTATAGCTGTTTGAGGCTGTAGTGAGATTTATACTGCGGCTTGACATATCGCAGGTGTAGCCATCGGGTACGGTCTGTGTGAGCTCATATGTGCCGTAGGAAAGTTTTTCACATTTGATTTTTCCGTTTGCATCGGTTGTCCCCAAATCGGTGACGCCGACCGAACTTTTAAGTGTGAACGGCACGCCTGCTATCGGTGCGCCCGAGTCATCGGTGAGGTTTATTTCAAGAACGGGCGAAAACCGTATGTTGGATGGAGGCGTAACTACGGCTATCGGCCAGCGCGGATTGGGTCCGAAATTCATGCGCTCAACGGCGGAAAATTCGGGACCGTTTGCCGTTCCGACATGCAGAAGCCAATGGTAATCATTCACCGTTCCGGCGTAGATTGCAATATGGGCACCGTAGCTTGCCGATTTATAGGGGTTGCGGAATACGACTACCGAGCCTATCGGAATATCTCTTGAGGGGTTAAAGGTGATAAAGCTGTTCCCCGTGGCTCCCAAAACCTTGTAGGTAAATGGAATATATTCGGAATAGCCTCTGTTTACCCAGTCCTTAACCGCCGTGTAAAAATCATCGGCATAGTAGGAGCGGTTGGGCCGCGTAAGCGATGAGGTATCTATCCCCGCAACATTGGGAAGATAATTGAAGTAAACATAGGTTGCAAAGGAAGCGCATACAAGTCCTCCGCGCTCAAAGGCCGCAATATTCGGTTTGCCGCTCGCATCGGTTTCAAACCCCGTGCAGCCTCCGCCGTAGGTTATTTTTGAAAGATAGCCGAGCCCTCTTTTGCGCGAGGCCAGCACATATTTCCACATGTTGCCGTCGGCACGGTGCTTTTCTATGTTGTAGCCCGTGTAGATAAGCGCGTCAAGGAAAACATTGTTATTTACATCGTTATTGCCGTTATATTTATAATCGGTAACGGTTGCGGCGGGTGCGGCAGACACAGTGGGGGAGGAGGGCTCGGCTTTTTTTACGGCAGACACTTTATTGCCCGATACGGGTGCGGTGATTTCGGGTTCGGGTGTGCTCTGCGCAGGGGCTTCCGCGATAACCCGGTCCTCGCCCGATACCGTTTCAACCTCGGAGGAAACAGCCTGCTCGGAGGGAGCGGTATCTGTTAGGTCGGCGTGCATAATATCGGTTGCTCCGACTGCCGCCACGGAAAGCGCAAGCAAAAGTGCCGTAAAGGATATTGAAAATTTGCGTTGAGCCGTAAAAAACGCGGCGGTCTTCAGGAAAGATATAAATGTGTATTTCATAAGTCCCTCAAATTCTTGAAATTTTAAACAACTGCCTTTACATTTTATTGTATAATATATAAAAAGTCAAGCTGTATTTTCGTGAAAAAAATAAAAAATCCTTTACTTTTTGCAAACAGTGTGTTATAATTCGTAAGCTACCGTATTCTGTGCTCGGGGCGACTGCCGATAAAAGTCCGTAGACCCGAATCCCGATTTTGCATTAACGGTCGGTCTTATGAGGCTTGCGGAGCACTCAATGACCCTTTGCTCGGAACACGGCGGACATATTTTAAAAGGAGTGAAAGTAAATGACAGCGGAAAAGAAGCAGCAGATCATTGCCGATTATGCTATCCATGAGGGTGACACCGGTTCCCCCGAGGTCCAGATAGCTCTTCTGACCAATCGCATCAATGAGCTTAATGCTCATCTTGCCAACCATAAGAAGGATCATCATTCCCGTCGCGGACTTCTTAAAATGGTAGGTCACAGAAGAAATCTTCTCGCATATCTCCAAAAGGTAGATATAGAGAGATACCGTGCGGTTGTTAAGAAACTCGGTCTTCGTAAGTAAAAGCAAAAGGGGCGGATCGGCAGTAAAATTCCGGTCTGCCCTGTTGTTGATTGACCCGCTCCGCTGCGGGTCGGGGGAGATTTCACGATTTAGCGGTAAATCGGGCGTCGCGGGCAAAAAACGCTTTTACGCGGCTTCGGATTTATTGCTAACCGTGCAAAATCTCCGAAAAAATACAGTCATATACGAAAAGGGAATTTCAGCGTAAAAAATCACGCTGAAACACAATATGGGGACGGCATTTAGCTTGCTTTTTACTGATTAAAAGGCAACCGCGAAACATGCCGGTATAATCTCCGTTCGCCGCTGACGGAGATTTCATAACCTATTTGTGCTGACGCTTCAGCGGCAGAATGGAGATTAAAATGTTTGAAAATTACAAGGTTTATGAAACCACCATCGCCGGTCGTCCGTTTAAGCTCGAAACCGGCAAGATGGCGCAACTTGCAAATGCCGCCTTTATGGCAACCTACGGCGAAACCTGCGTGCTTTGCACCGTAACCGCCTCCGCCAAGCCCCGTGAGGGTGTTGATTTCTTCCCGCTTTCGGTTGATTTCGAGGAGAAGATGTATTCCGTGGGCCGTTTCCCGGGCTCGTTTCAGCGCCGTGAGGGCAGAGCAACCGAGAAAGCCATTCTTTCTTCGCGCTGTATCGATCGCCCCATTCGTCCGCTTTTTCCCAAGGATATGCGCAATGACTGCTCGGTTGTTGCCACGGTTATGTCGGTAGATCCCGATTGTTCGCCGGAAATTACCGCCGCAATAGGCGTTTCGGCCGCAATAGCCGTTTCGGATATACCGTGGGATGGTCCTATTGCCAGCACAAGCGTTGGCCTTGTTGACGGTGAGATTGTTATTAACCCCACCCTTGAACAGCGTGAAAAGACCGACCTTAACCTCACCGTTTCCTCTACTGCCGACCTTGTTGCGATGATAGAGGCGGGCGCAAATGAGATTTCGGACGAGCTTATGTTCGATTGCATCATGGCGGGTCATGAAGTTAATAAAGAGATAGTTAAATTTATTAATACCGTTGTTGATGATATAGGCAAGGAGAAGTTCACCTTTGAGTCGAGCGATCCCGACCCCGCAATTCTTGAGGAAATCGAGAGCTTCTGCATCGATGATGTAAAGAAAGCGCTTGATACCGATGATAAAAATGTACGCGACGCCGCGCTTCTTCCCATATACAATGCCGTTCATGAAAAATTCGATGAGCGCTTTGAGGGCTGTGAGGGCAAGATAGATGAGATTATGTATCTTGTTCAGAAGCATGTTGTAAGAAATTGGCTTAAAAATGAGCATAAGCGTGTTGACGGTCGCGGTATCGATGATATTCGTCCGCTTGCCGCACAGGTTGACCTGCTTCCCCGTGCACACGGCTCGGGTATGTTTACCCGCGGTCAGACACAGGTTCTTTCGGTTGCCACCCTTGCTCCGATGAGTGAGGCTCAAAAGCTTGACGGTCTCGATGAGGATACACAGAAGCGTTATATTCATCATTATAACTTCCCGTCCTACTCGGTAGGAGAGACCAAGCCGTCCAGAGGCCCCGGTCGCCGTGAGATAGGTCACGGTGCTCTTGCGGAGCGTGCACTTTTGCCTGTAATTCCGTCGGTTGAGGAATTCCCCTATGCCATACGCGTTGTTTCCGAGGTGCTTTCCTCAAACGGTTCAACCTCACAGGGCTCTATCTGCGGATCTACCCTTGCCCTCATGGCGGCAGGTGTTCCGATAAAGGCTCCCGTTGCAGGTATTTCATGTGGACTTATCACCGGTGATGACGGTGTTTACGGCGACTTTATGACAATGGTTGACATTCAGGGCCTTGAAGACTTCTACGGAGATATGGACTTCAAAGTTGCAGGTACTAAAAACGGTATCACCGCAATTCAGATGGACCTTAAAGTTCACGGTCTTACTCCCGCAATTATCAAAGAAGCTTTCGCAAAGACTCACAAAGCAAGAGAGTATATCCTTGACGATATTATGCTTCCCGTTATTTCCGAACCCAGAGCAGAGCTTTCAAAATGGGCTCCCAAAATGCTTACCACTAAAATCGACCCCGAAAAAATCGGTGAAGTTATCGGTAAACAGGGTAAAGTTATTCAGAAGATTTGCGCTGAATGTGATTGTAAAGTTGATGTTAACGATGAAGGTCAGGTTTTTGTATCGGCAATTGATCTTGACAATGCTAAAAAGGCAATTTTCATTGTTGAAACAATCGCAAACGGTCCCGAAGAAGGTTCAATTTACAAAGGAATTGTTACCCGTCTTATGAGTTTCGGCGCTTTTGTTGAAATCGTACCCGGTGTAGAAGGTATGGTACACATAAGCCACCTTGATGTTAAGAGAACGGATAAAGTAGAAGATGTTGTAAATGTCGGTGATGAAATCATCGTAAAAGTTCTTCCGAAAGACGATCAGGGCAGACTTAACCTTTCCCGCCGTGAAGCACTTATCGAAGTTGAAGGTCTCACTCCCGAAAACGAAATTTCGGAAAGAGCTCCCAGAAAAGACAACAGAAGAAACGGCTTCCGCAGAAAGTAATAACACATAAATTAACGGGCAGGAAATCCTGCCCGTTTTTATTTTGCAATTTATTCGATTGTCGGTTCAATTACTCCGTAACCGCCGTCGTTTCTTTTATAAACAACATTTATTTCATCTGTTTCGGCGTTTCTGAACATATAGAACAGGTGGCCGATTAAATTCATTTGGAGAATCGCTTCATCCACACTTTCAGGCTTGAGAATTACCGATTTTGTTCTTACGACTTCAAAATCTTTTTCCTCGTCCTCGGCAGGTGCAAAAACCTCGTCAAAAGAAACTTCGTGAAGTTTTCTTTCAATCCGTGTTTTATTTTTACGAATTTGACGAATGAGCGATTCAACGCAAGTATCAAGAGCATCTTCAAGATCTTGCGAGCGTTCCTGCGCTCTGAATATATATCCGCCCTTTAAGAGCGTAATCTCAACTATTTTAATATTTTTCTCAACTGTTGCCGTAACTTTTGCGGTCGAATCGGGGCCGAAGAATTTTTCAACCTTGCTGAGTTTTAATTCCGCCCTTTCTTTGAAAGATTCTCTCGGTGTACATTTTCTGCCAACGATGGTAATGTTCATTATGACATCCCCTTTTATATAAATTCAAAAGCATTTGCTTTTGTTTTCATCTTTAGTATAGCACATATTTATATAAAAATAAAGATATTTTGTGAATTTTTGTTTAATATTTACAAAATCCCGATAAAAAGCGCCGTATACTAAATATACAGCGCTTAATTTTTAATTATACATTCCAACTGTTTACATATTTTTCCTGTTCTTCGGAAAGTTTGTCAATTGAAATTCCCCATGCACCGAGTTTTCTCTCGGCAACATTTTTATCTATTTCATCAGGCACATAGTTAACACCGATTTTAAGTTTTTCGGAATTTTGCACCATATATTTTGCCGAGAGAGCCTGAATCGCAAAACTCATATCCATTATTTCCGCAGGATGTCCGTCGCCTGCGGCAAGATTTACAAGTCTTCCTTCGGCAAGAAGATTTATCCAATGGCCGTTCGGCATTTTATAACCGACGATATTGTTTCTCTTTTCGGCAATTTCAACAGCGTTTTTTTCGAGGTCGCCTATATTTATTTCAACATTAAAATGACCTGCATTGCAAACAATGGCACCGTCTTTCATATTGAGCATTGCCTTTTCCGTAATAACATCTTTACATCCTGTAACGGTAACGAAAAAGTCTCCGATTTTTGCAGCCTCAGTCATCGGCAGTACCGTAAATCCTTCCATTTTCGCTTCCATCGCTTTTATCGGATTTATTTCGGTAACGATTACATCGGCGCCCAAACCTTTAGCACGCATTGCAACTCCTTTACCGCACCAGCCGTAACCCGCTACAACTACCTTTTTTCCCGCAACGACAAGATTTGTTGTTCTGTTTATTCCGTCCCAAACGCTTTGACCCGTTCCGTAACGGTTATCAAAAAGATATTTGCACTGAGCGTTATTTACCGCCATCATCGGAAAACGGAGTTTACCGTCTTTCTCCATCGCTTTAAGACGGATAATTCCCGTTGTTGTTTCTTCACAACCGCCGATAACATTTTCTATAAGTTGCGGATATTCATTGTGTATCAAATTAACAAGATCTCCGCCGTCATCAATTATAACATCGGGGCCTACTTCGATAACCCTTTTCAAATGCTCGGTATATTCTTCATTTGTTGCAGCATGATAAGCAAATACATTAAGTCCGCCCTTAACCAAAGCCGCCGCAACATCATCCTGTGTCGAAAGCGGATTGCTTCCCGTTACATACATTTGCGCTCCGCCTGCCGCAAGCACACGGCACAGATATGCCGTTTTCGCTTCAAGATGAACCGAAAGCGCAATCTTCAAGTTCGAAAAAGGTTTTTCATGCGCAAATTCTTCTTCCAAAGACGAAAGCAAAGGCATATTAGCCTTTACCCAATTTATTTTTTTCTCACCTGACTCATAAAGAGCTTCGTTTCTTATATCACTCATTTTTTAACACCTTTTCACTTAAAATATATCGGTTATAATAAAATACCATATTCCCCTTGAAAAATCAATAAATATTGACATAAGTTGATAATTATGCGATAATAAAATTCAATTAAAATGTTTATCGGAGGCACACACTTTTATGAAAAACAGCACTGATATAATCAAAAGAATAATCTGTGTCGTTCTCGTTCTTACCTTCACAATATGTATTTTTTCTTCATGCGGAAACAATGAGGATCCCGAAGAAATCACCCGTAGCAGTATGTCAATTGAGAAACCGGTTTTAGATGACGAAACTGAGCCGGTCGGAGAAGTTACAACGGATCCCGCCGCTACAAAGCAAAATGTTCAAAACACAACATCGGCTTCCTCCGAGGAAACAACCGAACCCATTACAATAACCAATGATCCCGAAATCAACGAAGCGATCAACGACGCTGCTCAGGCGAGCGGAATGAGTCCCGAACAAATCGCCCGTTTTATTCAAATTATGGGATATGATTACGATTCAACTCAAGGCATTTTCTATACAAGTCTCGACAACTGGCAAAGACAGGCTAACTTCGTCGCTCACTATGACACGGCGGCTCATTATGTTAATATGAATTACCGCACGGTTCGTCTTGATTTCTTCGATGTTGAAGGTCTTGACTGGAGAATTCAGCTTTGGAAAGGTCAATACGGTGCTTTCGGCGGTTGTGAAATCGGTATTTACACAAAAGATCCCGTTGAAAACAAAATGCTTTATCACTGTGTAGACAACGATCACCTTATTCAAATGGAATCTTCTCTTTATCTCAACAAAGCAGATTACGAAGCAGGCAAACTCTATTTCTCAAGAGAGTGGCAGGCACATTGGTGGCTTACAGGCTTCAAACCCGGAGTTGTCAACCCCAATACTCTCATTATGACAATGAGAATCCGTATGCGTTCAAATACAATGGCAACAAAGTTTGTTAATGCACTTGAAGAAGCCGGTTTTGAAAAAGGCGATGCTAAGACCCAATATAACACTTACAAAAGAAGTCTTAACGATATTTATATCCTTTGGGATGACATCGGCGAACTCAATTATGTTCAGCAAAAATAATACAAAGCCCACATTCAGTGGACTTTTATAATAGGAGAAAGATATGAAAAACGGATTTTTCGCATTTACCGGAAGAATTAAATATATTAACCGTTGGGCGCTTATGCGAAATACAACTTATGAAACTTTAAGCCAACATTCGTTTGAAGTCGCTCAAATTGCCCACGCCTTAGCCGTCATAGGAAATAGAAGGTTAAATAAAAACTACAACGCCGAGCGGTGTGCACTTTTAGGTTTGTATCACGATGTCCCCGAAATAATTACAGGCGATATGCCTACTCCGGTAAAGTATTACAGTAAAGATATGCACAACACCTTCAAAGAAATCGAAAACAACGCTTGCGGCACTTTACTCAATATGCTTGACGACGATATAAAAGATGAATTCAAATCGCTGTTTTTCAAAGAAAACGCTGACAGCGATTTATGGAAACTCGTCAAAGCCGCCGATAAAATCAGCGCATACATAAAATGCATTGAAGAACGAAAAGCGGGTAACACCGAATTTTTCGATGCGGAAAAATCAACAAAAGAATTTATATCTTCATTAAACTGTGAAGAAGCCGATATTTTTATCGAACGGTATATTCCGGCATACGAATTACCTCTTGATCAGTTAAAGTAAAAAAACGGTTTGCTAAATGCAAACCGTTTTAATTTTGTTTAATCCTCTTCTTTTTCCTGCTTAATAACCGAAATCCCGAGATCGTTAAGTTGAAGCGAATCTACGGGGGCAGGACATTCGGTCATCGGTTCGGAAGCGTTTTGCACCTTGGGATATGCAACAACATCCCTTAAACTTTCGCAACCGAGCATCTGCATACAAAGTCTGTCGAGTCCGATTCCCATTCCGCCGTGCGGAGGTGCTCCGAAACGGAAAGCATCAAGCAAATATCCGAATTTTTCATAAGCCTCTTCTTTGCTGAGTCCGAGAAGATCAAATATCCTCGACTGCAACTGAGGATCGGTTATTCTGATTGAACCGGATGAAAGTTCAATACCATTAAGAACAAGGTCATAGCATTTGGCTCTTACCCTGCCCTTATCCGTTTCAAGATATTCAAGACAATCATCCATAGGTGCCGTAAACGGATGGTGCATAGCAAGCCATTCTCCCGTTTCTTCATCATATTCAAAGAACGGAAATTCCGTAATCCAAAGCAAGTTAAACTGATTTTCCGGGATTATATCGAGCTTTTTCGCAACAGTCTGTCTCAATGCACCGAGAATCGAAAGAACATGACTGTTGTTGGCGTCGGCGATAACAAGAAGTACATCTCCCTGCTTGAGTTCTGCCTTAGAAGAAATTTGACTGATTTCTTCTTCCGTCATAAACTTAGCAAACGAAGAAGCCATTCCGTCAGCGGTCATTCTTATCCACGCCATACCTTTTGCGCCGCTGCCCTTAGCCTGCTCCGTAAGTTTGTCAATTTCTTTTCTTGTTAAAACAGAAACCGCATTTTCGGCTTTTATCGCTCTTACACTGCCGCCCGATTCAATAGCGCTCTTAAAGACAACAAATTCGGAATTTTTAACAATATCGGTAAGATCAATAAGTTCCATGCCGTATCTCGTATCGGGTTTATCGGAACCGTATCTTTCCATCGCTTCCTTAAATGTAAGTCTCGGAAGCGGAGTCGGAATATCAACTCCGAGTGCATCTTTGAACACTCTTTTAATATAACCTTCACCCATCTCCAAAACATCTTCCATTTCAACAAAAGACATTTCAAGGTCGATTTGGGTAAATTCGGGTTGACGGTCAGCACGAAGATCTTCGTCTCTGAAGCAACGGGCAATTTGCATATATCTGTCAAATCCCGCAACCATTGATAACTGTTTATAAAGCTGCGGAGACTGCGGCAAAGCATAAAAACTGCCGTTATGAATTCTCGAGGGAACAAGGAAATCTCTTGCACCTTCGGGAGTTGAACGAATAAGCATGGGTGTTTCTATCTCGATAAATCCGTTCTCATCAAAATAGTCTCTTGTTATTTTTGCAACCTTATGTCTGAATATAATGTTCTGCTGTAAATCAGGACGGCGAAGATCGAGATAACGGTATTTTAATCTGGTAAGTTCACCGGTCTGTGAATTCTCCTGAATTTCAAAGGGTGTTGTTTCGCTTTTCGCAAGAACTCTGAGTTCCTTAACTTCGATTTCGATTTCGCCTGTCGGAATCTCAAGGTTTTTTGCGCTTCTTTCACGAACCGTACCGATTGCCGCAAGAACATATTCGCTTCTGACAGAAAATGCCTTTTGAAAAACTTCTTTATCGGTATTTTCCGTAAACGCCAACTGAACAACACCTGTTCTGTCTCTCAAATCAACGAAGATTAACGCACCGAGATCCCTTTGGCGCTGAACCCATCCGCAAAGTGTAACTTCCCTGCCGATGTCTTTCGCCGTGAGCGTTCCGCAATAATCAGTTCTTTTAATGCCCTGCATCGTTTCCATTAAATTTGTCCTCCAAGTATATCTGAAATATCAATACCTTCTACTCCGAACCCGTCAAGAGTATCCATCGCCTGTTTTATTACAACAGACTGAAAATTGTCCGTAAAATCCGAAAGTGAAATTTCGCTTTGTGTTCCGTCCGCCATATTTTTCAGTGTGGCTTTTCCGCTTTCGAGTTCACTGTCTCCGAGAACCATGGTATAAAGCGCACCGATTTTATCCGCATATTTCATTTGCGCTTTAACCGATCTTCCGACTGTATCAAAAGCCGCCGACAGTCCTTCGTTTCTGAGATCTGTCGCCAAAGAAGACGCTTTCATATTGGCATTTTCTCCCATTGATGCAATATAGAGATCGCACTTTTTCCTTTCGGGGAACTGCGTACCTTGAGCCTGCATCAAAAGAAGAAGTCTTTCTATACCGAGTCCGAATCCGCACGCCGCTGTCGGTTTACCGCCCATTTCTTCAACAAGTCCGTCATAACGGCCGCCTCCGCAAACAGTCCCCTGTGCACCGATTTCGTTTGAAACGAACTCAAAAACCGTTCTGGTGTAATAATCAAGTCCTCTGACAATTGTCGGGTTTACCTTAAAATCTATATTGTTTGCTGTTAGATATTTTTTTACTAACTCAAAATGTTCACTGCAATCCTCACAAAGATAATCGAGAATTTTCGGCGTATCTTTCGCTATATTTGAGCAAACGGGACTTTTACAGTCAAGAATTCGCATCGGATTTTTTTCAAGTCTTCCCTTACAGGTTTCGCACAAATCGTCGTAATTATTTCTGAAATACTCCTTGAGTGCATCCTGATATTTTTTTCTGCATTCGGGACAGCCTATCGAATTTATCTCAAGGGAAATATTGTTTATTCCGAGATAATTAAACACTTCGTTTGCCAAGAGAATAATCTCCGCATCCTGAGCCGCACTTGCGGCACCGAAACATTCGATTCCGAACTGATGGAATTCTCTTAAACGGCCGGCTTGCGGTTTTTCATATCTGTAACACGGTGTCAGATAATATATCTTCTGCGGCATAGCTTCGTTAAACAGTCCGTGTTCGAGAAAAGCTCTTACCGCACCGGCAGTTCCCTCGGGTTTAAGCGTAATGGATCTGTCGCCCTTATCCTTAAAAGTATACATTTCTTTTTGAACGACATCGGTAGTCTCTCCGACAGAACGCTGGAAAAGTTCCGTGTGTTCGAAAACCGGTGTTCTCATTTCGTAAAAGCCGTAATTTTCGGCTATTTCACGCATTGCCGCTTCGACATACTGCACCTTATAACTTTCCGCCGGCAAAGTATCAAGCGTTCCTTTTATTGCATTGGTAATAATCGCCATAATCTTTCATCCCTTTAATCAGAATTGCCCCCTCCGTTACGGAAGGAGCGAAATACAGTTTTAATTACTTTTCGGATTAACGATATCACGCCAATCGAGATCTCCTCTTGCAAGACTGTGAACAAGAGCTTCTGCGGTTGCAATATTGGTCGCAACCGGAATATTATGAACATCGCAAATTCTCAAAAGATTTGCTTCGTTGGGTTCATGAGGTTTGGGGTTGAGAGGATCTCTGAAAAGAAGTAAAAGGTCAATTTCATTACAGGCAATCATTGATCCGATTTGCTGATCACCGCCCTGTGATCCGCTTAAAAACTGTGTTATCTTAAGACCTGTTGCTTCTGAAACGAGTTTTCCCGTTGTTCCCGTAGCACAAAGATTGTGCTTTGAGAGAATTCCGCAATATGCGATACAGAACTGAGTCATAAGTTCTTTCTTCTCGTCATGTGCTATAAGAGCTATATTCATCGATTTCCCTCCTATTACTTTATCAAGTAGTATAATATCAAAATTTTCGGTATTTTTCAACCGTTTATCAATAAAAATCCTTTTGATTAAACAAAACATTTTCTCCTTCAATGCGTTTTGCGGTTCTTACAAAGGCATTAAAAGCATATTTTGAAATTTTATTTCCTCCCGAAAGCAATCTTACTGCATCATCTTCCGGTATAACGCCGATAAGCTGAAGTTTTGCCGAATCTATAACATCATCTAGTTTTAACTGTATTCCTTTTTCGACTTCTAACTTATCAAAACGGTTAACCACCATTTTTATATCCAATTCGGGATTGTTTTTCAGCAACTTTGTTGCCGCCGAATCCGCACTTCTGACGCAAACAGGATCGCAGGTAACAACGGCAAGTGCTCTGTTGCAAAGACTTGACAGCATAATGTGAAATAAATCGCAACCCGCCGAAGAGTCAGCAAAAATATAATCATACGCTCCGTCAACGCTTTCAAGCAATTTCGCAAACTTATCTTTTTCAATATTTTCCGCAATTTCCATCGGAGCAGAAAGCAAATCGGGGGTTTCTTCACCTTTAACTATCGCCTGAAAAACATCACAGCGGTTTTCAATAACATCGACCCAGTTATAAACGACCTGAGATCCGATATTCATAATCAAATCGAGACTTCGAAATCCCATATCCGCATCAATAAGCAAAACTTTTTTGCCCATTGAAACAAGTGCGCTTGCAAGTCCGAACGAAACCGATGATTTACCGACTCCGCCTTTTCCCGAAACGACAATAATTTTTTCTGCCATACCCTCACCTCATATCAGTCCAAAATAACATTCTGCGATATGTTTGTATCAATATCGCTCGATGTTCCGAAATATGCCCTGTATATATCCGCAACAAGAACTGCAGTTGCCGAACCGCTGTTAAGATTTTCAATCGCAACGCAAACCGCAATTTGAGGATCTTCGGCGGGAGCAAACGAAATCATAAATCCGTTAAGACCCGATTCGATTTTTCCGTTCACCTTTGCTTTTGATTCAGCGGTTCCCGTTTTAGCCGCAACCGAAACCGGCAAGTCCGAAAACGCCGATAAACGAGAGCCGAGTCTTATCATACCCTCTTTTACAATATTAAAATTCTTTTCGGAAATCCCAGTCTCATTTAACACAACCGGAACATTCTCGATAACCGTCTGAGAATAATCCGCAGATTTTACACTTTTTACAAAGTGAGCCTTATATCTTGTTCCGCCGTTAGCGATTGTAGCCGCATAATTGCAAAGCTGTATCGGGGTAAAAAGATTATCCGACTGACCGATAGCCGCTTGAACCGTATCACCCGGATACCAAGTTCCGCCGTGAGCCTCACGGTACTCAATACTTGCCAAAACACCTGTCGATTCGCTGATTTCCACTCCGGTTTTTTGACCGAGTCCCAAACGAGTGCAATAATCGTTCATTTTTTCAATTCCGAGTTGTCTGCCCGTTTCGTAGAAAAATATATTACACGACTGATTAAGCGCTTCGGCTACATTGATTGCGCCGTGCGAATGAAGACATTTGAACTGCGTATCCTGAAAGAACGAATAAATCCTATTGCAAGTAATTTTTGTATCTTTGGTAATTATTCCTTCTTCAAGACCGGCAAGTGCTACGGCAACCTTAAATGTCGAACCCGGTTCATAAGTGCTTTGTAAGGCTCTGTTCCAAAGCGGAGACGATTTATCGCTCACAAGAGCGGAATAGTCATCGTAATAAGTTGTCAAATCATAACTCGGATATGTTGCACACGCAAGTACGGCTCCGCTGTTTACATCTATTACCACCGCAGATCCGACTGCTTGCAAAGACGCTTTATCCTTATATTTTTCAACAAACGAGGATAAAGCCTGCTGAACCGAAAGCTGAAAATCGGAATCAATTGTTAAAATCACCGTGTTTCCCTGAATCGGCTGTGTGGTTATCTCCGTTGTTTTTTTACCGTCGGAATCCGTAACCGTACTTTCAACACCGTTCGTACCACGCAAATATTCTTCCATTGCACTTTCAAGGCCGAATTTTCCGATAGTATCGTTCATTGCGTAAGCACGCAAACTCAAAGTGTCTTTTTCTTCCTGTGTTAAATTTTCATCTTTTACGGCTTCGAAATATTTTTCACTTTCCCTTGTGTATTCTTCGGCATTAAGTGCGCCGATTGTTCCGATTATATGCGGAGCGATTGTTCCGTCAAGATATTCTC
This sequence comes from uncultured Eubacteriales bacterium, assembly GCA_964527585.1. Classification (GTDB taxonomy): domain Bacteria; phylum Bacillota; class Clostridia; order Oscillospirales; family Acutalibacteraceae; genus Fimenecus. Next base: position 14,549 of record CAZGPE010000016.1, read on the forward strand.
TCTGTGTAACAACCTGAATTTCCACTCCGACATAAAATCCGCTGTTCTCTTTGATTTTCGAAGCAACTTCAACAGAAACATCATCCGCAAATGTATAAGGATTTGTTGTCGTAAATGCATTCTTTTTTAATGAATAACAAACCGATGCGATTTTCAATGCATCTTCATTCGAATAACCGTCAAGCTGAAATTTTTCTTTTAATTCATCAAAACAGTTTTGTGCTGTTGCATATTCGTTAAGATATAAAACGCTTTTCGATTTAAGATATTTAATATCGGAGTCTCTGTCTTCATAAAAGCAAACCGCACCGTTTTCGTCAATATACATGGGTATCTCATAGTTCCACTGCGTAGAGGTACTTTCCATAAGACGAATAAGCGAAATTATTATCTCGTTTCTCTGAAGTTGTTCATCGGTTCTCGGAAAATACGAACCGTTGAAAATAACGGTATTTATCTGCTTATTTGTAACAAGCGCTTTTCCGTTACAGTCGAGAATTATACCCCGTGCCGCTTTAATCGTGGTATCTGTCTTTTTTACCGCAACTTTTTCATGCGAGACATCGTCGGCATTAACTATTTGTATCCTGAAAAGATCCGCTGTGAACAGCGTAAACACAAAAATTACCGCTACGACAAAAGCAGTTATTCTGAAACTGTTGCTTTTCGGTTTACCGTTCATTTGCGAATCTCCTTTCTTTTATATTTTCGAATATCAATATTCTTCAACCGTTCGTGTCAAACGCATAATATGTCTTACAATCAGATAAAAAACCGGTGTGAAAATTACCGTATATATAATTGAAGGCAAATAAAATCTGAAAAACAGCCAAATTGCACCGTCAACACCTTGAGCGGTAACAAAGAAAAGTACATAAAACACCGAATACAAGAGCGTTGCAGATGAAGAAAGTATCAGTGCGGTTAAAAGATGGTTTCTCATAAGAAGATTTATCAGCAACCCGCAAACAGCACCGACAAACATAAGAAAAAGTGCGTTGTATCCGTCTGCAAGTCCGGACACACCGTCCCACAGAATTCCGGCAAAAGCGCCTAAAAGCGCTCCTGCAATTTCCCGTTCGAACATTCCCAGACAAACTACCAGCGGAATAAGTAAAAAAGCCCTTGCCGAAAATATCTCAGGAAAAAATCCCTGTGTGTTTTGCAAAATATCAGCGAGGACTATCATTATTACAAATACTGTTCTTCTGAAGATGATAAGTTTTGTGTTGTTATGCATTTCCCTTACCCTCAAAATCAGTAATCACAAACGCTTCCTGAACTTCTCCGACTTCGATTTCGGGTTTTACCAAAGCATAATACGAAACATCGCCATCTTCAGCCGATACCGATTCAACCGTTCCGATAATCAAACCTCTCGGAAAAATTCCGCCGACACCGGAAGTGCAGACTATTCCGCCTTCGGCAATCGCAGTATCCGCAGTAAGTCCTGCGAATTTTATCCTTGAGTTCATACTGATTTTCGCCGTTGTATCCGTATAACCGAGTTCGCCGGTTCTTATCTCATAAGCCGCCGCATTTACCTTGGGATCGCAAACCGACAGTACAGTGCAAGTTGTCGGAGTAACTTCACTTACTATTCCGATAAGATATTCTCCGCTTATAACAGGATCGTTAACACTTACCGAATCATTGCTTCCGCAGTTCAACTCAAACGAACCGAACACATCTGCGGAATCTCTTCCGATTACCGTTCCCTCGGTAAACTTAAAATCGGGATTTTTTTCTTTGACTTCAAGAAATTTTTCATACGCTTGAACCTGCTTTTGCAATTTCTCGTAATCGACAAGTTTTTTCTGATATTCGGCAACCTGCTCCTCAAGTTCCGCAATTCTTTGCATATAACTGCTTGAAGAAACAAATCCGCCGGTTACATTTTCAAATTCTTCGGTTATTGCCGAAGCCAATCTGGAAAGCGGTGAAAAAACAGTGCTTACAGCAGAAGTTATCGGTGAAGATGCATTTTTCGCAGTTGTCCCCGCAATTAAAGCCGCAAGGAAAACAACGGTAATTAAAAGTAAAGTTCTGAATGTTTTTGTTTTGAAAAAGCTCCTCATTAACAACACCTGCCTTTCTGCGTAAAAAGTTTTAACAGCAGGTTAAAACACCTGCCGTTAATTAACTCAGTTTCTTTTATCAAGAAGTTTTGTATTTTCCAAGCACATACCGGTTCCGTCTGCAACACAGTCAAGCGGATTTTCCGCAATATGAACAGGAATTTTGGTTTCGATTGCGATAAGTTTATCCAACCCTCTAAGCAACGCACCGCCGCCCGTAAGCATAATACCTCTGTCGATAATATCCGCAGAAAGTTCCGGGGGAGTTTTCTCAAGAGTCGAACGAATGGCATCGAGAATCTGATTGACGGAATCGGAAAGAGCCTCTCTGACTTCTTCCGAAGTAATTTCAATATTCTTGGGAAGACCGTCAAGCAAATTTCTGCCCTTTATATCCATTGCACCTTCACCGTCATAAGGATATGCTGAACCGATTTTAATTTTAATCTCTTCTGCGGTTCTTTCACCGATAAGAAGATTGTGTTTCTTTCTTATGTAAGCGATGATAGCTTCATCGAAATTATCGCCCGCAACTCTTGCGGACTGAGCGGTAACAATATCACCGTAAGAAATTACCGCAACTTCCGATGTGCCGCCGCCGATATCGACAACCATATTACCGACCGCTTCCGAAACAGCCAAACCGGCACCTATCGCCGCAGCCATAGGTTCTTCGATAAGCATTACCCTTTTAGCGCCTGCCGAACGGGCGGCATCAATAACCGCTCTTCTTTCAACTTCGGTAACACTTGACGGTATGCAGATAAGCACTCTCGCTCTTGAAAACGGCGAAGTATTGATCGCCATTTTTATAAACCCTTTAAGCATATCCGAAGTTATATCGAAGTCCGCTATTACACCGTCTTTAAGCGGTCTTACCGCTATAATCGAACCGGGCGTTCTTCCTATCATCTGTTTAGCCTTTTCTCCGACTGCTTCAACCTTTTGCGGATATGTACTTACATTAACCGCAACAACGGAAGGCTCTCTAATTACAATTCCTTTTCCTCTGACAAAAACCAATGTATTTGCCGTACCGAGATCAATACCGATATCCTGTGAAAACAACATTAGTTTCAACTTCCTTTCTTTTACTCTCTTTTTTACCCATTTTAACATATAATATTATAACCTTTGATTAGCAATTTCTCAACAGTTATATTGCAAAAACTTATTAAAAAAATGTAAATTTACTGTGTTTCAAACCTTTTTGAGTTTCTTCGCCAATGAAAAAGATACTGTTGAGCGATTCCTTCATAGTTTTTTATACATTCAGGCAATCCTTCGGGATACATTTCCTGTATTATACGCTTAACCCAAACATCAATCGGAAACGCTTCGAGCTTTCCAAACCCGTACAAAAGAGTACATTCGGCAACCTTTTTGCCTACTCCTTTTATTTTAACAAGTTCTTCTCTTCCGAATTCAATATCACCGTGTTCGATTTTTTCAAAATCAACTTCACCGCACGACACCTTCCGTGCCGCATCAATAATATACTTCGCACGAAATCCCGCACGAAGAACTGATAAATCTTCAACACTCAGCGACGCTGTCTTTTCGACGCCGGGAAACGCAAACACACCCTGCTGTATTTCTTCTCCGAAGTTTTCGCAAAACCGTGAAACAATCCCTTTTATCCTCGGTATATTGTTGTTTTGAGAAATAATAAACGAACACAAAGTTTCCCACGGCTCCTGCCTTAAAATTCTGATACCGGAAAACTCCTCACAAGCAAGACGCAAATTTTCATCTTGAGAAAAACCGTCGGTTATTTTCTTGTAATCCCGATCAAAATCAAGATACCTGCGAAGCACCGAATCAAACTCTTCTTTCGTGCAATTGCAGTATAACATTCCGTCTTTCTGGCAAAGAGAGAAATATTTATTTCCCACCGCCGCACACATATTTCCGTGTTCGTCTTTCTTCCATCTGAACGCCTGTCCGCAATCAAGAGTTAATTCCAAATCAAACATTTGCGGAATTTCGGTTCTGTAAATCATTCCTTCCATTTTTTCACCCCTTAAAATTGCACAAAAAATTCAAAAATTTATATACAAAAACAACAATGGTAAATTGCACAAAAACATTCGTTCGCTTTACTCAAAAAATAACTACCATCCGTAATATTTTGTAAAGATAAAATAACTTACAGTATTTACCGAAAAATATCGAAAAGTTATAAACATCCGACTAAAACTGCTCAAAAAACCGAGTTTTGCACAGTTTTTAGGGCAACTTATCAACATTTTGAACAGGGTTTTGAACATTTTTGAACAAAACAAAAATATACCAACTGTAATATTTTTACAAAATTGAATTTTGTATAATTTTCCATATTGACAGATTTTAATTGTTTAATTCTTACATAAAAAGTATATTTTATCCGCCGTTTTACAATACTATCATTATCAAACTAAAAGGACGAAACGGTATGATCAAAGGCGTAAACAGACAAGTTCTCGAAATTCACGATACAGGCACAAAATATTTTGAAAAGGCGCTGTTTTTTGTCAAACCGGAATATTCGGCACTGAGCGAAAAAAGGCTTAACGAAAAAGCTCTGCAAGCTCTTTCCGGCGCCGAAAAACTTCCGAAAACACGAAAAGCGAAAATCAAAACCGTTATTTTGAAAATTGTTTATCTGCTCTGTGCCGCCGTAATCGGTGCTTGTCTTTCATTACTTATCAGATGATTTTTTCAAAATCACCGAACTTAAAGCGGGCACTTTTATACTTTGCGTGCAAACTTCATTTGAAAAGATTTCTTTTGCCGCAATATATTTTTCCGGTAAATAATATTCTATATCTTCTTCGTTTCGGTTGGCGATAATTAAAAGCGACTCTTCTTTTCCGATTCGTTCAAAAGCAACGCAGCCGAGCGTTGCGGAAACACATGAAAACTCGCCGTCTTTCAGACATCCGTTCTCTTTTCGGAGTTTTCCGAGCATAACATAATACGAGTGAAGTTCACATTCTATGTTTTTCCAATCGAAAAATGCTCTGTTGAACGGATCTTTATAACCTTCCATTCCGATTTCATCGCCGTAATAAACACTCGGTACACCCGGTAACATATACGACAGCGAAGCCGCAAGTTTCATCAACTTTATTCCTTTTTCTTTCTCGGAATCGCTTAAAAAGTTCTCGCTTTGCCACTGTCTGTCTTTACCTTCGCATGACTTTCCGACAATACGGGTTATCGCCCTTTCGGTATCATGCGTGCCGATATGGTTCATCAGCACATCCAAAACCTGTTTGGGATAATTATTTACAACGGAATTAACGGTTTTAATAAAATCTTCCGCTCTTCCGTTTCTCGAAAAATTGAGAACTGCGTTTGCAAAAGGATAATTCATAACGCTGTCAAATTGTTCACCCAATATAAAGTGCCGTCTTTCACCGTAAGAAATTTTATTTGATGCATCTTCCCAAACTTCTCCTAAAAGCAGTGCATCCTCTTTTTCCGTTTTTACAGCCCTACGAACCGCTTCGATGAAAACATCCGGAAGTTCATCCGCAACATCAAGCCGCCATCCGTCAGCGCCGAGTCGAAGCCATTTTCTGATTATTCCGTTTTCACCGGCTATAAACTCAAGGTAGTCTTTATTTTCCTCGCTTACTTCGGGAAGTGTTTCAAATCCCCACCAAGAAGTATATTTATCGGGATATTTTTGAAATTTATACCAACCGTAATACGCCGACTCTTTAGAATTATACGCTCCCAAAGTGCCGTACCGATTTTCTTTGTTGAAATAGACGCTGTCATCTCCCGTATGCGAAAAAACTCCGTCCAAAATTATTTTAATACCGTTTTTATGCGCTTTATCGCAAAGCGAAACAAAATCTTCCGTCGTTCCGAGTAATGAATCAATTTTTGTATAATCCGCAGTATTGTAACGATGGTTCGAATGAGCCTCAAATATCGGATTAAGATAAATGCATGTAACTCCAAGTTGCGTTAAATAGGGAATTTTCTCCTCGATTCCTTTTAAGTCGCCGCAGAAATAATCGTTATTCAGCACTTTGCCTTCGGAATTAGGTTTCCAAAACGGTGTGTTTTCTGTGTCGCTTCTCAATATCCTGTCAGACGGTACATTATGCTTTTCTTTCCCGGAATTATAAAATCTGTCGGGAAAAATTTGATAAATCACTCCGCCCTTAAGCCAATCGGGAGTTTTGAAGGAGGCTTTACAAACGGTCAACTGCCAATCATCTGTTTTCCATAAACCGTCAACTTCTCCCGTCCCGTCAGCACCTTTTCCGAGTCTCAGTTTTCCGGAAGGTGTACACAATTCAAAATGGTAAAAAAACAGTCCGACTTTTTCCGGAATTATTTCAACATCCCATATTTCATTATCACCTTCATACATTCCCGCCCAATACATTCCACGCTCAGACCATTTGCCTGTCTCATCGTCTTTCATCCAAAACTCCGCCGCATTTACGGAATATGAACGGGGAACAACGATTTTGAATTTAACCGTTTCACCGCAACCGACCGCACCTTTTACACTTTTATAAAAAATTTCTTCGCTGACATAAGATTTAACGCTCATAAAACACCTTTGTGAAAAAATATTTATTACAGTATATCATAATCGGACCGTATAAACAAATCATAATCGCCCGATTTTTATGTAACATATTTCCTGTTTTTTATTTTATAAAAAAGGAGACACCGCAAAGTGTCTCCTTTAATAATGCATTATTTCTTTTCAATAAGGCTCTTTCCACCCATATACATTCTAAGCGGTTCGGGAATTCTTACGCTTCCGTCTTCGTTGAGATTGTTTTCAAGATATGCAATCAACATTCTCGGCGGAGCCACAACCGTATTATTAAGTGTATGAGCAAAATAGTTTCCGTCTTTTCCTTTAATTCTAATGCCCAACCGTCTTGCCTGTGCATCTCCGAGATTCGAGCAAGATCCGACTTCGAAATACTTTTTCTGTCTCGGACTCCACGCTTCAACATCAAGGCTCTTAACTTTAAGGTCGGCAAGGTCGCCCGAACAACATTCAAGAGTTCTTACCGGTATATCAAGGCTGCGGAAGAAGTCAACTGTATTTTGCCAAAGTTTATCATACCAAGCATCACTCTCTTCGGGTTTACAAACAACAACCATTTCTTGCTTTTCGAACTGATGAATTCTGTAAACGCCTCTTTCCTCTATTCCGTGAGCGCCCACTTCCTTACGGAAGCAAGGAGAATAGGAAGTAAGGGCTTTCGGAAGTTCGGCTTCGGGAATAATCGTATCAATAAATTTACCGATCATCGAATGTTCGCTTGTACCGATAAGATAGAGATCTTCTCCCTCAATCTTATACATCATATTTTCCATTTCGGAAAAGCTCATAACACCCGTAACAACATCGCTTCTTATCATAAACGGAGGGATATAATAAGTAAATCCTCTGTCAATCATAAAATCTCTCGCATAAGAGATTATTGCGGAATGAAGCCTTGCAATATCTCCGGAAAGATAATAAAATCCGTTTCCGCTTGTTTTTCTTGCCGAATCGAGATCAATTCCGTCAAAAGATTCCATTATATCAACATGATAAGGTATCTCATATTCGGGAACAAAAGGTTCACCGAACTTTTCGATTTCGACATTTTCGCTGTCATCCTTACCTATCGGAACATCTTTGCCGATTATATTCGGAATTACCATCATTCTCTTTTTAATTTCTGCGGAAAGTTCCTGCTCCTTAACCTCAAACGAAGCAAGATCGTCGTTTATTTCTTTAACCTTTGCTTTTGCTTCTTCCGCTTCTTCCTTCATACCTTTTCCCATAAACATACCTATTTCTTTGCTTATGCGATTACGGTCGCCACGGAAAGCGTCTGCTTTGGTTTTAAGTTCCCTGTATTCAAGATCAAGCTTTATAACTTCATCAACAAGAGGAAGTTTTTCATCCTGAAATTTCTTTTTAATGTTCTCTTTTACCGCTTCGGGATTTTCTCTGACAAATTTAATATCAAGCATTTTCTTATCCTCCGAAAATTATTGTTTATTCAAGATTTTCAAACTGTTTTGTAAGTTTTTCCAAATCGTTTTTTGAGAAAAATTCTATTTCAAGAGTTCCGCTTCCGCCTTTTGAAACAAAAACCTTTGCTTTTCTGCCAAGCAAATTCGAAAGAGCGATTTCCGCTTCATCGTAAAAAACATCTCTTTTCTTTTCTCTTTTCTCAGTGTTCTTTTTACCTTTTTGAGCACTTTTCGCAAGACGCTCAACATCTCTTACCGATATGCCGTCTTTTACAATCATACCGGCCACTCTCGATGCTTCCGCCTTATCTTCAAATGAGAGTAACGCTCTTGCGTGTCCCATTGAAATTTTTCCTTCTTTTACAAGATCGGATATATCTTCGGGTAAATTGAGCAATCTCAAACTGTTCGTTACGGCAGTTCTTGACTTACCGACTTTTTGAGCCGCTTCTTCCTGCGTAAATCCGAAAGTATCAATCAAAGTTTTAATTCCCTGAGCTTCTTCAATCGCATTCAAATCTCTGCGCTGAAGATTTTCTATTAGGGCGAATATACACTCTTCCTCGTCTGTCATTTCACGAATTGTTACCGGAACTTCGGTCAATCCCGCCATTCTCGCCGCACGGTATCTTCTTTCACCGGCAACCAACCGGTAACTTCCGTCTGACAGCGGTCTTACCAAAAGCGGTTGTAAAACTCCGTGTTCCTTTATCGAATCGGACAGTTCGGAAAGAGCTTGGGGGTCAAATTCTTTTCTCGGCTGATCATGATTAGGTTCGATTTCGTTTATCGAAAGGCGCACGCTTTCGCCCGCCGCACTTTCCATAGCATTATCGTAAATAAGGGCGCTCATACCTTTTCCCAAGCCGCCTTTTTTTGTTGCCATCAGTTCTTTTCCTCCTTATAGCTGAGCATATGCATTTGCTTCTTCGGGATTTGATTTTTCGAAATAATCCTCTTCAAAAAAGGACATAGCATTTTGTCCGTTTGACACAGTTGTTATAAGCAAATAAACTCCGTCTTTATACCAAACATAGTTTGTTTTCGATGCATCCGGATGTACTACAGCGTGTTTTCCGTACTGCTTATCATAAGATGAAACAGCATCTTTAAGCACAAATCCGGTTTTTTCTGTTGAGAGATATTGTACTTCGCAAAGTCTTAAATCTCCGTTATATATGAAATAAACCGAACTTTCATATCCGTCTGCGACAAAGTCCAAATCTCTTTTATTGACAGTGAAATAAACAGTACCGTTATCATTAGTGTAAACCGCAGCCTGCACTCCGAGTGCTTTCTGTGTTTCTTCAATGCTCATTCCCATTCTTGTTGAGAACAACTCAAAATCACTGTATTTATAAGTCGGTTCTTCGGTCGTTGTCTCGGTAGTTGTGATTATCGGCGCAGGTTTGAATTCTTCGGGTTTTCCGCAAGAAGTTAACACAAGGGAAATCACAAGAATCAGCATTGCCGCAGTTGTAATTTTTTTCATATCATCACCCCGTTGTTAGCGCTGTTTTTTCAAAAACTCTTCCGCAAGTGAATTATAGGCAACAGAACCTTTTGAATTTCTGTCATAATACATTATCGGTTCTCCGAAACTTGGAGCTTCGGAAAGTCTGACATTTCTCGGAATTGTTGACGAATAAACTTTTTGAGGGAAGAACTTTTTAACTTCATCGACAACCTGATTGGTCAAATTAAGCCTTCCGTCATACATTGTCAGTAATACGCCTTCGATTTCAATATGAGGATTATAAAGACGCTTAATCTGTCTTACCGTCGCCATAAGCTGAGCCAAACCTTCAAGAGCATAATACTCACATTGTATCGGTACTAAAAATGTATCGCTTGCACAGAGTGCGTTTATTGTAATAAGACCTAACGAGGGCGGGCAGTCAAGAAAAATATAATCATACTTGTCCCAAATTTCCGCAAGAGCCATCTTAACAAGACTTTCTCTTCGTTCCATCCCGATCATTTCAACTTCCGCACCGGCAAGGTTCATATCGGAAGGCAGTAAATCGACATTTTTGAACTTTGTGTTGATTACAATATCTGATGCTTTAACGGAATTTATAATCATATCATAAGTCGAATTTTTGATTTCACGCTTATTTATTCCGTAACCGCTTGTCGAATTTCCCTGAGGATCAATATCAACAAGTAACACATTTTTGCCCATTGCGCCGATTGCCGCCGAAAGATTGACTGCGGTCGTTGTTTTTCCTACACCGCCTTTTTGGTTTATAACCGAAACGGTCTTTGCCATTTAGTTTTCACTCCGTTTAACTTAAAAATCGTATAATTAACCTAAAAATCCTAATAATTATAGCACACTTCCCTGTAAAGTGGAACACTTTTTGAAAAATTTAATCAAATATATTGCTTTGCTGTTTCACGTGAAACAAAAACAGCAAAACGGCGGCACCTTTAATAAGATGTCCGCCGTCTCGCTGTGGATGTGGGGTGTGAAAGAGAAGGATATGGGTATATATAAAAACGGTGAAACAAAAGGGGTGTATTGTCGCACCGATTTTACCGTTAAATTGCTTCGTCTGTTTCTTCGGGTAACACTATTCGCATTTGTTCGCATTTCGGAATTCTCACAACATATTCAATGTACTCTTCCGTTTCACTGCGAGCCGCATCGGCATCTACTCCGGCTCTGCGTATTGTATCGACCGCATGGTTTAAGGTGTTTATAAACAGTCTGACATCTCTTATCCTCCTTAAAGGATTTCTTGCCGAGGTGTTTCTGTTGAGCATTTGGTTTATCAATCGTTCGCTCTCCGCAACATTTAACCTTCGGTCAGTTATTATAGAAAGCGCCCGTTCACGCTGAAATTCATCTTCGAGCATCAGCAACGCTCTTGCATGGCTTTCTGTAAGTCCTGCCTTTGAAATCTTGAAGCGCATCTCTTCGGAAAGTTTAAGTATCCTGAGTTTATTTGACACGGTGGACGGAGCAATTCCGAGTTTTCTCGCAACTTCATCTCTACTCATTGAATACTCGTTAACAAGTTTATCTATAGCTTCAGCTTCTTCGAAAAAATCAAGAGATTCCCTCTGAAGATTTTCTATTACCGAAAACATTGCAGATTCTTTTTCTCCGATATTTACAACAACCGCCGGGATTTTCGTCAGCCCTACAAGTCTTGCCGCACGAAGTCTTCGCTCACCTGAGACAAGTTCGTATGTTTTGTTTTCAAGTTTTCTTACGGTAATCGGTTGAAGAATTCCGTTTTCACGAATACTTTGCGCAAGATTTTCCAACTCATCAAAATCAAATCTTTTTCTCGGTTGATTTGGGTTGGGATGTATCATATCTTGAGGAATTGTATAAATTTCCGCTAAACTTTTAATTTTTTGCTGTTTCATAAAAAAAGCCTCCGCAACGCTTGTCCTTGAACATAGGATAGCACTGCGCAGGCTGTTTTGTAAAGAAAAAGAGTTCGTCAAAAAACGCTGTTTTTTCACCGCTTTTTTCTTTATTTTATCGGATTTTTTGCGATTTTTGCCGAAGGTCTCGGATACTTTGTCGGCGTTTGCGATATTTTTTTTATTTCAATTATTCTTCTGGGCATATTTTCGGTTAAATCAAAAATATAATCATGTTCGATTTTTCCGCCGAGAACTTTTATCGCCTTTGCGGCGTTTTCTATCTCCTCATCGGAAGATACAGCTTTCATTGAAATAAACGAACCGCCTTTTTTGACAAACGGTAAACAGTATTCCGATAAGTTTGTAAGGTTAGATACCGCCCTTGCCGTTGCAAAATCATATTTTTCACGAAACTGCGGACTTTTCCCCGCTTCTTCCGCCCTTGCATGAACAACCGTTGCTTTTATTCCCGTCTGATCAAGCACATTTTGAATAAATCCGAGTTTTTTCTTTGTCGAGTCGATAAAAGTCATATCTATATCGGGTCTTATCAACAAAAGAACCAATCCCGGAAATCCCGCTCCCGTTCCTACATCTATCACTTTAGCATTTTTCGGAATATCAAGTTTCCATAAAACAGAAACACAATCCGCAAAATGCTTTACCGTAACTTCATCCAGTTCGGTAATAGCGGTAAGGTTAAAACTTTTGTTGGTTTCGACAAGCATTTCGGCATACTTATCCAATCTTTCAAAAGCTTCCGCATCCACTTCAACTCCGAATTTATTTATTATCGAATAAAACAAATCTCTGTTTAACATTTTAATTCCTCGTTTTCGCCAAATAAATAAGTAAAACCGAAATATCGGACGGCGAAACACCCGATATTCTCGATGCCTGTCCTACTGAACGAGGTCGAATTTTCGTGAGTTTTTCTCTGGCTTCAAGCCTTAATCCTTCAATTGAATTGTAATCAATATCATTAGGTAAAACTTTTACTTCAAGCCGACGCATTTCGTCAATTTGCGCCTGTTGGCGTTTAATATATCCCTCATATTTCAGTTCGATTTCAACCTGCTCGAATATTTCTTTAGGTAAATTCGGTCTTGTCGGATCAAAAGGTGCCAAATCGTCATAACTTATCTGCGGACGCTTTATAAGTTCTATTAGTTTCATACCTTTATTCATCGGTGCTGTTTCACGGGAAACAAGAAGTTGCTGCAACTGATCGCAAACATGAACCGTTGTTTTTGCGGCACGCTCTTTTTCTTGTTCAATAAGACTCAATTTTTCCAAAAATGCGTCATAGCGTTCCTGTGAAATCAATCCGATTTCGTATCCGTAACGGGTCAATCTTATATCTGCATTATCCTGCCTTAAAAGAAGTCTGTACTCGCTTCTTGATGTCATCATTCTATAAGGATCCATACATCCTTTTGTAACAAGGTCATCTATAAGTGTTCCGATATAAGAAGACGCCCTGTCAAGAATAAACGGCGCTTTTCCTTGTACTTTTCTCGCTGCGTTTATTCCGGCAATTAAGCCCTGTGCCGCCGCTTCTTCATATCCGGAAGAACCGTTAAACTGACCTGCGCCGTAAAGTCCGGGTAAATCGAGAAATTCAAGTGTGGGTTTAAGAGCCAAAGGATCTACACAATCATATTCTATCGCATACGCCGTCCTCATTACTTCAACATTTTCAAGACCTTTTATCGTTCTTAAAAACTTTAACTGAACATCTTCGGGCAACGATGACGACATACCCTGAAGATATAATTCTTCGGTATCGAGTCCACACGGCTCGACAAAAAACTGATGGCGTAATTTGTCGGGGAACCTTACAATCTTATCCTCAAAACTCGGACAATATCTCGGCCCGACACCCTCGATTTTTCCGCTGTAAAGAGGAGAGCGATGCAAATTTTCAAGAATAACTCGCTTTGTTTCGTCATTTGTATATGCAATATAGCAAAATGATTTATTTTCGGGGGTTTCTTGTGTTTCAAAAGAAAAGGGAGTATTGCTTTCATCACCCTCTTGCTTTTCAAGAACAGAAAAATTTATGCTTCTGCGATTTACTCTCGACGGTGTACCGGTTTTGAAGCGTCTTAACGGCAAGCCTAATTTTTTTAATGAATTTGAAAGTTCGGTTGCCGGAAACATACCGTCCGGTCCGCTTTCATAAGACACTTCACCGATAAAAATCTTTCCGCCCAAAAATGTTCCTGTTGCTAAAATTACACAATCCGCAGTATAAATTGCTTCAAGTTTTGTCTTTAACTGCCATTCACCGTTTTCGTTTCTTGAAATATCGGTAATTTCAGCTTGCTTCAAATCAAGATTTTCCTGTAATTCGACAGTATGTTTCATATACTGTGTATATTGCCGTCTGTCAATCTGCGCTCGTAAAGAGTGAACTGCAGGACCTTTTCCTCGGTTAAGCATTCTTGTCTGTATTTGCGTCTTATCGGCAGCTTTTCCCATTTCTCCGCCAAGAGCATCAATTTCACGGACAAGATGCCCTTTTGAAGTACCTCCAATCGAAGGGTTACACGGCATATTTCCTACCGAGTCGAGATTTATAGCAAATATTACGGTTTTCGCCCCAAGTCTTGCCGAAGCAAGCGCCGCTTCAATTCCCGCATGTCCGGCACCTATAACCGCAACATCATATTTTTTTGCAAAATATTCCATAAAATAAACTCCGTTTGAGTCAGATAAAATTCAAATGTTTCACATGAAACATTATTTTCCTACACAAAATTGTGAAAAAATTTCGTTAACAACACTTTCCGTTGCTTTTTCACCTGTTAAAATATCAAGGTTTTCAATCGCAACATCAATATTAACATTTATTGCATCCCTTGTTAATCCGATTGAAAGGGCGTTAAGAGCCTCGTTTATATTTTGTAAGGCAATTTGACAGCAATTAAATTGTCTCTCGTTCATTAAAGTTGCCGCCGAAGTGTCAAAATTATCGGTTCCAAGCATTTTTTCGACTGCAGTTTCAAGTTCTTTTAATCCTTTTTCTTCTTTCGCTGAGAGATAAACAACACTTTTTGCGTATTTGTTGATCTTTTCAACTTCTAACTTATTGGTGAGATCTGTCTTATTGATAATCGCAATAAGATTTTTCTCTTTCGCCATTTCTAAAATTTGTCTGTCTTCTTCGGAAAGTTCTCTCGAACTATCAAATACGGCTAATACAAGAGCTGCTCTGTCAAGTTTTTGTTTTGTACGGTCTACACCGATTTTTTCTACCGTATCATCGGTTTCATGCAATCCGGCTGTATCCGCAAGGCGAAGAACAGTGTTTCCGAAATTAACGGTTTCTTCGACAATATCTCTGGTTGTTCCCGCAACGGAAGTAACAATTGATTTTTCATATCCGCTTAAAAGGTTCATTAAAGTAGATTTTCCGACATTGGGTTTACCGACAATGGCGGTTTCAACACCCTCAAAAACAACTTTTCCGACATCAAATCTTTTTACTAAAAAATCAAGTTCTTCTTTTACTTTTTTCAAAACTTCATAAAGGTTTCCGTCGGATAAATCGTCTATTTCGTCATCGGGATAATCTACCCATGCGGCCATTTGAGCCGCTGTTTTTTTCAAAGAAGAAGAAATATCCGAAATTTTTCTAGACAGAGTTCCGTCAAGTACATTCAATGCCGCTGATTTTGCCTGATCGGATTTTGCAGTAATAACACCCATTACAGATTCCGCTTGTGTCAAATCCATTTTACCGTTAAGAAAAGCTCTTTTGGTAAATTCTCCGGGTTGTGCCGGTTCGGCTCCTGCGGATAATGCTGCTCTGAGAACTTGTTTTGTTACAAGCAAACCGCCATGGCAAGATATTTCAACCACATCTTCTCCGGTATAACTTTTCGGCGCTTTGAAAACAAGTGCAACTGCCTCATCAATAAGTTTTTCTTCATAAAAAACTTTTCCAAACGCCGCTTTGTAGCCGCTGAGATTTTCTAATTTGATACCTGATACGGTTTTGAAAATTCTATCGGCTACAAACAGGGCTTTTTCTCCCGAAATTCTGACAATTCCGATGCCTCCTGCCGCTTGTCCCGTTGAAATCGCCGCAATTGTACTCATTTTTTCACCTCTTTACAAATAAATAATCGGGTGAGGAATTCCCCGCCCGATTTTCACACGAGGGATAACCCTCTTATTCTTCGTTTTTCTTTACTTCGATTTTTCCGTATACGGAAGCGCCGGAGTAATCAATTTTCTTTTCACGGCTTTCGGAAATTTCCGGAACATAAGCTTCTTTTCTCGGTCTTCTTGAACGGCTTCTGTCGTTCCTGTCTCTGTAACCGTATCCGCCTTTGCCACCGTTTTCGGGAGCAATTACAACTCTTCTTTCAAGGTCAACACCCGTTGAAAAAGAAGTTGCTCCTTTTACTTCCTGAACTGCGGTATGTATAATTCTTCTTTCATAAGGATTCATCGGTTCAAGAGTTATATTTCTTCCTGTTTTAATTGCACGGGAAGCTGTTCTCTTTGCGAGAGAAACGAGAATGTCGGCTCTTTTTTCTCTGTAATTGCCGATATTAAGAGAAACTCTCTTATATCCCGAAACACCTTTATTTGCTACCATTCTTACAAGATACTGAATAGCGTCAAGTGTTTCTCCTCTTCTTCCGATAACGATTCCGTAATCATCACCACAATCAATTTCAAAAGAAATTTCTTCATCGTCGGCAAGAACTTCTATATCGCACTTATCCATGCCGAGACCTAAAATTATAGATTTAAGATAATCTGCGGCAAAATCGTATTCTTTTGTAGGCTTGAGAGTTGATTTTTTCTCTTGAGGAATTATTTTCTCAGATTCGTTTTTCAACTCATTCTTAACTGCCGCTTTTTCTTCTTTCTTTGTATTAACGGCTTTTTTATTTTCTTTTTTCGCTGATTTTGAAGTTTTAATTTCGTCGGGAAGTTCAACGGAAATTTTAACTTCAGCAGGAGAACCGCCGAAAATTCCCAAAAACTTTTTCTCCGGCATTTTCAACACTTCGATTTTATATTCGTCAAATTCAGAAAGGCCCAATTCTGCGAGTGCGGCTTTTTTTGCTTCTTCAACTGTAGCCGCCTTTTTAATTGATTCTTTAATCATAATATACACCTTACACCGAGATAAACTATTCTTTTGTTATCTCTTTAATTTTTTTCGTGTTATTTTCTTTAGAACGGCGATATACCGTTTCTTCAACCATTGCTTTTGCAAGAACTTTTTTCGGCTCATACAAATGATTGAGTGCAATCATCTGAACAAACGAAATCAAGGAAGACATAATTATATACAATCCTACGCTGATCGGGAAAAGGAAACCGAAATAAATCTGCATAGCAGGTGTCATAAGCATCATACAACCCATTGAAGGATTCTTTGCCATTTCGGGATTTGTCTTTTTTTGGCGCATAAGAGAATATACACTTGTCAAAAGAGCAATAAGACCGGAAATTATCGGAATTGCCCAATAAATATCAAAACTCTTATAATCCGGAGCTTTTGCAAGATCAAGTCCGAGGAAAGTGAATTTTTCCATAAACATTTCAATTTTATTTATATATTCCGCAGTAAGTCCCGCAACAGAACTTTTATCAATTGAATCCCAATGCTGTAAAGCATAAAGTTCAAGTCTGAAAGTTGATTTTGCTTCCGTTTCGCTGATAAAAGGAAGAACCGCATTTTTCAACGACTCAACTATTTCATTCGGAATTCTAAGTACCATTGAAAAAGGATGATAGTTAACCTGATAAAGACCGATCATTACGGGAAACTGAATAAGCATAGGCAAACAACCGCCGCCCATTGCAGAATATCCTTCACGCTGATAAAGTTCCTGAGTTTCCTGCTGAAGTCTCTGCTGATCGTTACCGTATTTTTCTCTGAGTCTTCTTAATTTCGGCTGAAGTCTTTGCTGCATTGCCATACTTTTCTGCTGTTTTATTGCAGAGGGAAGAAGGCAAATTTTAACAACAAGTGTTAAGCATAAAATTGAAAACAAATAGTTTCCGCTTATTGCGTAAAATATTGAAATGACAAATCCGAAAGGAATGCCCAATATTTCGTATATTTTATTCATTTATGTTCCTCCGAACAAATGCTGACGCACTTTATCTTTTATTTTTCTTTTCCGGAACAAGATCGACTCCGCCGGGAAAAAGAGGATTACACCTCATAAGCCTGCCTATTGTCAGCAGACCGCCTTTTACAATTCCAAATCTCTCTATCGCAATTACCGCATATTGAGAACAAGTCGGATAATATCTGCATCTCGGCGGAAAAAGGGGAGATATTTTTTTTTGATAAAATTTAATTATCTTCAGTATTGCTTTTTTCATTCACTGCACCGGCCTGACGGAAAATTTCCAACATAGCTTTTTCAATATCAGTGCTTTTAAGATATTTAGTTTTTCCTCTTGCAACAAAAACAATATCCCAAGAGCCGCTTATTTCTTTTTCAACATTTCTCCAAGCAGCCCTTATAATTCTTTTACAGCGATTTCTTTCAACTGCACTTCCGATTTTTTTACTTACGGTTATTCCTATACGACAAATTCCCGCACCGCTTTTTTTCAAATAAACAACCAGTGCAGGATTTGTATAGGATCTGCCTCTATAATAAAGGCGTCTGAAATCACAATTACGATTTAAGGTTACCGTACTCAAAACTTTTACCTATTAGTAAGACAACTGCTTTCTGCCTTTTGCTCTACGGCGTGCAAGCACTTTTCTGCCGTTTCTTGTAGACATTCTCTTACGGAAACCATGTTCCATCTGACGATGACGCTTTTTCGGCTGATATGTTCTTTTCATCGTTATACCTCCGTTTCATTAGAAAAATAATCTGCGGAAAGATATTATATACTAAAATGTATAAAAAAGTCAAGAATTTTACTTATATTATCGCATTTTTCTTTATTTTAACAATTTGTGGTATTTTTAATTTTTATTTAATCAAAATGTAGTATATAAAAAAATAAAAAATTTTTTCTCTTTAATTTTTCAAAAAAATTT
>CAZGPE010000017.1:0-32314 GCA_964527585.1 uncultured Eubacteriales bacterium
TTGCCGTTGATCTCTTCCATCTTTTTAACGCCTTCCATAGCCTGAGCCATGATTTCGTCGTTTATTTTTCTGCCGTCTTCATAATACTGTGTGCAAGCCTCAGTTGTAATTGTAAAGCCCTGAGGAACAGGAAGACCGATAGCAGTCATCTCAGCAAGGTTAGCGCCTTTACCGCCGAGAAGGTTACGCATGGTCATGTCGCCTTCGCTAAACATGTATACCCATTTGTTTGCCATTTTACATACCTCCAAAAATTATTAACATAATAAAATGTGGTTGCCCAAAGGGCATAAACCCCAATAGGCAGAATTAACCGTTGTTATTATAACAGAAAAAAACATATAATGCTACTGTTTTTTCAAATTTTTCCTACCGATATTCTATATTTTTGCCTTTTGCGAAAAAAAGAGTCCCGCACGGACAAAAAACCTCCGTGCAGGACCTGATTTTATCAATCTTTAGTCATTTCTTTTACATAACGCTTGAAGAATACCAAAGCGCCTTCAATGGCTGACAAAGGTAAGCGTTCGTTTGTTCCGTGAGTGCAAAGCAAAAGTTTTGTATCGGTTACAAACGGTGAAAATCTGTAAATGTTTTCACATACGGGTTCATAGTTATAAGCATCTGTTCCGCCCATTACAAGATAAGGCGCAACAAGATTTTTGCTATCGGATTCCTCGCAAAGCTTTTTAATTGTATTAAATGCTTTTGAATCTGTCGGTGAAACCGCCGAAGCTTCTTTACCTACAAGGAATTTAACATCAATATTCTTGTTCTTAACAGACTTTCTGATATGCTCTTCAACATCGGGGATTGTAACGCCGGGCATTGTACGGAAGTTAACGGTAATCGAAGCTTTCTGGGGAAGAACATTAAACTGAGGACTTCCCGAAGCCATTGTAACCGCCGTACAAGTGCGAATAAGAGATGCCGCAGGCGGAATTTTGGTCATAATTTTAAGAATAAGCGGTTTTAAGAGTTTCAAATTGCACGCTAAAATTCTTACCGGATAAGAGCAACGCTTTCCGACCTTTGTAAACAGGTCATAAACGAACTGCGGCATTTTCGCCTTGAACTGATGTCCTTCAATGTCCTTAATAACATCCGCAAGGTGTCCGATCGCCGTGTGTTCGGGGGGCTGAGAAGAATGTCCGCCTTTTGCGTTTACGCTGATTTCGTAGTTAACACTGCCTTTTTCGGCTATTCCTACGCCGGCAAGTGTGCAGTCAAGTATACCTTTAACATTAACAGGAAGAAGCGCTCCGCCTTCATCGACAACCGCTTCGAGATGAACTCCCTGATCTTTAAGATACTGAGCGATTTGCTTTGCTCCGTTATCGGGCGCCGCTACAACTTCTTCGTTATGGCCTAAGCAAATATAAACCGTTCTTTTCGGAACATAACCGTCGGCAATAAGCTGTTCCATACTCTCCATAACGGCGATAAGATGGTTTTTCATATCCAAAGCGCCTCTGCCCCAGATAAACTCACCGTCATTATATCCTTCAAAAGGATCATGTTCCCAATCATCCCATGTTCCTTCGTTTATCGGAACAACATCCTGATGCGAAAGAAGGGCGATTGCATCAAGAGAAGGATCGGTTCCTTCCCATTTGAAAACAAGGCTTGCATCGGCAATTTTTGTCTTTGTCATTGTCTTATGAACAAGGGGATAACGCTCTTCCAAGAACTTATGGAACTTGTCAAACTCGTTCCAATCTACCAATTCCCTGTCATAATTTGAAATTGTCTTAATTTTGATTGCGTCGCTGAGATTTTTGCAGTAACGGTCAATATCGACATTTTCAGTCTGTCCGTCTTTTTTTGTTTCGGCGGGTTTATCAACCCAAAATGCCGCTTTAATTAAAGTAATTACGATTGCAAGTGCAATTATCGCAAGAACTATCCATAAAACTGTCATAATTTTATTTCCTTTCTCATTTATCGGTTTTTACAAAATATATGTTCGGTTTTTTTGCGTGATAATATACGCTGACCGTCTTACCGTTAAAGGTTTTCGCATATTCACGGCTTAATGATTTGCTTACAAACGGTTTTCCCTTGCGCTTAAGCACATCAGAACTGTCGCAGAGAAGTTTTCGCCTTGAAAAAGGTGCTTTTTTTATTCCCTTAACCGCACAGTTTATCCGAACACCGTTATTCAACAGCACCGTTTTTTTCTTCATCGGAAGATATAAAGCGGTTTCAATCACCGCAAGTATTATTCCCGCAAAGAGCAAAGCGTAGCTGACTTTTGAAGATTCCACAAAAATTTTTTCGGGGTTTTCTTTATCGTAATAAACGGCGACCTGTTCACCTATATATGTTTCGCTGTCGGCATAATCATATTCGACCTCAAACCTTTGCGAATCGGCAAAATACATCAAAATATATTGCTTTTTGCCGTCATCCGTCTTTTCGGCTTTTGAAACATATCCGAAAGTTTTTTCATACTTTTTTACAGTCGCATTATCCTTTATTAAAAAGACTCCGCCGAGAATTACGGCAATAAGATTTATTACCGTCAAAGTAATAAAGATTTTATCAAGGTTTTTAACAATTTTTTCTTTCATCTTATCACTCCCCATTAAAATAATGACAACTGAGACGATTCGGGCAAATCTCCGAAAGCACCGCATTCTCTGAGCATTTCAATTGTACTTTTTCCCGCTTTCGCCCGTTCGGCAAAATCTTCGATTGAGACAAATTCTCCCTTGCCGTCATCTCTTGCCGCAGCAAGCGGATAAGCCGCAGAATCTCCGACACCGGAAAGCGCTCCGAACGGCATTCTTATTTTACCGTCCTCAATCATATAGTCTTTTGCTTTTGATTTATATATGTCGACGGGAAGAAGTTCAACATTTCTCGCTATCATTTCATTTACAACCTGCAAAGCCGTATACTGATCTTTATCTTTGGCGCTTGCCGTTTTCTCTTTAACTTTTTGGTCGATTTCTCTCATCTTATCACGAACAGCCTGTCTGCCCTTGATAACGGTCGAAGCATCAAGATCTCCTCCACGCACTGTAAGAAACGCCGTGTAATATTCAAGAGGCTTATATATTTTATACCATCCCAAACGCAAAGCCGCAATAACATAAGCCGCAGCGTGAGCTTTCGGGAACATATATTTTATTTTACGGCACGAATCCATATACCATTCGGGAACATTGCAAGCACGCATCGCTTCTTCGGCACCTTCCGGGAATCCGACTTTCGCAACAATTCCTTTTCTGGTTTTTTCCATAATGTTAAATGCCATACTCGGTTCAAGACCTGCGTGCATAAGATAAGTCATAATGCTGTCTCTTGTTCCGATAACCGAAGAAATCGTACATATACCGTCATGAATAAGGTCCTGTGCGTTTCCGTTCCATACATCCGTACCGTGAGAAAGTCCGGAAATCTGTAAAAGGTCGGAAAAGGTTTTCGGCTGTGCTTCAATGAGCATCTGACGGACAAACGGAGTTCCCATTTCGGGAATCGAAAGAGTTCCCGTTTCACAGTCTATATCTTCGGGTTTCAATCCCAACGGTTCCGGGCTTGTGCAAAGTTTGATTATTTCCGGATCGCACACATCAATATCCATAACCGGTATTCCCGTAAGATCTTCAAGATGTTTATAAAGTGTCGGAACATCGTGTCCGAGAATATCGAGTTTTAATATCGTATCATGCAGAGAATGGAAATCGAAGTGAGTTGTTTCCATATCACTTGAAGTATCGTCCGCAGGATACTGAACCGGGGTGAAATCATAAACATCGTAAGCGTTCGGCACGACAACCATTCCGCCGGGATGCTGTCCGGTCGTCCTTTTAACGCCTGTACAACCGACTGTAAGTCTGTCTTCTTCGGCTCTTGTTACCGTTCTGCCCTTGCTCTCAAGATATTTTTTTACGAAGCCGTAAGCGGTTTTATCAGCAACCGAAGCCGTTGTTCCCGCCTTAAACACATGGGAAGAGCCGAAAAGTTCTTCGGTGTATCTATGTGCTTTTCCCTGATATTCGCCGGAAAAGTTAAGGTCAATATCGGGAGCCTTATCTCCATGGAATCCGAGGAAAGTTTCGAACGGAATTTCGTGTCCGTCTCTGATAAGGTCTGTGTTACATTCGGGGCATTTTGCCGGCGGCATATCGAATCCCGAACCGTATTCACCCTGAGTAAAGAATTTGGAGTAATTGCAGTTAGGGCATCTGTAATGCGGAGCAAGAGGGTTTACTTCGGAAATACCCGCCATCGTAGCGACAAACGACGAACCTACCGATCCTCTCGATCCGACATGGTATCCGTGATCTTCCGAGTCCCACACAAGTTTCTGAGCGATTATGTAAAGAACGGCAAATCCGTTTTCGATAATCGAATCAAGTTCTCGGTTAAGGCGTGTTTCCACTATTTCCGGAACAGCACCGTCTTTTTCATACCACTGTTTAGCCTTTGTCCAGCAAATATCACGAAGTTGCTCTTCACTGCCTTCGATTGACGGCTGATATGTTCCGTCGGGGAAGGGTTTGAGTGTTTCGATCATATCGGCAATTTTATTGGGATTGGTAATTACAACTTCATGTGCCGTTTCTTCTCCGAGATATGAGAGATCCGAAAGCATTTCTTCGGTTGTTTTGAAATAAAGCGGAGCCTGATTATCCGCATCGTCAAATCCCTGTCCCGCCATTAAAATCGCTCTGTATTGAGCGTCTTCGGGATCCATAAAATGCACATCTCCCGTTGCAACTACGGGTTTTCCGATCGCATCGGCAACGGAAATAATCTTTTTGTTTATGTTTTCAATATCTTCAACGCATTTGATTTTATCGTATCTCTTGTTGCGTTCGGGATTTTTCGCCATAGGATCGGAATGTGCCTCAATCATAAAGCGGTTATTTCCCGTCGGCTGAATTTCCAAATAATCGTAAAACGATGCCGTTTCGATAATTTCTTCTTCGGGGAGTTCGTCGAGAATCGCCCTGTAAAGATTTCCCGCTTCGCACGCAGAACCGATTATCAGGCCTTCACGGTGCTTTATGATTTCCGATTTCGGCATCCTCGGTTTCTTGTAAAAATAATTGATATTCGACATAGAAACCAATTTGTAAAGATTTTTAAGTCCGACCGAATTCTTTACAAGAATTATCAAATGATATGTCGGCAAATCTTTTATCGGTGTTTCCGGATTTTTCATATCGTCGACAAAATATGCTTCTACACCGTATATGATTTTAATTTTTCCTTTTGCCGTATTAGCCGCTTCCGGAAATCCCTGAACGCATCCGTGATCGGTAATCGCAATCGCCTTATGCCCCCACTTTATCGCTCTTTCGACAAGTTTTTTAGGCTGAGTCATTCCGTCCATCTGCGACATATTTGTATGCAAATGCAGTTCGACTCTTTTTTCCTTCGATTTATCTTCCTTTTCTATCGGAGTTACAAGGCAAATACTTCTCGGATTGATTACATTTTCGCCCCGGTATTTGTCAAACGACATCGACCCCGAAAGCACAACATATTTTCCGTCCGAAATGTAATTAAGCAAATCGTCGCAATAGTCTTTCTTCTCGAAAATGACAACCGAATACGAATATGAATTATCCGTTATATTAAACGAAATTATATATTTGTCGCCGTTTCTCGTAAGTCTTGATTCAAATGAAAAAACACGGCCCCAAACAGTTACTCTGTCATCACTCGAAGTAATTTCCGACATAGGCTTCGGAGCGCCCTTTATCTTACTGCCGTAAATAACTTTCAAACTGTCGGTATAGTACGGATAGCCTTCTTCTATAACCTCCGCCTTCATCGGAGCCGATTTGTCAACGGGTTTAGGTCGCATTTGCTCATCAATTTTCTGCTGCTTTTCAATAAGAGCCTGAGCCGAATTTTCCGCTTCGTCGCTTTGCCGAATAATTACCTTCAAACCGACATTGAATCTTTCCGATATGATTTTTTCCACTGCTTTGTCGCAACCGGCTGAGCAAAGCACATCTCTTCCGCCGTGTGCGAGAAGTATATGCAGTTCACCCGGCGTTTCGTATGAAAATTCACAGTTATCTAAAAAACCGTTGGCCACTACCGACCTACGCTTTATTATTTCACGCAATTCCGCATCATATTTATTTGAAAGCAGACCGCTGTCGAAAACAGGTTCAATTGAAAACTCGGAAATTTGAAGCCTTTCGGCAAGAAGTTTTCCGATTGAATCAAGCGTCCTTTCCGACATAAGTATCGGAAAACTCACAACAGCAGTCAATGAGTCCTCGGCTTCGCTGTTACTTTTAAGAAGCCTGAGAACTTTTGCGTTGTTAAGCGCCCTGTCATATTTTTTCAGTTCGCCTGCATAGTCCGCAAACAAATCGTAAAAACCGTTCATATATGTAAAATCCTTAATGATTATAAATTATCTATTTCTTTTAATAATTCTTCGATTATTTTATCTTCAGGCACTTTTCTGAGAATTTCTCCGTGTTTGAAAAGTAACCCGTATCCGTCTCCGCCGGCAACACCGATGTCAGCCTCTTTGGCTTCTCCGGGACCGTTTACGGCACAACCCATAACCGCAACTTTTATAGGTTTCTTAACACAGGATAATTCCTTTTCGACTTTTTGAGCAAGAGAAATCAAGTCGATTTTCGTTCTTCCGCAAGTCGGACACGAAACAATCTGCGGGCAGTCGGTCTTAATGCCTACCGCTTTGAGAATATCAAATCCGGCAAAAACTTCTTCTATGGGATCATCGGTCAAAGAAACCCTGATCGTATCTCCTATTCCGTCCAGCAAAAGCGAACCGATACCTGCAGCGGATTTAAGCATACCCATTCTTTTTGTTCCCGCTTCGGTTACTCCGAGATGAAGCGGATATTCGCATCTTTCGGCAACTAATCTGTATGCCGCCGTCATAGTTTGAACATCGGAAGATTTTATCGAAATTACAATATCGTCAAAGTCGAATTTTTCAAGCAGCGAAGCGTGTCTGAGTGCGCTTTCACACAAAGCTTCAGGCGTAACATGGCCGTATTTTTCAAGTAAATCTTTTTCGAGAGATCCCGAATTCACGCCGATTCTTATCGGAATATTCTTTTGTCTGCACGCATCGGCAACCGCTTTTATTCTGTCATCGGAACCGATGTTTCCGGGGTTTATCCTTATTTTATCAACTCCGGCGGCAACGCTTTCGAGAGCGCATCTGTAATCAAAATGTATATCGGCAACAACCGGAATCGAAACAGCGTTTTTCACCGCATACAGCGTTTTTACCGCCTGAACATCCGGAACGGTAAGGCGCACTATCTCACAGCCTGCTTCTTCAAGCCTTTTTGCCTGATTGACATTCCCGTCTATATCGTGTGCGAGTACATTAAGCATTGACTGAACGGTAATTTTCCCGTTCGGTCCGATTTCGACATTTCCGGCTTTTACGGTTTTTGCGCTTCTGCGTATCATATTTTCACCTCAAATTATGATTGAACTATTCTGACTATATCGTTATAGGTTACAAATACCATTAACAGCATCAACAGTGCAAGGCCTATGGCATGAACATAACCTTCATACTTCGGATTTATCGGTTTTCTTCTTATCGCTTCGATGATCAGGAAAAGCAATCTTCCGCCGTCAAGTGCCGGCAAAGGAAGAAGATTGGCAACCCCGAGATTGATTGTGATAAGCGCCATTATAAACAGCAGATTTTCAAAATTGCCGTTCGTTGCCGCAGAAGCGGTAACATCGGCTATAATATCAACAGTACCTACCGGACCGGCAAGTTCGGATGCACCATATCTTCCTGTTACTATATCGAAAAGGCTTAACCATACAAGCCGTGCCACCGATGCCGATTGGGTAAACGAATTTACCAAAACATTCTTAAATGTCGGCTTTTCACCGACAATAATAAAGTCATAAGAAATAAGCGTTACGCCGTTTTCCTGAGTTGTCTTAAACTCTACGGCGTTAAGTTCTTTCTTTTCGCCGTCTCTTTCAACGACAAAATCAATTATTCCGTCCTCGCTTCTTCCCATAAGAAAACTTATATCTCTTTCGGACAGAACCTTATGCCCGTCGATTTCAACGATTTTATCGCCTGCCTGCAAACCGTAATTTACGCTTTGAGCTCCGTCGTAAAAACTGTGAATTCTGTTCGTACCGATAAGGTCAGAAGAAGTTCCGAGTAATATTGCCATTATTACTATTCCGAGTATTAAATTCATTATCGCCCCTGCGGCAACAATGATTATCCTCTGTATCAGCGGTTTGTTATTAAACGCTCTCTCGTCATCGCTGTTTTCGTCCTCACCTTCCATGCTTACATATCCGCCAATCGGAAAACAGCGAACGGCATAAAGCGTTTCGCCCTTTTTCTTCTTGAAAATCGCAGGGCCCATACCTATGGAAAACTCATTTACCTTAACCTTAAAAAGTTTAGCACAGGTAAAATGACCGAATTCATGTATCATTATAATAAGTCCGAAAAACAGAAGTGCAACCGCAATCGTCCACACCTTTGACCAAACACCCGAAGCAGTAATTTCAAGTAATATCTTAATCACCTCATAACGCTTTCTCTTGCGAATTTATCAATTTCAATAATATCGTCGTATGTATATTCATCGTAACACGGAGTGTTTTCAAGCACTTTTTCGACTTTATCGGCAATATCCGAAAAGCCTATTTCACCTCTGCGGAACATTAAATTAGCCTGCTCGTTTGCGGAATTTACCGCAGCAGGATACAATCCGCCCATATTTATTGCTTTCCTACAAAGATTTATGCATCTGAAAGTCTCGTAATCCGGCTCGAAAAATGTCAGTTTTCCGATTTGCGAAAGGCTGAGTTCACCGACCGGCGATTCAAATCTTTCGGGATATGTCAAAGCATACTGTATCGGTATTCTCATATCCGGAAGTCCGAGTTGTGCGATAACGGAATTATCGGTATATTCAACCGCAGAATGAACAATGCTCTCTCTATGCACGACAATATCTATATCATCCGGCTTTACGCCGAACAGCCAAACAGCCTCGATCAGTTCAAGTCCTTTGTTCATCATCGTTGCCGAATCAACGGTAATTTTCGCTCCCATAGACCAATTCGGATGCTTAAGTGCATCTTCAACGGTAACCGATTTGAGTTCTTCAGCCGTTTTGTTGAAAAAAGGTCCGCCGGAAGCGGTCAAGATTATTTTTTTCAAAGCTTTATTCGTAGGTTTCCCCTGCAAGCACTGAAATATTGCGGAATGTTCAGAATCAACAGGCAAAATGTCAACATTATATTCTTTTGCCATACCCATCACAAGCCGACCGCCCTCAACCAGCGTTTCCTTGTTTGCAAGTGCGATTTTCTTCTTTGCCTTGATTGCGGTAAGCGTAGGCTTAAGCCCCGCCATTCCCACAACGGAATTTAATACTGTATCCGCACTTTGTATTGCGGCACATTCGCATACGCCGTCGATTCCCGAAAGGACTTTTATATTTGTATCATTAAGCCTGAGTTTAAGCTCGGATGCGGCTTTTTCATCAACCAAAGCGACTTTTTCCGGCATAAACTCACGGGACTGCTTTTCTATTTCATCAACACTTGAAAAAGCAGTTAAAGCCTTGACGCCGTAACCGCATTTGCGACACACATCAAGACTTTGCTTTCCTATTGAACCGGTAGATCCTAAAATTGCTATATTATTACTCATCAGAACACTATCCCATAAACAGTAATAAACGCATAAAGCGTTGCAAGAACAAATAATCCGGAATCAAATCTATCCATAACACCGCCGTGTCCGGGCAAAATGTTTCCGAAATCCTTAACACCGAAATTACGCTTAATTACGGAAGCAGTGAGATCTCCGCACATTCCGACAACGGCAAGTACAGCCGAAACGGCAATAACCCATCCGTAACCGAGTGTATGTACCGTGAAAAAGCACTTATCGAAAACCGTAAAGAGTATAACTTCGCTGATAACCGAACCGACAAGTCCGCCGATTGCTCCCTCGATTGTTTTTTTGGGGCTTATTTTCGGGCACATTTTATGTTTTCCGAAAAATCTTCCCGAAAAATAAGCAAATGTATCTGTCAGCCATGCCGCAAACAATCCGAAAATAATAAAGAACAAATCATAATATGAATCGAACTTTTCCGGATATGCCGTGCTGACATCATTTAAGAAAATCAGCGTTGAAAATCCCCAAGGAACAAATGTTGTTGCTATAATTACGGAAGCGACTTCTTCGAATTTAGTGTTTTCGAAATCCGTAAGCATAAGCATAAACAGAAGAACGCTGTATATTACTACTACCGCAGTTACCGGTATTTCGATTCCGAGTTGTGAAAGTTCCGCAGAATATTCATAATAAATCGGAACAAATCCCGAAAATACAAGGCTTACAATATATATAGCCTTATTTTTTACCCCTATAACCTTTTCGATTTCCCTTGCGGCCATTACGGTAAGAACCGCCAACACCACGCTCAGCGCCGGTGTATCACGGAAAATAATAATAACGACTGCAAACAGTGATGCAAGCAACCCGAACACAGTTCTCTTAAGCATATAAATTCACCCTTATCCAAAGAATATCATATTCCGCCGAATCTGCGGTTTCTCTTTTCGAAATTACGAAGCGCCTCTATTAAATCGTCTTGCGTAAAATCGGGCCAAAGCACATCCGACGACCAAAACTCAGCATACGCCGACTGCCAAAGCAAAAAATTTGAAAGCCTTTTTTCTCCGCTGGGGCGTATAATCAAATCCGGATCCGGCATTCCCGCCGTATAAAGATGGTCGGAAATCATATCTTCGGTTATATCGTCGGGTTTTAACTTCCCTTTTTTGACCTGAGTTGCAAGTTCTTTTACCGAGTTGACAATTTCCTGCCTACCTCCGTAGTTAACTGCAATATTAAGATAAACTTTGGTCTTATCTTTTGTTATTTTTTCGCTGTATTTCATCATTGCAAGAATATCTTTGGGCATTCCCCTCTTGTCTCCGATGAAATTCACCTGAATTCCTTTTTCTTCGTTTTCCGCCTTACGCTCGTCAAGTTCTTTCAGATATTCTCTGAAAAGATCCATTATCGCAGAAACTTCTTCGGCAGGCCGCTTCCAGTTTTCAGTTGAAAAAGCGTAGAAAGTAAGGTATTTAATTCCGAGATCTCCTGCGAACTCACCGATTTTACGAAAAGTTTTCGCACCTTCGATATGTCCTTTGTATCTCGGCAAGCCTCTTTCTTTCGCCCATCTGCCGTTACCGTCCATTATAAAACCGATATGTTGCGGCAGCACCTCAAAAGTCGGTAAACTGTTTTTATCCATAATTTGCCATTACCTTTCGACATAAATCAATGTAAGAGCTGAAAAAAGAATGTCAGATTTCCATAATATCCTTTTCTTTTTTCGAAGCAAGTTCATCAGCTTCCTTAACAAACTTGTCGGTAATTTTCTGAACTTTTTCTTCCGCATTGCGAAGATCGTCCTCGGTGATAACGCTCTCTTTTTTCATCTTCTTAAGTTTTTCGATTGCATCTCTGCGGATTGAACGGATTGCGACTTTACATTCTTCCGCATATTTGCTTACATCTTTACAGAGAAGTTTTCTCTTTTCTTCGGTAAGCGGGGGAAATGCAAGTCTGATAACCTTACCGTCGTTTGTCGGATTTATACCGAGATCCGATGTCTGAATAGCCTTTTCAATCGGCTTGAGAGTTGTAACATCCCACGGCTGAATAATAAGAATTTTACCTTCCTGAACCGAAATCGCAGCCATTTGCTGAATCGGTGTCGGTACGCCGTAATAGTCAACCATAATTTTATCCAAAACAGCGGCAGACGCTCTGCCTACTCTCATTGAAACAAATTCATTGTGAAGCGATTTAAGGGATTTCTCCATTTTTTCCGTTGCTAAATTAAATACTTCTTGCATAATATATGTCCTCCAAATAAATTATTTTACTAATGTACCCACATTTTCGCCGTTGACAGCACGAAGAATGTTTTCCGGGTCTTCAAGGTTGAATACAAGTATCGGTATGTTATTATCTCTGCAAAGCGATGCCGCCGTGCTGTCCATAACGGCAAGACCTTTGTTAAGCACTTCGCTGTGAGAAAGCGTATCGTATTTTACGGCATCCGAATACTTATTCGGGTCCTTATCGTAAACTCCGTCAACATTGGTAGCCTTAAGAATTACATCCGCACCGATTTCAGCCGCACGAAGCGCCGCCGTAGTGTCGGTTGAAAAAAACGGACTTCCGGTTCCGCAACCGAAAATAACTACTTTTCCGCTTTCGAGATGTCTTACGGCATTGTCTCTTACAAACGGTTCGGCAATACGGTTCATATCAATTGCCGTCATAACTCTTGTCGGAACGCCCTTCTGCTCGAGAGTGTCCGCAAGCGCCAAGGAATTCATAACCGTAGCAAGCATACCGATATGATCGGCTCTTGTTCTGTCCATACTTCCGCTTGAACGGCCTCTCCAGAAATTGCCTCCGCCGACAACAAGTCCGATTTCAACGCCGGTAAGCACACATTTTTTTACCCAATCGCAAACCGAATTGATAACTTCGAAATCAAAGCCGTGTCCTTGCTCTCCGGCAAGCACTTCACCGCTTAATTTCAAAAGAATTCTTTTATAAACAGGTTCCATTCCAAATCCTCCGAAACGCATAAATTTACATATATATTTTATCGTAAATCACTGCCTATGTAAAGAACTATTTTATAATAAGACGATATAACTTAAGCACAATATTTCGGCAAATTATCCTTTGTTGACTAAAATGTAAAAACATAATATAATTATATGGATTATTATTTTATGTTTGGGGATTATGACTGTATGGAAACACCTTTTGATCTTGATTTTATTATCCGTTCATTCAATCTGAACGGAAAATTTATCGGTTTCAAACTGAAAAACGACGGACATATCAATTCAACTTATCTTATTGAATTCGAAAACGCAAACGGAGAACGAAATAAATACACTCTCCAAAAAATCAATACCTATGTTTTCAAAGATGCAAACAAGTTGATGTCCAACATTGTCGGAATTACTTCGCACATCGAAAACAAACTTTCCGACAACGCCTCAAATTCCGAAATGAAAGTTCTTTCGTTTTTAAGCACAACCGACGGTAAATATTTTACCGTTGACAAAAACGGAGACTGCTGGAGATGTTACAACTACATTGACAATGTTTATACCTGTAACACCATTGACTCCCCCGATGTTTTTTACAACGCAGGGAAGTCGTTCGGAAACTTTCAAAATCTCCTTTCGGATTATCCGATAGACAGTTTGTTTGAAACAATTCCGAAATTCCACGACACTTTTTCCCGTTTTAACGATTTCCTCGCTTCTGTGGAAAAAGATGCCGTAAACCGTGCCGAAAATGTTAAAGATGAAATCAATTTTGTTCTCGAACGGGAAGCCGATACTAAAATTCTTCTCGCACTTCTCGAAAAAGGAGAGCTTCCGTTAAGAGTTACACATAACGACACAAAACTCAACAACATCCTTTTCGATGAAAATACGGATGAAGGAATTTGCATAATAGACCTTGATACCGTTATGCCCGGCCTTTCGCTCTACGATTTCGGAGACAGTATCCGTTTCGGCGCAAACACCGCAAGCGAAGACGAAAAAGACCTTGACAAAGTTTCTCTTGATCTCGAACTTTACAAAGCTTACACCGAAGGCTATCTTGCTTCGGCAAAGAACAGTCTTACCGAAAAAGAAATATTCTATCTTCCGTTTTCGGCAAAACTTATGACATTTGAATGCGGAATGAGGTTCTTGGCTGATTATCTTGACGGCGATGTTTACTTCAAAACCGATTATCCCGAACACAATCTCGTCAGAGCACGCAACCAATTCAAATTAGTTGCCGACATCGAAAGCAAATATGCGCAAATGCAAAAGATTACCGCCGATGCAGTGCTTGGAGAATAGTATGCTTGAAATAAAAGATAACAGATTTTATATGAACGGCGAACCGTTCGACATATATTCGGGAGCAATGCATTATTTCCGCACAGTTCCGGAATACTGGGAAGACCGCCTTATCAAGCTTAAAAAAGCGGGCTTCAACACCGTTGAAACCTATGTTTGTTGGAATCTTCACGAAAAAGCGCCGAACAAATTCGACTTTTCGGGAATTCTCGATATTGAAAAATTTCTCGACACAGCACAAAAGGTCGGTTTGTATGCAATCGTGCGTCCCGGCCCGTATATCTGTGCCGAATGGGATTTCGGCGGACTTCCGGCATGGCTTCTCAAAGACAAAAATATGCAAATTCGCTGTATGTATCCCGATTTCATCAAATGCATAGACCGTTTTTACAAAGAACTTCTTAAAAGACTTGTTGCGCATCTTCAGTCAAACGGCGGAAACATAATCGCAATGCAAGTCGAAAACGAATACGGATCATACGGAAACGATAAAGAATATCTTGCGTATATCGAAACGCTAACCCGAAACTGCGGTATCGACTGTATGCTTTTCACTTCCGACAGTAACGACTGCAATATGATTTCAGGCGGTTCGCTTAATCACATATTCAAAGTCCTCAATTTCGGCTCACATTCGAGAACTGCTTTTGATGCTCTTGAAGGATTTGAAAACAACGGGCCTAAAATGTGCGGAGAATTTTGGTGCGGTTGGTTTGACCATTGGAGAGGTAATCATCACACAAGAAATTCCCTTGAAATTGTCGATGAGATAAACGGATTTACAGAAAACAACGCAAGTTTCAATATGTATATGTTCCATGGCGGAACAAATTTCGGGTTTACCGCCGGAGCGAATCACAATCCGAACCGCCCTTACGAGCCGACAATCACAAGTTACGATTACTGTGCTATGCTCACCGAATGGGGCGATTACACTCCCGCTTATTATGCGGTAAGAGATTTGCTTTGTAAAAAGCAGGGGATTTGCACAGGTGAACTTCCGCCCTCTCCCAAACTTCAAAACATCGGTAAAGTCGAACTTACTCAAAGCGCCTCTTTGCTTAAAAATCTTGATAACATCGGAACTCGCCATCATTCGCCCGTTCCCGAAGGGATGGAATATTTCGGTCAGAATTTCGGCTTGATATATTATGAAACCGTTCTCAGCGGAAAATACAATTCCGCACAGATGGCCGTTAAAAATGTCCACGATTTTGCTGAAGTTTATCTTGATGAAGAGCACACCGCAAGCATCGACAGAACGCTTTATACTCTTGAAAAAACCGATCCGCAATATCAAAGCGAAACCTTTACCGTGCCCGCATTTTCAGGTGAAAAGAAAATCGGTGTTCTCGTAGATACAATGGGCCGTGTCAATTACGGAGAAAATATGCTTGACCGTAAAGGAATAAGCGACATATACATCGGTATTCAACGGCTTATGAATTATGATATTTGGACTTTACCTTTCGATAACCTCGAAAATCTCGATTTTCGCTTAAGTGCCGAAAAGTCCGAACCGTCTTTTCTTAAAGGAACTTTCAAAGTCTCTGCCGACGGCGACTGCTTTGTTCACCTTGACGGATTTAACCGTGGATGCGTTTTCGTAAACGGATTTAATCTCGGCAGATTTTGGAATGTAGGGCCTCAAAAATCCCTCTATATTCCCGCCCCCGTTCTTAAAGACGAAAATGAAATTATCGTGTTCAACATCGGCGGATATGAACAGCCCTTTGTCGAAATCACCGATAAACACGATTTAGGTTAACAGTTTATAAAAAAATCACCCGACTCTCTTCAGTCGGGTGATTTTTAATTGTTTTCTTTTCTTTTTTTGAAATATTTGAACATTGAAGAAATATGCACAAGTATAAGTTTAAGATTTTTCGAACTGCCGCCTTCCCAATTATGTACCGCCGACATTTGAGGATTGAAAACGGTTTTTCCGAGTTTTGAAAGCCGTTCGGTTAAATCCGCATCTTCCAAATACATAAAAAATCTCTCATCAAATCCGCCGACTTTTTTGAAACATTCTGTTCTCATTACCATAAAGCAACCCGTACAGAATTCGATTTCTGTCGGTTCTGTCATATCGGCGTTTTTCATTGTATATTCGTTTCTTATCGGTTCCAATGCTTTTATATACTTTGAAAGACGGCCTAAAATCATATACTTTGCAGTCGGCTTGCGCTTAGGTAAATCCTGAACTGTTCCGTCCGGATTAAGAATTTTCGGAGTAACAAGCACAACATCGCCGTTTTCTTTCAAATATCCGACAAGTTCACTCAGTACATCGTTTTTCAATTCAATATCGGGATTGATTACCGCATGAAAATCCGACTCTACGCCGAGCATTTTGTTGTGTCCGTATCCGAAGCCTTTATTTCCGCCTGTTTGAATTATCTTGACACTCGGAAACTCTTTTTTCACAATTTCGAGAGTTTTATCTGTTGAAGCGTTATCGACAACGGTTATTTCATATTCTACGGACTTAGTATTTTCAATTATACTTTTAAGTAATCTTGCGATTTCTTTTTCGTTGTTATAGGTTACAACGGAAACGGAAAGTTCCGCCATTTTACCTCTCCTCACTTGAGTATCGAACGCAACGGTCCGATAAAGTTTATATTTATAAATCTTTTCACAATACAGATAAGCCCTTTTATACGGTTACTTATTCCGCCGGCTTGCTTGCAAAAAAGCATATAGTCTTTCTTAAATCCCGAAAATCTGCGCCTTGACGCTTTAATATCGGAAAAATCGTTTGCAGAAAAAGATTGGTTTAATTCTATAGATTTTGCAACGGAGATTTTTCTTCCCCGCTTTTTCATATCCGAAATAAACTTATGGTCGATAAAATCCAAAAAGTAATTTTCATCATATCGGTAATTGTCAAACACCGCTGTTTTAACAGCCATACCGCTGTTAATTCCGGATATGTTTTTCTCTGTCAGTTCGTCCAAAGACGAAACTGCGCTGACAATGACCGAATTTATTTTGCACGGAGACATATATCCTTTTCGGTCGTAAACAATCGGAAGAAGTATATCCGACTGCGTTTGTAAGCATTCGTTTTCAAGCAATTCAAAATAATTGTCGGGTAAAGCCGTGTCATCATCGAAGAAGCATATATATCCTTCTTTTCCGCCGATTTCTTCGACGGCTCTGTTATAAGCTTTCGCCAAGCCGTAATTTCCACCCATGGAAATAACACGGACTTTTTCGCTTCGAAAATCCGCATTTGCAAAATCTTCGGTACTGTTATCGCAAACAATAATTTCGGCATCGGTATTTTTCAGCGCCGAAAAAGTCAAACTGTCGGAAAGGTTTTTATTGTAAATTACCATTACGGCAAAAAATTTCATTTTCATATCATTTTTTCAAAAGAGCCGCAATCATTTGCAGTCTCCACTTTATCATATTTGCAACAGAAGAATGTTCTGTGTTCGAGGCGTTTGAACCGTGCCTTCGGTAAAGAATAAACGGCTGTTCGATCAAAGAAACTTTTCCTTTTTGCTCGCAGCGAAGCCCAATCCACTGATCGTGCATCGGTATATCTTTAGGGAAAGGCAAAATAAACTCAAGACATTCTCTCTTAAACGCCATACAGCATCCGATGTATGTGTTTTTGAGCAAATTCTTAACTATACCTACGCCTGTCCCACGATGAGAAAAAAACGATTCTTCGACGACATTCAAAGCCCCGTCGGTAATTTTCGCATCATGCATAACAAGAAGCGCATCGCTTTTTTCGAACTCCGATTTTACCGCATCTACTTTTCCTTCAAGCCACACATCATCCTGGTCGCAAAGAAAAATAAGATCATTGCGGCAGTTTTTAACCGCATTTTCGAAATTACGGATAAGGCCTTTTCCTTCGCCGTCAATAAGTTTAACTCTTGAATCGTTTTCCGCAATAAAACAAAGCATTTCCCTTGTTCCGTCTGTCGAGGGATCAAGGGAAATGACAATCTCGTCTTGAGCGGACAGCTGCGGTAATATTGAATTTATCTGTTCTTCTATAAATTCTGCGCCGTTATATGCGGCAATTGCAACTGATACCGTCATAATTAAAATACATTCTTTTCTGAAAATTCCTTAAATGACTGATGAACCTTGTCTTTTTCCGAAAGGAGAATTTCCATATCGTCGGGAATCGGCCATTCAATAGCGATGTCGGGATCATTCCACATAAGACCTGCTTCATGGGAAGGATCGTAATATCTTGTGCATTTATACACAAACTCCGCCTCATCGGAAAGAACAACAAATCCGTGAGCAAAGCCTTCGGGAATATAAAACTGTTTCTTGTTTTCGGAAGAAAGCACAACTCCGTACCATTTTCCGAAAGTTTCGCTTCCCTTTCTCAAGTCAACGGCAACATCGAAAACTTCACCGCTTACAACTCTTACAAGTTTACCCTGAGAGTTTTCAGTCTGGAAATGAAGTCCACGCAAAACGCCTTTCTTCGATTTTGACTGATTATCCTGAACGAAAACCATATCAAGTCCGGCCTCTTTGAAGGCTTCGTATTGATATGTTTCCATAAAGTATCCTCTGTTATCACCGAAAACAGTCGGCTCGATTACATAAACATCTTTAATCGGAGTTTTGATAAAATTAAACTTTCCCATTATTTATCACCGTACATCTTCTTGTAATAATCCTGATAAGCACCGCTTGTAACATTTTTTACCCAGTCCATATTATCAAGATACCACTTAAGAGTCTTTTTAATACCGACTTCAAATGTTGTTTCGGGATACCAACCGAGAGCGTCCTTGATCTTTGTGGGATCAATTCCGTAACGGCGGTCATGACCCTTACGGTCTGTAACATATTTAATCATATGTTCTCCGACTTCCGAGTCAACATTTTCTTTAATATATTCGATAATTGTTTTAACGATAAAGATATTCGGTCTTTCGTTATGTCCGCCGACATTGTATACTTCTCCGTCAACACCGTCTCTGATTACCATATCAATTGCTTTACAGTGATCCTCAACATAGAGCCAGTCTCTAACCTGCATACCGTCTCCGTAAACCGGAAGATCCTTATGAGCAAGAGTGTTGTTCATAATAAGCGGAATAAGTTTTTCGGGGAACTGATAAGGGCCGTAGTTGTTTGAGCAACGGGTAATGTTGATCGGGAACTTGTATGTATCGTGGAAAGCTTTTACGAACATATCCGCAGAAGCCTTACTTGAAGAATAAGGGCTGTGAGGATCAAGCGGAGTTGTCTCCATAAAGAATCCTTCTGCACCGAGTGTACCGTAAACTTCGTCGGTTGAAACCTGAAGATACTTAACGCCCTGTTTGTATTCGTCGTCGCCTGTCTGCCAAGCAACCTTAGCGCACTGAAGCATATTTACCGTACCGAGTACATTGGTTTCAACAAAGATTTCGGGGTTTGTAATACTTCTGTCAACATGGCTTTCTGCGGCAAAGTTTACAACATAATCAATTTCATTTTCGGCAAAAATCTTTGAAATCGCTTCTCTGTCGCAGATGTCAGCCTGAACAAACGAATAACGGGGGTTATTCTCAACGCTCTTAAGATTTTCAAGGTTACCCGCATAAGTGAGTTTATCAACATTGATAATCTTAACATCGTCATATTTGTTAAGCATATAAATTACAAAGTTTGAACCGATGAAACCGGCACCGCCGGTAACAAGATAAGTTTTCATGAGTTTTTCTCCATTTCATCTAATTTTATAATATATTCCCGAAGTGCTGTGTCCCAGTCCCGCATTTCATTGCCGACCGTACATTCAAGCATAAGGTTTCTAAGTGAAGAATAAGCAGGTCTCGGCGCTGCCGAAGGATATTTTTGAGCATACTGCTCGGAAGTGCATTTTGCAACCGTTCCCTTACAACCGGAAAGTTCCATAATTCTCTTTGCGAAATCCGCCCAACTGCATTCTCCTTCACCGGTGCAATGATACACACCGTATTCTTCGGTAAGTGCAAGTTTAAGAATATGGTAAGCAAGGTCATTTGCGTTTGTCGGATTGCCTCTTTGATCGTCAACTACGGTTGTAACATCGTTCATATTTCCGAGCCGTCTCATAGTTTTTACGAAATTTTTTCCGATAAGTCCGTAAAGCCATGCGGTTCTGAGAATAAAATATCTCGAACACTGTTCGCTGACATATTTTTCACCGAGAAGTTTAGATTTTCCGTAAACCGTATTCGGACCGGTTTCGTCCCATTCGCATCTCGGCGTGTTTCCGTCGCCTTTGAATACATAATCGGTTGAAACATGAACAAATTTAGCCCCGTATTTTTCACTTGCGCAAGCAAGATTTCTCGGTCCGATTGCATTGACTTTCATCGCCGCTTCGAAATTTGTTTCGCAGCCGTCGACATTTGTCATTGCCGCACAGTTGATTATAACATCGGGTTTTTGCGCTGAGACAAAACTGTCAACCGCCGAAGCATCCGTAATGTCAAGATCTTCGACATCGACGGCAACGACCTCACAGCCGGCATATTTATCGCTTATCTTTCCGATACCTGCCTGACCGCTTTCGAGCATAGCCGAAAGTTCGTTACCTAACTGACCGTGCGAACCCGTAATCAGTATTTTCATTATTATTCCTCCCGCAGAGTCCTGTAAAAGCGTTTTAATCAGTCTTTCTCTACAAGTTTGTAAAGATACTGACCGTATTCGGTAGTTTTAAGTCTGTCGGCCTGAGCGAGCAACTGTTCTTTGGTTATAAAGCCGTTCTTGTAAGCGATTTCCTCAAGGCAGGCAACATAAAGACCCTGTCTTGTCTGAACCGCTTCGATAAAGTTAGCCGCATCGAGCATTGCTCTGTGTGTACCTGTATCAAGCCAAGCCATACCTCTTCCGAAGAGTTCGACTTTAAGATCTCCTCTTCTGAGATATTCGTTGTTTATAGAAGTGATTTCAATCTCACCTCTTGCCGAAGGCTTAACATTTTTTGCGATTTCAATTACATCGTTATCATAGAAATAGAGTCCGGGTACCGCATAATTTGACTTCGGATGTTCGGGTTTTTCTTCAATTGAAAGAACATTCCAGTCTTTATCGTACTCAACAACACCGAAAGCGGTGGGGTTACTTACATGATAACCGAAAATCGTTGCGCCGGATTTTCTTTCACTTGCTCTCGCAAGTCTTTCGGAAAAGCCGTAACCGTAGAAAATATTGTCTCCGAGAACAAGGCAAACGCTGTCATCTCCGATGAATTCCTCACCGATTATAAACGCATCCGCAAGTCCTCTCGGTTTCTCCTGTACCGCATATTCGATATGCATTCCCAATTGAGAACCGTCTCCGAAAAGCTCCTTATAGCAGGGAAGATCACGGGGTGTCGAAATAATGAGAACATCCTTAATCTTTGCGAGCATAAGCGTAGACATCGGGTAATAAATCATAGGTTTGTCGTAAACCGTCAAAATCTGCTTTGATACCGCAAGAGTTGACGGATAAAGTCTTGTGCCTGCTCCGCCTGCAAGAATAATACCTTTCATATTATTTCCTCCAAATATGTTTTTGTATTTTGTTGGTTATTTATGCTGCTTCGCCGCCGGCCGAAATTTCGGTTGTTTCAGCCGCCGACGCAGTTGTCGTGGTAGTAATCGGCTGTGTCGTTGTCTCGTAATCAACGGGTTGAGTTGTGCTCTCGGCAGTTGATTTTGTCGAACCTACCGTCGTTGTTACGGCATCGGATTTTTTAGCCGAAGTTGTTGTTTCTTTTGATTTTACCGTTGTTGTTTTTGAAGCCGAGCTTGACTTCTTGGTTGTTCTTTCGGATTCCGGAATCGGCTCTCCGTAAAGGAACATATGAATTCTTTCGGCAGCCGCATCAAGATCGTAGCGCCATACCCATGCACCTTCGTATATTCCGCCGATTGCACCGTCCTCATCCCCGGGAACATTGATTGTCTCTATTGAAACATCTTCGTTTATAAGCGGAACAAGGCTCATTATCTGAGTAAAGGAAACCGAAGTCTCACACAGCGACATCATTGTCTTTACGACTTCCGTATATTTAGTCGGGCTTACTTTTCTCGCTTGAGTAAGAAGCGCATTGATTACCATTTTCTGTCTGTTCGAGCGTGCATTATCGGAATCCTGTTTTCTCAAGCGGCAGAAAATTACCGCCTGATCCCCGTCAAGATGAACCTGTCCGTAATTTTCAACCAATGCCGCACCTCTCTGCGCATTGGGGTCTCCGTAAAGAGCTTCCTGATTTATCTGGTTCATTTCGGATTCCGTTATTTCAATATCAATTCCGCCTAAAACATCAATCGCATCCGCAAGTTTATGCATATTTATCGTCGCATAATCGGTAATATTCATATTGTAGTTTTCGTTTATGGTTTTAATCGCAAGCGGTGCTCCGCCGAAAGAATAAGCATGAGTGATTTTTTGGTTTTTATGTCCGTCAATCGCAACATAACTGTCTCGGAGTATTGAAACGATTTTTACTGTTTTTTCATCCGGATTGATGCTTACGATCATAATGGTATCGCTCAACCCCTTAAACGAATTTTCGTCTCTTGTATCTACACCGAACAACGCAACATTAAAGACATTCGTTTTTCCGTATTTTTCTTCGATTTGACTTGAAATACCGAGATCTTCCTGATTTATATCGGTTCTGAATCCGCTGTATACACAATAAACGGCAGTACCCGCAATAATCAAAAGTAAAAGAATAACCGCAACAACGATAACCGTTATTCTTTGCCATTTTTTCAAAGATTTCCATTTCTTTTTGAATTTAGAGTCTTTTTTTTGTTTCTTTTTTTTACTGCCCGAAGCGTTTTCTTCGGCGATAAATTCTATCTCTTCGTATTCTCTTTTGTTGTCGGACATATAAACCTCACACACCGAGCACGCAAAAC
The DNA here is from genome assembly GCA_964527585.1 of uncultured Eubacteriales bacterium. Lineage (GTDB taxonomy): Bacteria > Bacillota > Clostridia > Oscillospirales > Acutalibacteraceae > Fimenecus. The sequence continues at coordinate 22,821 of CAZGPE010000017.1, forward strand.
CGCACATAAATAATCTATTTTAATATTTGAATTATACTATAATTTATAATGGCTGTCAATGAAAACCCAAATATGCCGTCGAAAAAAGGAAAAGAAAAAGCGCCGTAAAAACCGACGCCTTTCCCAAATTCTATAACGGCAGAAATCCGACAAAAGAATTGATGCTTAAAAATAAAATATATCCCGTATAAATTCCGAGCATTAAAACTCCCTGTATGCGTTTGAACCTACCGCTCATCAGTGCAGGCACAAGCGCAATCAACGATATGATAAGGCAAATTATTATATCGAAATATGCACTCTGCTTTCCGACAGAAAGATTTCCGCTCGTTATAAGAGAGCAAATCGGCAAAATCAGAGTAATGTCGATAATATTCGCTCCGACTATATTTCCGACAGACAGTTCGGACTCTTTTTTTACGATTGCGCCGACTGTAGTTACAAGTTCCGGTAAAGAAGTGCCTACGGCAACAACCGTTGCGGCAATTACCGTCTCGCTCACGCCGAATCTTTCCGCTATCACCGTAGCATTATCGACAAGCAAATCCGCACCGACGGTAATCGCAAACGCACCGAAGAAAAACTTCAAAAAACTGAAACAAATTCTTTTTTCGTTTTTATTACCTCTGTTTGAAACCTCGCTCTTTTTCTCGTACTTTCCGCTTCGCACAACGGTTTCTGTTACGAAAACGGCAAAGAGCATTATCATTATTATGCTTTGGGCTTGAGATAAAGCGAAATTTTGTATAAAAAGCGTCAGCAATATCAACGAAGCAATCATAAGCATACCTTTGAAAAGCAAATCTTTTCTTTTAATAAAAACGGGCATAAAAATCACAGATATGCTCATAATCAGTCCTAAATTAGCCGTAACCGATCCTATTGCGTTTCCGACCGCCATACCGTTCTGTCCTTTTACCGCCGCAATAACCGAAACAAGCATTTCGGGAAGTGTCGTAGCAATACTTACGACTGTTGCTCCGATTATAAATTTCGGTATTCCGGTTATCTCTGCAATATCGGATGCCGCATCGACAAAAGCATCACCGCCTTTCACCGTAAGAATCAGTCCTACGGCGAACATAACAAAAGCAAACAACAAATTCTTTTCCGAAATTCCGACAGCGCAAGCCGTAAAGAAAGAAATATTCAATCTCACACCGCCTTTTGATTTTATTTATTGCTGTTATTTTGCGATAAAACTTTTTATTTATTTGTTGACAAACCGTTTTTCTTTGATATAATATATTTTATAAGGGCGACGAAGTCTTTTCCGATTTCGTCGTTCTTTTTTAATTTAAGGAGGAGTTATATGAGCTACACCAAAGAAGATATTTTAAGAATTGTCGAAGAAAAAGATATTAAATTTATCCGTCTTCAATTCATTGATATATTCGGACAGATTAAAAATGTCGCTATTATGAGAAGCCAACTTGAAAAAGCACTTAACAACAAGTGTATGTTTGACGGTTCCTCTATTGAAGGATTTGTAAGAATTAACGAATCCGATATGTATTTGCGACCGGACTATGACTCTTTTGTTATTTTACCGTGGAAGGACAGAACGGCAAGACTTATCTGTGATGTTTACTGTACAGACGGAACAACGCCTTTCTTGGGCGATCCGAGAAATGTCCTCAAAAAAGTTATTAAAGAGGCTGCCGATATGGGCTTCACTTTCAATGTCGGTCCAGAATGCGAATTTTTCCTTTTTCAGCTCGACGAAGACGGAAATCCGACCACTCAGACTGGAGATGTCGCAGGATATTTCGATATGGGTCCCGCCGATCAGGGAGAACAGTGCAGAAGAGATATTTGTCTTGCTCTTGAGGAAATGGGCTTTGAGATTGAAGCATCTCATCACGAATGTGCCGAAGGACAGCATGAAATCGACTTCAAATTCGGTGAAGTGCTTAAAGCCGCCGATAATGTTATTACATTTAAGCATGTAGTCAGAACATACGCAAGACGCCACGGGCTTCATGCGACATTTATGCCCAAACCCGTTTACGGAATCGCAGGTTCGGGTATGCATACGAATATGTCTCTTATGAAAGACGGCGAAAACGCCTTTTACGATCCCGATAAAGAATACGGACTTTCCGATACGGCTTTGCATTTTATCGCAGGAATTCTTACTCATATTAAGGGAATTACCGCAGTTGCAAATCCGCTTGTAAACTCATACAAGCGTCTTGTTCCCGGATATGAAGCTCCGGTATACATCGCTTGGTCGGCATCAAACCGCTCCACCCTCATCAGAATCCCCACCGCTCGAGGTATGGGCACCCGTGTTGAATTGCGTTCTCCCGACCCTGCCTGTAACCCTTATCTTGAAATGGCTCTTTGCCTTGCGGCAGGACTTGACGGAATTAAGAAAGGTCTTATGCCTCCCGAAAGCACTTCGAAAAACATATACGAAATGACTCCCGACGAACTCAAAGCGGACGGAATAGACAATCTCCCCGCTACTCTCGAAGACGCAATGAACGAATTTGCAAGCGATCCGTTTATTAAAGAAGCTCTCGGTGAACATATTTACGAAAAATACCTTGAGGGTAAACTCCGAGAATGGAAAAAGTATCAATCGAGTATTTCGGATTGGGAAATCAAGCGTTACCTTTCAAAATATTGATTCGAACAAACAAAAAGGATGCAACTTTTATGTTGCATCCTTTTATTTTATTCTTTTACCGTCCGATTATTATTTCTGTTCATACAGTAATATGCAATCAGACAGATTATAACCGACAAAACCGATCCTAACGGTGGGGCAATTCCCATCGGGAACAATGTGTTTTCGAACATTTTCGACATAAAATACGCCAACGGTACTCTTACGAAAACGATCGAAAGACCGTTATGCAAAAACGACAGTCCCGAACATTCACAAGCGCAGAAATATCCGCTGAAACAGAAATGAATTCCGGCAAACATACAGTCCCAAACATAACTGCGAAGATACCCTGTGCCGAGAGTGATAACCTGTGAATCGCTTTCGAATACGGAAACGATATTCCCCGCACAAAACTGCGTAACAACGGAAATCACGGCACCGACTCCCGCAGAAATCAAAATTGCATATCTTAAAGTCTTTTTTGCCCGTTCGGTATTTTCAGCGCCGAGATTTTGCGAAGCGATTGCCGAAACGGTTGACAGCATTGAAGATGGAATTATAAACATCATCCCTATTATTTTTTCTACAATTCCGACTGCCGCCGCATCGGTTAATCCACGGGAATTTGCGATTACCGTTATCACAATAAAAGATATTTGAATAAATCCGTCTTGAAGCGCAACGGGTACACCGACTTTGAACACAGACTTTATAACTTCCGAATTCGGTTTGAAATCGGTTTTACGCAATTTAATATTTCCTTTTTTACCTGATGCCGAAATCAGAGCGATTATAACGCTGACACTCTGAGAAACTACCGTACCCAAAGCCGCTCCGGCCGCCCCCATTTTCAAACTTCCGATAAACACATAATCCAAAACGATATTAACCGAACAGGCAACGGCTACAAAATACATAGGTTTTTTACTGTCTCCGAGTCCTCTGAAAACAGAACTTATAATATTATATGCGGTAATAAAAGGAATTCCGACAAAGCATACAGTCAAATAACGCACCGTTTCCTCAACAGCTTCTGCCGGCGTTGACATTAACGCAACTATCGGGCGTACCGTACCGACAAGCAACACGGTAATCACCGCAGAACAAACCGAAAACACAAGCACGGTATTGCCGACCGTTTTTGCGGCTTTGCTCATATCCTTTTCTCCGACAGCCCGTCCTACCGTAACGGTTGTTCCCATCGCAAGTCCGACGATCATAACGGTAATCATATGCATAACCTGAGAACCGATAGACACAGCCGTTATACTTTGCGTCCCGTAAAATCTGCCGACAATAAACAAGTCCGCCATTCCGTAAAGCGTCTGTAAGAAATAAGAAAGCATATACGGAAGAGAAAAATATACAATATTTTTCAAAATACTTCCGTGCGTCAAATCTCTTTTCATCTTACCGCCTCCTTATCTCAATGCAAATATTTTACATCTAAATTTGCTGCATTTCAACAAAAAAGCCGTTAAAATCCGAAATCGGCTTTTAACGGCATAATAAACAGCGGTTATTCTTCCTCTTCCAAAGCAAATCCCACCGCATCCAATCCGAGCAGTGAATCGGATTTATCACTTTCGAGAGTTTCCACTTTTCTGAGTTTTTTGTTTATCTGAACATTTCTGAACTGAGCGTCCTCTATGCTCTTTCCGGCATCGTCAATTTTCTTTTTCGCCTTTGCAAGCAATCCGTCAAATTTATCGTACTGCCCTCTGACTGCGGAAAGAAGTTGTCTGACTTCATTTGCTTTTTCGTTAATGGCAACGGTCTTAAATCCCATAGAAAGAGAATTAAGAAGCGCAGTAATTGTACTCGGACCTGCAATCATAATGTTATATTCGTTCTGTATTCTTTCGGGAAGCCCTGTCCTCGATGATGCGATTTCGGCATAAAGGCCTTCCGTCGCAAGATACAAAATCGCAAAAGGCGTCGTGTCGGGAATGTGGATGTATTTTGAAACATCTTTTGCTTCTTGAAGCACTCTTGTTTCAAGCGCTTTTCTCGCTTCTTTTACCGCATCCGCATCTGCGTTATCTGCGGCATCGCAAAGCCTGATATAATCTTCCATAGGAAATTTCGAGTCAACTGGAAGATAAACATCTTTTTCGTTTTTCTCGGACGACGGAATACGGATTGCAAACTCGACCCGTTCGGATGAATTGGGAACAGTCGCAACATTTTTTTCGTACATATTCGGAATTGTCTGATCAAGTATTCCTTCAAGTTGAACCTCTGCCCATGTACCCCTTGCTTTGACATTCGTCAAAACTCTGTTAAGCGCCGTAACATTTTCCGTTACTCCCGATGAAAGTTTTTGCATTTCTCCGAGAGATTTATAAAGATTTTCCAATTGTTCCGAAACGGTTTTGAAAGAACTGTCGATTCTTTGCGTTAAAGTCGAGGTGAGTTTTTCGTCGACCGTTGCACGCATCTCTTCAAGTTTCTTTTCATTCGACTGCTGAATTTTATTTATCGACTCTTCAAGCGTTTTATTCATTTTTTCGCTTGCCGCCATATTTTTTTCGTTTATCGAACCGAGAATTTCGAGAGTTTTTTCACGGTGTTCGTAATTTCCCTTATTCATAGTTTCGATTCGCTGAGACATATTATCGAGACTTTTTTGCATATCGGCACGAATTTCTTTATTTGCGTTCTGAGTTTCAATTCTTATATTGCTTAATTCGTTACTGAAAGTCGATGACATATATTCAAGTTTTTCCCTTGTCATATCGTTCTGTCTGTTTTGCATGATCAAACCGACTTTTTTCGACAAAGATGAAATCATCCCGATTATTACAGCTAAAACAACAACAAGTCCTGCCATTGTGATATAAATTTCCATAGTTTGCAATCCTTCCTTGATAAACTGATAATATTTTATCACATATCGGCACCGAAGTCAATCGTTCCCAACGGGGAAAGTCCTTTTAATCGTACATAGAAAACGGCGGAAATTAAATTCCGCCGAATTTTACTTGTTATCGACAATATGGACATTGATATGGTTATATGTCATTTCAATTCCGTATGCATCAAACTGCGTTTTGATTTCTTCGTTCAAAGCGTAATAAGAATCCCAATAATTTGCCGTATCGGTCCATGCTCTTATCACATATTTTATACTGCTTTCATCATAAGAAACGACAGCGGCAAAAGGTTTTTCAGGCTCATCGGTAAAAAGCCCAACGCTTTTAACAGCGCTCAAAAGAGCTTTTCGCACCGCAGAAACGGGTGCATCGTATGAAGCACTGACTTCAATATCAACTCTGCGTTTATCCTGATATGTATAATTGGTTATTTTCGCTTCGATAATTTTTCCGTTAGGGACATATACCGTTTTGTTATCGGGCGTAATGATTTTAGTGTGTATAAGGCTTGTTATTGCAACCGTTCCCGATATACCGTCGGTTTCGATAAAATCTCCGGCCTTAAAAGGTTTACTGACCAAAAGCATTATCCCGCTTGCGACATTGGAAAGAGAATCCTGCACGGCGAGGCTCACAGCAAGACCTACCACGGAAAAAGCGGCAACAAAAGATGTTGTCGACACTCCGAGCGTATCTACGACGATAATCGCAGCAATAAAGCCGAGTACACATTTAACGGCGGTTTTTATATATTTTTTCAAAGTTACATCAAGAGATGTTTTGTCTATTATTCCTGAAATTATTTTAACGGCTATTTTCACAGCGGCATAACACACAGCAAACGCTATTACCGCCGCAAGTATTTTACCTACCGTAAAATCTCCTATCGAATAGTCGAGAACTTCTTTAATTTTCATCCAAACGCCTCTTATTTAATAAATAAAATCGTAGCCGCCATACAAAACTGCGCAATATAGTAAAGCAAATGGTTAACAATAATATTGCCCTTTGTATTTTTATCTTTCGCAAAATACATTCCCGAAAGCACAAAGTCGGACAAAAGGAAAAATACCGAACCGATTGACATTACAATCCACGCTGTATTCTTGAATCCGGTAACAACAGCCATTGAAACAGAAGATGTCATTGTCAGCGAAAGCGTAAACGAATAAAGGAAAACAATCAATCTGAACCGACCGTAATTCATTTTAAGCGGTTTTTCAATAACAATCGAACCTAACGCAATAACAAGGGCACCCGCCAAAGAAATTATTATCGAAGTCGAATTCCAAGGCGAATTTCTGAAAATCGCCGTTACAAAGCAGATATGGCCGAGTAAAAACGAAATAAATCCCGCATAAAGATAGGAATCTTTATCCTGAAGATAAATCCATTTCAAATCAAGCCATATATCTCCCAACATTCCGAGAATAAGCCCTGCCAATAAAAGAGAGCCGAATTCCAAAAAGACTTTATTTTGATTAAATGCCGCAATGGCCGTTGCAATAAAACAACAACTCGCTACCGCCTTGGCATAAAGAGCGGTAATTCCGCCTTTTTTTACTCTTAAAATCAAGAACACCGTTGTTGCAATAATTCCTATTCCCAACAGTAAAAAATAAAACATTGAAGAATACATTAAATTACCCCCCCTATTGATAATTTCATTATACTATACGCAAAAAGAAAATACAATTGAAATATTATCGTCTGTTTAATTGACAAAACCCTTTCGGTATGTTTTAATTGATTGGATATATACATTTAACAAAGGAATTTATTTATATGAAAAAGAGAATTTCAGTCTCGGTACTTGCTTTAATCTTAGCGGTAACGCTTTTTCTGTCAGGTTGTTCCGCAACACTCGGTAAAGAAACGGTAACGGAAAGTCCGCACGATTCCGATTCGTCGTTTAAGGTTGCCGTTATTCAATATGATAACGATGAATTTACAAGCCAATTGCGTCAAACTTTCATCAAGCGTATGCGACTTCTCGGATACGATGAAGCCAAAATGAAATTCGATATAAAAAACGCTCAGGCAAGTGAGAGCAAACTCACCTCTTGTATAGATTCACTGAAAGATTCAAAATATGATCTTATCATTGTAATCGGAGACAAAGCCGCACAAGTGCTTTCGCAAGCCGGTTCTTCCGTTCCTGCGGTTTTTATCGGTGTAAGCGATCCCGTTTATCTCGGACTGACCTCATCTCTCGATGCTCCCGATAGGAATATGACCGGAAGCGTAAATAATTCTTCAAACGAAGATGTCCTTTCGTTCATCCGTATTCTCACTCCGAATGTTTCGAAAGTTGCCGTTGTATGTATGAACAATGAAAAATCCCTCTCGGAAAAAGAGAGCGTAAAAGAATATCTTACCGAAGAAATTTTCGAAGTGGAAGAAGCCGTTCTTGAATCTGTCGATTCGGCAAGCGAAACACTGCATCAACTTTTATCGAGAAACGATGCTCTTTACATTACAGCGGACACAGAACTTTTGAGCGTTTCCAAGCAAGCAACGGAAATCGCAACCGCAAACGGCAAATATATTTATTCTTCGAATACAGCTTCGGTAGAATACGGAGTGCTTGCAAGTTCGGGATGTTCAATTCAAAACCTTTCTTATTCCGCCGCTTCGTGTGCGGACAGCATTTTACGAGGTGTTTCGGTTTCGGCTGTCCCGATTGTCGCTGACAGCGAAACACAGATATACATTTCTTCATCTACCGCAACCGCATTGGGCGTAGAAATTCCGAAAATCAGCAACATTATCAGATTTTGAAAAAATATTAAGTTTTTCAAAAAAATCTATTGACACAACGGCGTTGCTTTGATATAATATCATTCGTCGCAAGGAACAGACCGTGCGGTGAATTGAATATGCGAGAGTGGCGGAATCGGCAGACGCGCACGTTTGAGGGGCGTGTGGTAATCCCGTACGGGTTCAAGTCCCGTCTCTCGCACCAAATCGAGTATTCATAAGGGATTTGACTTATAAATACTCGATTTTCTTTTTGTCTTTCGTTTCAACTTATATGTATCGAGCAAGGTGTTATTCCTTGCTCTTTTTTGTTATGCGGACAGCGGTTTCGGGATATATTTCAGCAAAATTCAAATCATCTCGGAAGCCGGTATATTCAATCAAACTTGATAAAATCGGGATCAAAGAACACTTTATCCTGATTGGTATACAGCACAGGAAAAATGTCCTGCATCCGACCTCCCAATCTGCTACATAAGTTTTTCTGTTTTTTCCATGAATAGCCTCATTCTTTGTAGTATTTTTCAAAATAACCATTTCCCCAAGTGTAAGCATAGGGGGAATTTTCATCTTCACAAATTCGTTCCATACCTTTCAGCGAGAATCCGCCAAGAAGTACGGAGCAAAGCAGTGCAACCGGAATCTGCCACAGTTTTGGTTGATGTACGGTAAACAATGCGATTACGATTCCAACCGCAACAGGAATATAGCCGAAAATTGTTGTAAATAGTCCGGGGCTATAAATGGTTCGTTTTCCGCAGCTCTTGAACTTCTTGTAAGAAAAGATTCCGCCGGACAAATGGCCGCAAACTTCAGCACAGCAGAGGAAAAGCTGCATAATCAGGAAAATAGGATTGACACCGATCATTAACACGAGGCACCCGAAAAGTACGCCGATAAAATTTGTCCACATATCCGATAGCTGATTCATGGGATAGCGGTCAACCTTTTCTGAGTTTTGCATGAGGTTATACATCGTGTGAAAACCGCCGGGAAAATGCCACTCCTCCAGCACATGAAGTGGAAGTAACGCAGTTGCAAATGCAAACAGCTTTGTTCCCAAATTCCATTGCTCCCAGTTGGAAACTAAAAGCCCAAGCAAAAGTCCTGTAACGGCTACCATGACATACAGCCAGATAGACAGCCATGTTTTCAATATTTTACGCATAGAAATTCTCCTTATTGTTTTTTATGAAACGATTGTATCATAACTTTAGATGTGATACAATATGACAGAGGAA
>CAZGPE010000018.1:0-31103 GCA_964527585.1 uncultured Eubacteriales bacterium
TAATATTCTTACGGCGTTCAGCATCGAAACTCCGGACAGAATGTAATTTACAAAAAAATAAACGGTACAGTTCATTTTGAGCTGTACCGTTTTTGTGTTATTTAGGTCAAGCCGAGATATTCTTCGAGGCACTGTCCCGATTTTTTTATTTCTTTTGCCGCTTCGGTACCGACATACCTCCAATGCCACGGTTCGAAGTTTACGCCGGTAATATCGGTTTTGTTTTCGGGATAACGCAGGATAAAACCGTAATCCTGAGCGTTTTCACATAACCATAAATACTCTTTTGTGTTTGCGAAATCGGTGCTTGCCGAAACAATGTCAACGCTGATTCCCGCATTGTGTTCGGAACATCCTGCCGGTAAAACCGATTGCGATGCTTTTTCTTTTGCCTGTTCGGACGAAAGGCCTTGGTTGATATAATAATTGACTTTTCTCGAATAAGTCGACTCCTGCAAAGAGTATGTATGATAAGCCGAATACGGAGTTAAAATACAGCCGGACTGTTTTGCGGCAAGATACATTTGAGAATAATAAGAGGAAATTCTCGAGTCGATTTGGATATTGCTTGTCTCAATCACTGCGGAAAGTGTCGGAACATATCCGTCGGGAAGAGGATGCTCTGTATTGATTATTGCGAGGAACCAATTGTCAGTATCGGTGATTGAAAATATTTGAGCCGTTTTCGGAGCGTCGGTTGATGTTGTCGAAGGCTCCGAAACGGGTTGTGTTGTTTGCTGTTCTTCCTGTGTTTCGGGTTCGGCAGCGGGTTGCGAAGTTTCTTCGACGGGCTGTGAAACCGTCTTGTCGTAAAGTTTTGTTTTCGGAGAGGTGTCCCCGAAAATGCAATATAAAACAATCAGCGGAATCATAATTATCGCAATTATAAGCGCAAGCAAAAGTTTTGTGCGCAACATTCTTTTGGTGATTTTTTTGCTTTGGTTTTCCATATTTCCGACCTTTCAGTTCACAGGTGTTTTTTATTTTACGGATATATTTTAAGGAATTTACGCCTGTATGTCAAATTAAATTGTTTCAGCTACACTAAAGAGTTTTTTGATTATCGACAAAATGCAAATTATGTGATAAAATATATTGATTTATTTTTTGATTGGAGTGTAAATTGTAATGAAAGCGAGCGAAAGTAATTCTAATTATCCTTCACGCCTTCGTGAAATGACAAACTATACGGTTCGTGAAGTTAAAAAAGTATGTTCGCAGATAGGACCGAGAGAGTCGGGAGAAGAAAGCGAAAGAAAAGCACAGTCTTATGTTGCGCAGTCAATGAAAGATGTCTGCGACAGCGTTGAGATTGAGGACTTTGAAGTTCATCCCAAGGCGTTTATGGGTTGGGTTGTTATTGATGTTGTTCTTATGCTTGTGTCGATAGTTTGCCTTCTTCTTAAACAGTTTAATGTTTTCGAAAGTGCATCTTCGGTTTTGAATATTGTTGCATTGTCGCTTACCGTACTTTCGGTATTGCTTATGGTCGGAGAATTTTTGTTTTATAAAAAAGTTCTCGATCCGTTTTTCCCGAAAAGACAGTCATGCAATGTTGTATGCACAAGAAAAGCATCCGGCGAAACAAAAAAACGAATTGTTTTTGCGGGACATATTGATTCGGCTTATGAATGGTTCTTTACACATCTCGGCGGCGGAAAATTCCTTGTAACGATGCTTGTTTTGTCGATAGGTTCCATTGTTATTAACCTTATAATCGACATTTTGGCGTTCTTTGCGGCGGCGCAATGGCTTAATACCGTAATAATCGTCTTGGCGATTGTTACTGCGCTTCCGATTGCGTTCTGTTCGCTTTTTGTAAACTGGAAATTGGTTGTTCCCGGAGCGAATGATAACCTTACGGGAGTTTTTGCTTCAATGGCGGTTGTCCGTTATATGCAGGCAAACGATATACGGTTTGAAAATACCGATGTTGTTGCGGTTTCGACCGGATGTGAAGAATGCGGACTCAGAGGTGCGATGGCTTTTGCGGAAAAACACGCTGATGACGGTGTGGAGACTGTTGCAATAGCAGTAGACACCTTAAAGGATTTCGATTATATGGGCGTGTTTAACAAGGATATGACGGGAACGGTAACCCTTGATAAGCAGGTTGCGGCAATGGTTAAAAAGGCGAGTGAATATGCGGGACTTGATATTCCCTATTCGACAGTAACTTTCGGTTCCTCCGATGCGGCTGCATTACAGCAGGGCGGAATAAAAAGCGCTGCGCTTGCCGCAATGGATCCCACGCCGGCAAGTTATTATCACACAAGAGACGATAAACCCGATATTCTTGATGCGAAAACAATTGAAGCAAGTATAAATGTAATGCTTGAAACGGCATTCCTTTATGACAGCGAAGGTTTGAAAGACGAATATTAAAAAATCTATTGTTAAAAAGGCATTAAGTGTGTTATTATTACCGTATAATGCAAAAGGGGATTACATTTATGAAAATTTCAGCAAAAAAAGTGTTGGCGGTTATACTTGCTGTTGTGATGACGGCTATGCTGTTCACATCGTGCAGTATTTCCGATACTTTTTCCTCGGAAGAGAAAGTGCCGGAACAAGTCAGCGCTAAAGTCGACCTTAACGATACGGCTTTTACATTTACATACGGTGAACTTCAAAAAGTCCTCCCTGCCGACAAACTCGGATCTCTTTTTGAAGATTACGACGAACTTTCGGACGAAATTACAATAACACTCAGTTATAATGATGTTATGACTAAGTTCAGCGATAACGAACTTTATAACGATGTGTTTGCCCTTTTATCCGAAGAAGAACTTGCGGCGGTTAAAAACAATGCTGCTGCGGTTACGGAATACTTTGTAAATAAAATAAACGGTGCAAAGCAGATGCGTCCCATAACTCAGTATAGCGAGAGCTTTTGGACCGATAACGGTTCGATCAAATTTTCGCAAGACGGAGTCGAAACCGATAAAAAGGTAAAGACTGCGGCAAAATTCTTCGAATACTTTACGACTAAGGGTGTTGCCGATGTTCTTCCGAACGGCACAACACAGGCAGGAGACGATCTTACTGATATTCTTTATCTTTTAGGTTCGGAAAAGGCTTGCTCTTTAACGGCAGATGATGTTGTATCGGCGGTAAGTTCTCTTTCTTACGAAACACAGAGCGCAACAGAAAAGTATACCGATGAAAACGGAAAAACAGCCGAGCGTGAAGTTGAAATCGTAACGGGAATCACAAGAATTGTTACAATCGTTCTTAAAGACGATGCGGCATCGGTTCTTAAAGCGTATTCCATGCATGATGAAAATGCGATTCTCGATGAAATGAAGAAAGCATCATCTTATGTAAGCGTTGACGGATATTCCGTAGATTTTGATACTTGTACGATTACAGCGACATTTAATGCTGTTACGGATAATATTCTTACCGTTACTTACGATAAGAATATGACAGTTTCGGCACAGGTCAACGGAGTAGGAGACCTTGAGTATCTCGGAAAGCAGGACCTTGTGTTTGATTGCACAGACCGTATGGAATATCACTTCGGTTGGGAAAACGAAGCGGAATAACTTTCAAATCAGCACCGCCGATAATTCGGCGGTGTTTTGCGTGAGGGAAAATTATGAAAAACAGAAATTATTCGGTTAAGCAGATTGATCTGTCTGTTTTTGACGCAGCCGCCGAAAAAGAACCGGAATATTTATACGAATATTCTACGGTTGATGGCGGAGAAGGATATTTGGGTCATCCGGACAGTGTTTTGCTTAAAAACGGAGATATTATGACTTTTTATCCCGAAGGACACGGCAGAGGGAAAGTCCTTTCGAAAAGAAGCTGCGACGGGGGACTGACATATTCTCAAGGTGTTGAAAATCCGCCGATCAGTTGGGAAAAATCAAAAGAAACACCGACTGTTTACCGTCTTGAATTTTCCGAACACAAATGGAATGATAAAATAATTCTTATCTGCGGAAATCCTAAATGGTATGACGAAAAAACTTCGGTAGGCGGATTTAACTGTTCGGTTTCCGATGATGAATGTCAAACATTTTCAGAATTCGAACTTTTTTTTGAAGGTGAAATATACCCTATAGTCGCAATGAGTTCTTTGACGAAGATGAAAGAAAACGGTAAATTCATCGACAGATGGATGGGACTTTTTCACGACAAAAACTTTGTCAATTATAAAACTTTTCTTACTTTTTCGGACAGCGGAAAAATGCAATGGTCAAAACCTGTTCCCTATTTTTCCGCATACCGAGAAATCGAAAAGAAATCTCAAATGTGCGAAGTGGAATGTGTCAGGAGTGATTGCGGCAAAGGTGATGAGCTGATGATTATTACACGCAGTAATTCCAAACGCTGTAACTCTCTTTTGAGTTTTTCGCAAGATGAGGGGGAAACTTGGTCAAAACCCGTATATGCGCCGAACAGTCTTAACGGTGAGCGCCATAAAGCCGAATATCTTAATGACGGCAGACTGTTTATAACCTTCCGTTCGATTGAACGGGATTTTAAGAAGAATCTTAAATACAGCGAAAATAAATTGCGAGGTTGGTATTCGGAAGGCTGGGTTGCTCTGGTTTGTTCTTATGACGGATTGAAAAACGGACAAGAGGGCGATTACAGAATAAAACTCGCTCACACTTATTTGCCAAAACAAAAAGCACCGTCTGTAACGGCAAATGCCGACACGGGATACTGCGGTAATGTGATATTACCCGACGGTACGGCTGTTACTTCGTCATACGGGATTTTTTCTCCCGAAGAAAAAAAGTCCGGTACATATAAAACCGATAAAGGAAAACTCAAAAGAAAAACATTTATCGTATCAAAGCGCATAAATATAAATGATGTTGAAAAATTGCTTGACAAATAGGGACTAAGTGATTATAATATTTTTACAACAAAGAAGAACTCCCGTTCTCACCTGTGATTTTTAATGAAACAGGTCAATACTTTTAGGGCAATTGCCTTATTATGTGTATTGAGCGTGAACGGATTTGTTCACGCTTTAATTTTTATTGTTTAGGAGTGATTATCCATCGCTGTCAAAGAAATGCAACTCAATGAAGAGATCCGTGATAAAGAGGTAAGAGTAGTCTCTGCCGACGGAGAACAGTTAGGAATTATGTCTGCTAAGGAAGCTCTTAAAAAGGCTGAAGAGAAAAATCTCGACCTTGTTAAAATTGCGCCTATGGCGACACCCCCTGTTTGCAAAATTATGGATTACGGTAAATACAGATTTGAGCAGACGAAAAAAGAGAAAGAATCCAAGAAAAACCAGCGTATTATCGAAACGAAGGAAATCAGGCTTTCTCTTAACATCGACACGCACGACTTCGATACGAAGGCTAATCAGGCGATGAAATTCTTAAAAACCGGTCATAAGGTTAAGGTTTCGATTCGCTTCAGAGGAAGAGAAATGGCTCATCCTCAAATCGGCGAGGAGACAATGAAGAAGTTTGCCGAGGTTTGTTCGGAAGTTTCAAATGTGGAAAAGCCCGCAAAACTCGAAGGCAGACAGATGCTTATGTTCTTAGCGCCCGTTTCTGCTAAATAAGTAAACAAATCATTCAGGAGGAAATAGAAATGCCTAAAATTAAAACACATTCAGGAGCAAAAAAACGCTTCAAATTATCAAAGAACGGTAAACCGATCAGAGCACACGCTTACAAATCGCATATCCTCAACAAGAAGTCTACAAAGAGAAAAAGAAATCTTCGTAAGACTGCAGTTGCAGATGTAACGAACCAGAAGCAGATCAAGCGTCTTGTTCCTTACAAATAATCAATAAAACAAATGCGGTTTTACGACCGTTTTCATAAATTTTCGGAGGTAGAATAAATGGCACGAATTAAAGGTGCGATGATGACTCGCAAAAGAAGAAATAAAACATTAAAACTCGCTAAAGGTTACTATGGCTCAAAGTCAAGACTTTTCAAGACCGCAAAACAGGCGGTTATGAAATCGGGCCAGTATGCATATATCGGCAGAAAGCAGAAGAAGAGAGAATTCAGAAAACTCTGGATTACAAGAATTTCGGCAGCTTGCAAAATGAACGGTATGAATTATTCAACATTCATCAACGGTCTTAATAAGGCAGGCGTTTCATTAAACCGTAAAATGCTTTCCGAAATCGCAATTTCGGATCCCGCAGCTTTCACAGCTCTTACCGAGCAGGCAAAAGCAGCACTTAAATAAGCTGGAACCACGCCTTGATTTTTCGGGGCGTGGTTAATTTTATAAATTAGTATTATGAATTACAGTCAAATTACAAGCAGAAATAATGAGAAAATAAAGTCGGTTGTTAAACTTGTTACTAATTCAAGGGAACGAAAAAACACTTCGCGGTTTGTTCTTGAAGGTGCAAGAATTTGCACGGATGCGCTCAGAAGCGGATACACGGTAAAAGAATTATATTTTACCGAAACGGCGCTTTTGAAATTTTCAAAAGCGGTTGAGGAAATCGCAGACGCTGCGGAAAATTCATACTTAATAACCGAAGAAATTAAAGACAAACTCTCGGACACGGTAAGTTCGCAGGGGATTTTTTGCGTTGTCGAAATGAAATGCCGTAAGGGGTTTGAAATCGAGAGCACAAAGAAATATATCGCATTGGAAAATGTTCAAAATCCGCAAAATCTCGGTTCGGTGGCAAGGACTGCGGAAGCGTTGGGTATTGACGGATTGATTGTTTGCGGCGGATGTGATATTTATAACCCGAAGGCTTTGCGTGCGTCTATGGGCAGTCTTTTGAGAATACCCGTTCTTTCGGTTGACGAACTGTTGAGCGTTTTTGCCTGTGCAAAGGAAAAAGGTATGCTCACAGCGGTTACCGTGCCGGACAGTTCGGCGGAAGATATAACAAAGACAGATTTTTCTTCGGGCACAGTTGCCGTTATCGGAAATGAAGGTAACGGTGTTTCCGAAGAAATTAAAAATGCCGCAGATAAAAAAATAACCATAAAAATGAAGGGCGAGGCGGAATCGTTTAATGCTTCTGCCGCCGCAGTAATTACAATGTGGGAAATAATGCGATGAAAGATTGCGAATATTGGATTTGGCTCCAAAACGCTTATGGTACCGGAGCGAAAATCAAACCGATAATTGAATATTTCGGCTCAGCCCGTCAACTTTATCAGGCCGGCAGTTATGAATGGAGAATTTCCGGAATTATAGACGATGCTCATATCGGTCGCCTTACCGCTCAAAGCCCGTCGGAATCAATGTCTGTTATAAAAGCGTGTGAGCGTAACGGTTGGGATATAATAACTCCGGAGGATGAAGAATATCCGTTTTCTTTGCGTGAACTGTCAGATTTTCCGGCAGTGCTTTACGCTTGCGGAGATACGGATGCGCTGATTCCTCAGACGACTGTGGCTATGGTCGGAACGAGAAAAGCTTCTCTTCAGGGCACAAAGGTTGCATACGCAATCGCTCAGAGGCTGTCGTTTGCGGGTATGACTGTTGTTTCGGGCGGAGCGTTGGGAATTGATACAGCAGCGCATGAAGGCGCCTTGAGTGCGGGAAAAAACACAGTCGCCGTACTCGGATGCGGACTCGGAACCGATTATTTACAGGCGAACAGAGATTTGCGAACCCGTATCAGTCGAAAAGGTGTTCTCATAACCGAATATCAGCCTTTTGCTCAAGCAACAAGAGGTTCGTTTCCGAAACGCAACCGTATAATATCGGGAATGTCTTTGGCAACGGTAGTTGTTGAAGCCGGAGCGAAAAGCGGTTCTCTCATAACCGCAAAATATGCACTTGCTCAAAACAGGGAACTGTTCGCTGTTCCGGGCGATTTGTTTTCGTCGGCATATTCGGGAACCGGAGAACTTTTGCAAAGCGGTGCACGGCCGGTGTTTAATGCAAAAGAAATCGTTGAATGTTTTTCAGATGAATTTTACGGAAAACTCGATCCGGATCTTGCCGATGAACCTTTTGCGCAAATGCTTTCAAGAGATAATATTTTCTTCGATACGGACATAAAAGTAAAAAAAGATGTGAAAAAATCCGTTCAAAAGGAAAAGATAAGCGTGAATTCGGTTAACGGGGGCTCAAAAAGCGTGAAACCGTTACCCGACAGTGCGAGCGAAACTGCGATAAAGGTATATAATTCAATTGATAAGCAAACCGATTTTGACACGGTTGTCAACAAATCGGGATTGCCTGTAATAAAAGTTCTTTCCGCAATAACGGAACTTGAAATGTTCGGTGTTATAGAAGTTCTGCCGGGCAGAAAATACAAAAAAATATAAGTATAGGATGATTTGAATATGTCGAAATTAGTAATAGTTGAGTCTCCTTCAAAGGCTAAAACAATACAAAAATATCTCGGCTCCGACTATAAAGTTACGGCTTCGGTAGGTCATATAAGAGACTTGCCTGCATCGAGGCTCAGCGTTGATGTAAAAAATGACTTTGCCCCGAAATATCAAATAGTCAAAGGTAAAGAGAAACTTGTTAAAGAGCTTAAAGAAATGGTTAAAGAGGCGGACAGCGTTTACCTTGCAACCGACCCCGACCGTGAGGGAGAAGCGATTTCTTGGCATCTTGCAAATGTTCTCGGTTTGGAAACCGAAGACGAAAACAGAGTTAAATTTAACGAAATCAACAAAAAGAGTGTAGTAAACGGAATCGAACATCCGGAAAAGATAGATATGGATCTTGTCGATGCTCAGCAGGCAAGAAGAATTCTCGACCGACTTGTCGGATATAAACTCAGCCCCTTTGTTTCTCAGAAAATAAGAAAGGGGCTTTCCGCCGGCCGTGTTCAGTCGGTTGCGGTTCGCCTTATTGTTGACAGGGAAGAAGAAATCAGAAGTTTTGTTCCCGAAGAATATTGGACACTTGATGCCAAATTTACGGCTCCGAGTTCGAGAAAATCTTTTTGCGCATCCTTTGTCGGAGATGAAACGGGAAAGGTGAAAATTTCCGACAAAACACAGGCTGACAGCATTTTAGCAAGACTTGAAGGTGCGGAATATTCCGTTGCTTCGGTTAAAGAAGGAACGAGAAAACGCCAACCGGCTCCGCCCTTTACAACTTCGACACTTCAGCAGGATGCGTCGAGAAAACTTAATTATCAGGGCAAAAAGACAATGAAAATTGCTCAGGAATTATACGAAGGTATGGAAATAAAAGGTGTGGGAACAATGGGTCTTATCACCTATATGAGAACCGACTCATTGCGTATTTCCGAAGAAGCACGATCTGCGGCAAACGAATATATCGAGAGCACATACGGAAAGAATTATCTTCCCGATAAGCCGAGATATTTCAAAACCAAGGCGAATGCTCAGGACGGACACGAAGCCATCAGACCCACCGTGCCTTCTCTTTCGCCGGAAAAAGTTAAAGACAGCCTTACTGCCGAACAGTATAAACTTTATTCGCTTATCTGGAAACGCTTTATGGCAAGTCTTATGGCAGCTTGTGTTCAGGATACGGTAAAGGTAAAAATCAATGCCGCAACCGAAGAGGATAAGCAAAACGGCAGATTTTGCGAATTTTCCGCATCGGGATACACCGTAAAATTTGACGGATATACACATATTTACGAAGTAAGTACCGATGAGCAGGAAGATTCGGAGAGCGTTCTTCCCGTAATCAAGGAAAAGGATATACTCAAACTTAAAAATCTCGAATCCAACCAACATTTCACCGCACCGCCCGCAAGATATACTGAAGCGGCGCTCATTAAGGCTCTTGAAGAAACCGGAGTGGGCAGACCGAGTACCTATGTTTCCATTGTTTCCACAATTCTTGCAAGAGAATATGTTGTGAGAGAACAAAAACAGCTTAAACCGACCGAACTCGGAGAAGCAGTAGTCAATCTTCTTAAAAATCAGTTTCCGAATATCGTTAATGTAAAATTCACCGCAAATATGGAGGCTGATCTCGATAAGGTTGAAAACGGCGAAGCGGATTATATAAAAATGCTTCACGGATTTTATGACGGGTTCGAAAAAACTCTTGAAAAAGCGAAGGAAGAAATGGCCGGAGTGAAAATTCAACTCAAAGAGGATGTTACCGATATTCCGTGTGAAAAATGCGGAAGAATGATGGTGGTTAAAGTCGGAAGATTCGGAAAGTTCCTTGCCTGCCCGGGTTATCCCGAATGTAAAACCACAAAGCCCTTTGTTGTTACGACAAAGGCAAAGTGTCCTGTTTGTAACGGAAATGTTATTGAAAAGAAATCCAAGCGTGGATATGCTTTTTACGGATGCGATAACTATCCCGAATGTAATTTTATGACTTGGGATAAACCTACTGATGAATTCTGCCCCAAATGCGGAAAATCTCTGTTTAAGCGCAAGGGCGGTATAGTTGCCTGCCTTGATGAAAATTGCGGATTTGAGAAAAAAGCGGAGAGAAAGAAAAGAACTAAAAAAGAGGAAGAATAAATGAAAGCAGCGGTTATCGGTGCCGGTCTTGCGGGATGCGAGGCCGCATGGCAACTTAATAAGGCGGGAATACAGGTTGATTTATATGAAATGAAACCCGAAAAGCGTTCGCCCGCTCATAAAACCGATTTGTTTGCGGAACTTGTATGTTCCAATTCCCTGAAAGCACAAAGACTTAATTCCGCTGCGGGATTGCTTAAAGAAGAAATGCGGACTTTCGGCTCTGTTTGTGTTGAATCGGCACTTGAAACGGCGGTGCCCGCCGGCGGCGCTCTCGCAGTTGACAGGGATTTGTTTTCCGAAGCGGTAACGGAAAAAATAAAATCGTGTGAAAATATCCGTGTGATAAATAAAGAAGTTGTTTCTTTGCCGGAAGCGGATGCGGTTATAATTGCCGCAGGACCTCTTGCAAGCGAAGGGATTTCTCAAACTGTCCGTTCGCTTTGCAAAGAAGGACTTTCTTTTTACGATGCGGCCGCTCCGATTGTAAGTGCCGAGAGCATTGATATGGAATATGCTTTTACTCAATCGAGATATGACCGTGGCGGAGAAGATGATTATATAAACTGTCCGATGAACAAAGAAGAATATGAGGCGTTTTATGAAGAAATAATCAATGCCGAAAGCGCTCAGCTTCATTCGTTCGATAAAAGAAAAGATGTTTACGAAGGCTGTATGCCCATAGAAGTCCTTGCTTCAAGAGGTAAAGATACGATGCGGTACGGGCCGCTTAAACCGGTAGGACTGATAAACCCGAAAACCAATCATCGTCCGTGGGCAAATCTTCAACTGCGAAAAGAGAATCGACAGGGAACCATGTATAACCTTGTCGGATTTCAAACCAATCTTAAGTTTTCCGAGCAAAAAAGAGTTTTTTCAATGTTCCCTGCGTTACGCAATGCGGAATTTTTGCGTTACGGAGTAATGCACAGAAATACTTTTATAAATTCTCCCGAATATCTTAATTCCGACTTTAGTTTAAGAGAAAACGAAAACATCTTTTTTGCCGGTCAGATAACCGGAGTTGAAGGGTATATGGAATCGGCGGGAAGCGGAATTTTAGCGGGACTGAACTGTGCGAGACGGCTTACGGGAAAAGAAACGCTGACGCTTCCGAAAACAACAATGCTCGGAGCGCTTTCAAGATATATCAGCGATCCGACAGTTAAAAATTTTCAGCCGATGGGTGCGAATTTCGGTGTGATCGTTCCGCTTGAAGAAAAGATAAGAGATAAAAGCGAAAGATATATGGCATTGGCTCAAAGAGCAATGAAAGACTTGCAGTCGTTCAAAGGAGAGAACGGAATATGAAAATTATAGTTGATGCATTCGGCGGAGATAATGCTCCGCTTGAGATTATTAAGGGCTGTATTGCGGCAAAGGACGAATACTGTGTCGATATAATGCTTACGGGCGACAGGAAAAAAATCGAAGACTGTGCAAAAAGCAACTCTCTTGATATATCGTCTTTTGAAATAAAACAGGCTGATACCGTTTTTGAAATGACTACCGCACCTTCCGAAATCGTAAAAGCAAAGCGTGGCACTTCTCTCGGAGTGGGACTTGATGCACTTGCAAACGGAGAGGGAGATGCGTTTGTTTCGGCGGGAAGCACCGGAGCGGTGCTTGTCGGCGGAACTCTTATCGTTAAGCGTATAAAAGGAGTTAAAAGACCTGCTTTGGCTGCGGTTATGCCGACATCGGAAGGCCCGTTTATACTTGTAGACACCGGCGCTAATGTTGAGTGTACTCCGAATATGCTTTGTCAGTTTGCAAAACTCGGAAGTCTTTATATGGAAAAAATAATGGGGATTGATTCACCGAGAGTTGCGCTTGCGAATATCGGAAGCGAAGAGACAAAAGGTACACCCACGGTTGTTGAAACATATAAACAACTTAAAAATCTTTCGGGAATAAACTTTACCGGAAATATAGAAGTGCGTAACATCGCTTTCGGCGAAGCCGATGTTGTTGTTGCGGACGGATTTACGGGCAATGTAATTGTGAAAATGTATGAGGGTGTGGCAAAATCAATTACCAACCAGATAAAAGGCATTTTCAAGAAAAACATTTTTACAAAACTTTCGTATCTCGGCATTAAATCCGGTATGGACGAATTCAAAGAAAAGATGAATTATAAAAAATACGGCGGTGCTCCGCTTATAGGAGTCAGAAAGCCTGTTATTAAAGCACACGGGTCGTCGGATGCGTATGCTTTTAAGAATGCTATCGGTCAGGCTGTAAAATATACCGAAAGCGGTTTTATCAATGTTGTTTCTCAACAGTTGAAGGGAGAAGATGAGTGATGGAAGCGATTGAAAAAGCAATCGGCTATCAGTTTAAGAATAAAGCACTGCTCGAAAGAGCTTTAACACATTCTTCCTACGCCAACGAAAAACACAATGACGACAAAGACAACGAACGCCTCGAATTTCTCGGGGATTCGGTTTTAGGTTTTGTAACGGCGGAATATCTTTTCACACAGCATGAGAATTTCCATGAGGGCGAACTGTCGAGGGTACGCTCTTATGCGGTGTGCGAAAAATCGCTCTTCAAGTTTGCCAAAGAGATAAATCTCGGTCAATATATTAAACTTTCTCACGGAGAAGATATTACGGGAGGGCGCAACAGACCTTCTGTTCTTTCCGATGCTTTTGAAGCGATAATTGCCGCTATATATCTTGACGGCGGAATGGATCCCGCTAAGGAATTTGTTTTGCGTTTTGTAACTCCGTATGTTGAAGCAAAACCGAGTTTTAAGGATTATAAGACGGTTTTGCAGGAACTTGTTCAGAGAAATCACGGGGAAGAACTTAAATATGTGCTTGTTTCGGAATCGGGTCCTGATCATGATAAGACTTTTGAAGTGGAAGTACATCTTAATTCGAATGTTATCGGAACAGGTGTTGCCGGAAGCAAGAAGAAGGCCGAACAGGCTGCGGCACAGCAGGCTTTGGAGTTGATGGGAATTTGAATAAGCATATCAATGTAGGACTTTTTGTTCCTCATGCCGGTTGTCCTCACCAATGCAGTTTTTGTAATCAAAAAACTATTTCCGGCAGCGTAAAGCCTTTAACGGCGGAAGATGTTGATGAAGCCTGCCGAATTGCGATAGAGAGCGGAAAAACCGATTATAAAACTTCGGAAATTGCATTCTTCGGCGGAAGTTTTACCGCTATTGACGAAGAATACATGGTCTCTCTTTTACGGACAGCAAAAAAATATATAGATAAAAAATACTTTAAGGGTGTGCGGATTTCCACACGCCCTGATTGTATTGATACGGCAAAATTGGAGATTTTGAAAAAATACGGGGTAACTTCAATCGAACTCGGAGCGCAGAGTACGGATGACCGGGTTTTATTTCTCAATAAGCGTGGCCATACGGCAGCGGATATTGAAAATGCAAGTATTCTTATTAAGGAAAACGGCTTTGAACTCGGACTTCAGATGATGACGGGGCTTCTGGGTTCAAATGATGCAAAAGATATAGCGACTGCCGAAAAAATTATTTCCCTTAAACCCGATACTGTAAGGATTTATCCGACAATAGTGCTTGAGAACACGCCTCTTGCAGAAGAAATGAAAAACGGGGCGTATGTTCCGCAAACACTTGAAGATGCTGTAAAACTTTGCACAACACTTTTGGAAATGTTCGAACAGGCGAATATCAATGTTATAAGACTCGGACTCCATTCCGGAGGGAATGTTGAAGAAGGCTATCTCGCCGGAGCGTATCATCCGGCGTTCAGGGAACTGTGCGAAGGTGAACTGTTCTTAAGAAAAATGCTTTCTCAACTTGACGGAAAAGATAAAAACGGAAAGTATGTTATCGAGGTTGCCGATACCTCTCTTTCCAAGGCGAAAGGGCAGTTAAAAAGAAACGAAAAAGCATTGAAAAATCAAGGATTTTGTTGTATAATTAAAGGAAATGATTTTTTAGAAAAATTCGATATTATTGTGAAGGAAAATTGATATGTTTTTGAAGGCACTGGAGATGCAGGGATTTAAGTCGTTCCCTGATAAAACGGTACTTGAATTTAATAAAGGTATCACCGCCGTAGTCGGCCCTAACGGAAGCGGTAAGAGTAATATCTCCGATGCGGTGCGTTGGGTTCTCGGTGAGCAGTCGACGAAAAATTTGCGTGGATCGAAAATGGAAGATGTCATTTTCGACGGAACGGACATCAGAAAGGCGAAAGGCTTTGCCGAGGTAACGCTGCGCCTTGATAATAAAGACAGAGCGCTTAACAGCGATAATGACGAAGTTTCCGTTACAAGAAGATATTTCCGTTCCGGTGAGAGCGAATATCTTATAAACGGAGAAACCTCAAGACTTCGTGATATAAACGAACTCTTTATGGATACCGGACTCGGAAGAGACGGATATTCAATTGTCGGACAGGGAAAAATAGCGGATATGGTTTCCTCTAAAACCGGCGAGAGAAGAGATATGCTTGAAGAGGCTGCGGGTATTTCTCATTTCCGTTACAGGCGTGCCGATGCTACAAAAAGGCTGAAGCAGGCGGAAGAAAATCTTGTAAGACTTCGTGATATTCTTACCGAACTCGAATCGAGAATCGGTCCGTTAAAAACGCAAAGCGAAAAAGCGCAGAAATTTATTGTTCTTGCCGAAGAGAGAAAAGAACTCGAAATAGGCATTTGGCTTAATACGATTGACAGAACAAACGAAAGACTGCGTGAGCAGGATCATAAGATTTCGACTTCCGAAGTTAACTACAAACAGTCGGAAGAAGAACTTGTTTCAATTGAACAAAAAATCGACTGTGCGGCTGAAGAAATAAAAAATATAAATATTAAAATCGAAGAAATCAGAGCGGCTTCTTCTGTTTCGGATGAGCAAATTTCGGCACTTGAGACTCAACTCAAGGTTGAAGAAAACTCTATTGCTCATAATAATGAAACCATAGAACGCCTTGAGAAAGACAAATTGGAAGAAAACGAAACCGAATTGCATCTTGACGAAAGAATCAGGCAGGCCGCCGAAAACATAGAAAAAGCGAAAACGCAACTTGCCGATGTCGAACGGGAAATGTCCGAACTGACAAAGCAGGATGAACTTTTCAAAAACGATAACGAAGCGTTTTCGGATAAAGTACAAATCCTTTCCGGTGAAATATCCGCTCTTTCGGTAGAACTTGCCGATAACAGAGTAATCAGCGAAACGGCAAACTCTTCAATCGAAGAGATAAATAATCGCATAAGGACGATTGATGCTTCCCTCGGCGGACGGCAGGAAAACTATCTTAAATATAAAAATGCGGTTGAATGTGCGAAAGTTAATTTTGAAAAATGCGAAGAGGAAATCCGTTCGATAAACAATTCTATCGACGGATATACGCTTCGTTTCGAGTCGAGAGGTAAGAAAGCGTCGGATTGTGAAAATATTCTTGCGGAAAAAGAGCGTGAATATCAAAAGACCGAAGACAGAATGAAAATTCTTACCGATCTCGAAAAAAATATGGAAGGCTACGGCGGAGCGATTAAGGCTGTTATTAAACAACAGCAAAGAGGAGCGCTCAGAGGTATTCTCGGTCCTCTTTCTCAATTGATAACGGTTAAGGAAAAATATTCGGTCGCAATCGAAACCGCTCTCGGAGCAGCAGTACAGAATATTGTTACCGAAACGGAAAACGATGCTAAGAGAGCAATCAATTTCCTTAAAGATACCCGTTCTGGCAGGGCGACATTTTTGCCGGTTTCCGCAATTCACGGAAAAGTTCTTACCGAAAAAGGTCTTGATGATGAATTCGGATTTGTAAATATGGCTTGCGAACTTGTCGAGACGGATAAAAAATATTCCGAAATTATAAAATCCCTTCTCGGAAGAACCGTTGTTTGCGATGATATCGACTGTGCGGTAGCGATAGCGAAGAAATATACTTACAGATTCAAAATCGTTACCCTTGACGGTCAGGTTATCAATGCGGGCGGTAGTATGACAGGCGGTTCAAGAACTCAAAATTCGGGAATTCTCAGCCGTTCGAATGAAATCGAAAAACTTTCAAAGACACTTTCTTCGATAAAGAACGAAATTCAGTCAATGCAAGCCGATTTCAAGCAACTTAGTGAAGATAAGGCCGCTGCGCTTGCGGATTTGGAAGGCGCACAGGGTGATTTGCTTCGTAAGAAAGAAGAAAAAATAAGGCTTGAAGGCGAACTTAAACTTGCCAATGAACAGCTTGATACCGTTTCGGGCGGTGTTCGTGAACTTGCCGATGAAAAAGAAGTTCTTTCCCAAAGAATTGCGGCAATTACCGAAAATGCCGCAAATGCGGTTGTGCGCATTGAACAGATTAACGCTCTTTTACCTGAGAAAGAAGCGGAACTTGAAAAACTTACCGGAGACAGAAATAATATAGGACAACTCAGAGAAGCGCTTTCCAAAAAGGCTTCCGAATTGAGTTTGCAGACGCTTTCTCTTAATAAAGATATTGAAACCAACACGGACACTCTGAGTCATCTTAATGCCCGTAAAGAAGGACATACCGATAAGGCTACGGTTCTTGATGCCGAGATTTCACAGTTAAATTCAAAGAATGAGATTCTCAGGCAAAATATAGAGAACCTTTCTTTGAACATTGAAGAATTGAAAAAAGGTTCAACGGCTTCAAGGAACGAAATAGATACTCTTATTTCGGCAAGAGACGGCTACGAAAAACAGCAAAGTGATTTGCGCTTGCTTGAGCGTTCAAAGACTGTTGAGAGAGAACAACTCGGCAACGAACTTGCAAGATTGGAAGAGAAAAAGGTTGCAATGCGTAAAGAGTACGATGAACTCAGCGCAAAACTTTACGACGAATATCAGCTTACACGCCGTGAAGCAGCGGCTCTCGAAATTAAAATCGACGATTATTCTCAGGCGTCCAAACGCCTTGCCGAACTTAAGGCGCAGATAAAATCGTTGGGTTCGGTAAATGTTTCGGCAATCGACGAGTACAAAGAAGTCTCGGAGCGTTACGAATTTATGTCAGCGCAGATTTCCGATGTCGAGAAGTCCAAAAACGAACTTAACAAACTTATTTTCGATCTTACGGGTAAAATGGCTTCTCAGTTCAGAGAAAGTTTCAATAAGATAAACCAGCATTTCGGAGAAACTTTCTGCGAACTTTTCGGCGGAGGTAAAGCAGAACTGAGGCTTGAAAACGAACTTGACTTGCTTGAGTGCGATATTGAAATCAAAGTTCAGCCGCCGGGTAAAAATGTTAAAAACATCGACTTGCTTTCGGGCGGTGAGAAAGCGATTTCGGCAATTGCGCTTTTATTTGCGATTCTTAAAGTTACACCTGCTCCGTTTTGTATATTCGACGAAGTCGAAGCGGCGCTTGATGATGTAAATGTCGCAAGATATGCGAATTATGTCAGAAGAATGACTAAGAACACACAGTTTATTCTTATTTCTCACAGAAGAGGTACAATGGAAGAAGCCGATGTGCTTTACGGAGTTACGATGCAGGAAAAGGGCGTATCGAAACTTCTTGAACTGAAAACTGCCGAAATGGCTAAAAAACTCGGATTGGCATAATGCCGAAAGGATATAACTTATGGGTATTTTCAGTAAAATAAATTTCGGTCTTTCAAAGACCAGAAATAAAATGGCAGGTGCGATAGACGACTTGTTTGACAGCGCCGAAGAAATCACCGACGATCTTTATGCAGAACTTGAAGAAATTCTTGTTATGGCCGATGTCGGAATGGTAACGGCGGTGCAAATAACCGAAACGCTCAAGAAAAATGCGGCGGATAAAAAACTCAAAACCGCCGATAAGATAAAAGAAGAAATGAAAAATGTTGTTGCCGAGTTGCTTTACGGCGGAGAAGATATGGGCCTTATTACACAGCCGTCGGTAATTCTCGTAATCGGTGTTAACGGAGTCGGAAAAACAACAACGATCGGTAAACTTGCCGCTATGTATAAAGCACAGGGCAAAAAAGTTTTGCTCGGTGCCGCCGATACATTCAGAGCAGCGGCAATTGATCAACTTCAAATTTGGGCTGACCGTTCGGGTGTGGATATTGTGAAACACGCCGAGGGAGCCGATCCCGCAGCGGTTGTTTTCGATACGGTAAATGCAGCAAAAGCAAGAGATACGGATATTGTAATAATTGATACCGCAGGCAGACTTCACAATAAGAAAAATCTTATGGATGAGCTTGCGAAAATATACAGAGTTATAGACCGTGAACTTCCGTATTCCGACCGTGAAGTTTTGCTTGTGCTTGATGCAACAACGGGACAGAACGCCGTTAATCAGGCAAAGGAATTCAAAGCGGTTGCCGATATTACCGGTATCGTTCTTACCAAACTTGACGGCACGGCAAGAGGCGGAGTAGTTCTTGCGATTAAAAACGAATTGGGTATTCCTGTTAAATTTATCGGTGTCGGAGAACAGATAGACGACTTACAACCGTTTAAGCCCGAAGCTTTTGCTGACGGACTATTCCGAGAGATTGAATACGAGGAAGATGAAAATGAAAGCGAAAAAATTACTGAAAACATCTTGGGCGATATACGATCTGGTGTCGATGGATACGGCGACGGCGCAGATGAAACTCAATTCGAAAATAAAGAAGTTGCTTCATCCGAAAAAGGTGAAAGCACAGAAAATATCGACTCTCTCGCAGATAAAAGCGGAATTTCTCAATTACAGCAGGCAACGCAGATAGTTGATGAACTCGCAAGTGAAATGCTTGATGAGATTTTGCCTCAGCAGAGTGAAGAAGAGCCTTCCGATGAAGATGAAATTTCTTCGCAAACCGAAGAAAAGAACGAAAAGAAAGAAAAGAGGGGTTTGTTTGGATTTTTTAATCGCCACTCATAATATGAAAAAAAGAGCCGAACTTGAAAGAATACTTTCTCCTCTCGGTATTTCCGTAAAAACCGCCGATGAAATCGGGATTGAATTGACCGATGTTGAGGAAACGGGAACAACATTCGAGGAAAATGCCCGTTTGAAAGCCGTATCGGGATGTAAAGAAAGCGGTATGCCGTGTATTGCGGACGATTCGGGACTTTCGGTTGATGCGCTTGACGGAGCGCCCGGAGTTTATTCGGCAAGATTTTCCGGAGAACACGGAAACGATGAAAAAAACAATGAAAAACTTCTCGAATGTCTGAAAGATATTCCGAGTGAAAAAAGAACGGCAAAATATGTTGCGTGCGTATGCTGTGTATTCCCCGACGGCAGAGAGTTTACCGTAAGAGGTGAATGTTGCGGAGTAATCGGATATGAGCGTAAGGGAAATAACGGCTTCGGATACGACCCGCTTTTCTATATAGGAAACAGAGCATTTGCCGAGTTTACTCCTGAAGAGAAAGACGAAGTCAGCCATAGAGGAAACGCACTTCGGCTTTTCGCAAAAGAAGTACAAAAATATATATAAAGGAATTGGAATATGACAAGTAAAGAAAGAGCGGCATTGCGTTCTCAGGCGAATTCACTTGAAGCGCTTTTTCAGGTCGGAAAAGGCGGTATATCGGATACCCTTATCAAACAGACCGACGATGCCTTAACCGCAAGAGAACTTATAAAACTTAAAGTGCTTAGAGAAACCTGCCCGAATACACCGAGAGAGGTTGCGGAAGAACTTGCACAAGCGACAAATTCGCAAGTTGTAGGTGTAATCGGCGGTGTAATGATTTTGTACAGATACAATAAAAAGTTGCACGAAAAGAAAAAGACCGTAAGAAGTAAAACAAAATGAAAATCGGAATTTTCGGCGGAACTTTTAATCCGCCGCATAAAGCCCATCTTCGCCTTGCGGAAGATTTCGCAAAAATACTCAATCTCAAAAAGGTTTTGATAATTCCTGACAAAACACCGGTTCATAAGTCTTGTGAAGGTCTTGAGTCAAACGAAAACAGATTGCGTATGTGCGAACTGAATTTCAAATCGGAACTGTTTGAAGTCAGCCGAATTGAAACCGACAGAGAAACGGAAAGTTATACAGTATATACTTTACGGCAACTGAAAAAAATGTATCCTAACGATGAGTTTTACCTTATAATCGGATCGGATATGTTTTTGATGTTCGACAAATGGTACGAGTATGAAGAAATACTGAAACTTTGTACTGTTTGCGTTGCTTCAAGAAGCGATGCGCAAAGTATCGGCACTTTGTGTGAATACTGTGAAAGTGTTCTCGGAAGAAAACCTATTAACTTGCAAGCCGACAAAATTGTTATTTCACCGACTGAACCGTTTGAAGCGAGTTCTTCGCTTGTCAGACAGATGTTGAAAAACGGTGAAAATACAGACAGATATTTATCGGCGGATGTCAGAAAATTTATTGAGGACAGAGAACTTTATGGATACTCAAAGAAATGAAGAATTTCTCGGAGAAATAAAACAAAGATTATCACAATACAGATTTTATCATTCTCTTAATGTTGCGCATGAAGCTAAACGCCTTGCGCTGAAATACGGAGCCGATTCCGAAAAAGCCTTTACGGCGGGACTTGTTCACGATATAATGAAAGATACTGATTATGATATTCAAAAGAATATCATAGAAAAATATTCGCATAAGTTAAGCGAAGTCGAAGCGGCCAATCCGAAAATATGGCACGCAATGAGCGGCGAACTGTTTTTAAGATATGAACTCGGTTGTACCGATGAAGATATTTTGACGGCGGTGCGCTATCATACAACGGCAAGAGCGGGAATGACTCTTCTCGAAAAGGTGATTTATGTTGCGGATTATACATCTGCCGACAGGGATTATCCCGATGTCGATGTCATAAGAGAAAAGGCTGAAATAAGTCTTGAAGATGCAATGCTTTACGGTTTGCAGTATACAATAAAAGAAAATGCCGCAATTGCATCCGTTCTTCATCCGGACAGTATTTCGGCATATAACGAAGTCGCAATTCTAAAAAAGAAAAATGCGGGAAAGGAAAAAGAAAATGCTCACTAAAGAGATCCTTGAAAATGCAGTGAAAATATTAGACGATAAAAAGGCAATGGATATAACCGCTTTGGAAGTTACCGATTTAACTTCGGTTGCGGATTACTTCGTTATTGTCAGCGGTACATCGTCTACTCATATTAAAGCGTTGGCCGAAGAACTTGAAGAAAAACTTTCTCAACTCGGTCAGGAACCCGATCATGTCGAAGGAAGAACAACGGGATGGATTTTACTTGATTACGGTTCTGTTATCGTGCATATTTTCACGCCTTCAGATAGGGCGAATTTCAACCTTGAAAAACTGTGGGAAGATGCAAAAACGGTTGATGTTTCCCAATGGGTTATAGATTAAGAAGTTAATTATTACTTACCGACAGAGGTGCAATTATGGATTATAATTTCAAAAACACAGAAGAAAAATGGCAAAAAAAATGGGATGATGAGGGCGTTTTCAATGCCGTCGATAATTCCGATAAACCGAAATTTTACGGTTTGGTTGAATTCCCTTATCCGTCAGGTGCGGGTATGCATGTAGGACATATTAAGGCATATTCGGGTCTTGAAGTTGTTTCGAGAAAAAGAAGACTCGAAGGCTATAATGTTCTTTTCCCGATTGGCTTTGACGCATACGGCCTTCCGACCGAAAACTATGCGATAAAGACAGGAATTCATCCGAGAAAAGTTACCGATATGAATATCGAAAAATTCACGAGTCAGCTTAAAAGAGTCGGTTTTTCGTTCGATTGGACAAGAGTTATCGACACCACCGAAGAGGGCTATTATAAATGGACTCAGTGGATTTTCCTTAAAATGTTCGAAAACGGACTTGCTTTCCGTGATAAGACTTTGGTAAACTACTGCCCGTCGTGTAAGGTTGTACTTTCAAATGAAGATTCACAGGGCGGAAAATGTGATATTTGCCATTCGGATGTTGTTCAGAAATCTAAAGATGTTTGGTATCTCAGAATTACCGAATATGCGGATAAACTTCTCGAAGGACTTAAGGAAGTGGATTATCTTCCGAATATTAAACTTCAGCAGGTTAACTGGATCGGTAAGTCAAACGGAGCTTTTGTTACATTTAAGGTTAACAAAGTTGATGAAAGTTTCAAAATATACACAACCCGTCCCGACACTCTTTACGGTGTAACCTTTATGGTTATGGCGCCCGAACATCCGATTATCGACAAATATGAAAGTATTATCGGAAATATGGATGAGGTTAAAGAGTACAGACAGCAGTGTGCTAAGAAGACCGAATTCGAACGCACTCAGCTTGTTAAAGATAAAACCGGCGTAAAACTTCAGGGATTTACGGCAATTAACCCCGTTACGAATAAAGAAATTCCGATTTATATCTCGGACTATGTTATGATGGGCTACGGCACAGGCGCTATAATGGCTGTTCCGGCTCACGATCAGAGAGACTATGATTTTGCAAAGAAATTCGGAATTGATATCGTTGAAGTTATTAAAGGCGGAGATGTTTCCGTTGAAGCATATACCGGCGACGGAGAAATGGTGAATTCCGATTTCCTCAACGGAACAGACAACAAAAAAGAATCAATTGCGAAAATGGTTAAGTACCTTGAAGAAAAAGGTATAGGTGAAGGCGGAGTTCAGTATAAGATGAAAGACTGGGCATTTAACCGTCAGCGTTATTGGGGAGAACCTATTCCGATTGTTCACTGTGAAAAATGCGGAATGGTAGCGGTTCCTTATGATGAACTTCCGCTTAAACTTCCGAAAGTCGAGAATTTCGAACCCGGTCAGGACGGCGAAAGCCCGCTTGCTAAAATTGATTCGTTTGTAAACTGCAAGTGTCCCAAATGCGGCGGAGATGCAAAGAGAGAAACCGATACAATGCCTCAATGGGCAGGTTCGAGTTGGTATTTCCTTCGCTATATAGATCCTCACAACGACAATGCGCTTGCCGATATGGATAAACTCAATTATTGGGGCCCTGTTGACTGGTACAACGGCGGTATGGAACATGTTACACGCCATCTTATTTATTCGAGATTCTGGCACCGCTTCCTTTACGATATAGGGGCAGTTCCGTTTAAGGAACCCTATCTCAAGAGAACTGCTCAGGGACTTATTTTAGGACCCGACGGCGTAAAAATGAGCAAGTCGAAGGGCAATGTAATTGATCCCAACGAAGTTGTTGATGTTTACGGTGCCGATGTATTGAGAACTTATGTTTTGTTTATGGGCGACTATGAGCAGGCAGCTCCTTGGAGTGAATCAAGCGTTAAAGGATGCAAGAGATTTATCGACCGAATTTGGAAACTTCAGGAAATCCTTACAGACGGCGATGAATATACGAAAGAACTTTCTTCGGCAATGCATAAGACCGTTAAAAAAGTAAGTTCCGATATTGAAGAGATGAAGTACAATACGGCAATTGCGGCATTGATGACACTTCTTAATCAGATTTACGACAACGGAAAACTTAACCGTGCCGAACTTAAAACGCTTCTTCTTCTCGTAAACCCGTTTGCTCCGCATATCACAGAAGAAATGTGGGCTGATCTCGGCTTCGGAGAGATGATTGCAAAAGACGGTGTATGGCCGACTTACGATGAGGCTAAATGTGTTGACGATACGGTTGAAATCGTTGTTCAAATCAACGGTAAAATCCGTTCGAAGATAAATGTTGCCACCGATATTTCAAACGAAGACGCAATCGCCCTCGCTAAGCAGGATGAAAAAGTTGCGCAGGAAATCGAAGGCAAGAACATTATTAAAGAAATTTATGTTAAAGGCAGACTTGTTAATATAGTTGCAAAATAAGGTGAACTTATGCTTAAGCCTTTGGGCGATTATGCGGATTTTGTAATTGATATTTTCAGAAACACTAAAACGGCGGATGTTGTAATGTATATAGCTTCCGTCGTTTCGGCGTTATTTAAGAAAAAGGGTAAATGATTATGAAAAGACAGTTCAACAGAATAATAAGCATTTTGCTCGTTGCGGTCTTTACATTTATGATTTGCCGTCAAGCAGATTTGTCCGCAAAAAGACTCGATTATTCAAATAAAGTGCAGGCTTTTTCGAATTCGGGAAAGAGCACTTACACCGAAACCGAAGTCGACAGCGGTCTCGAAAAAGAATTTTTAAGTAAAGAAGAAGCGCTGAAACAACTTGTTGAAGCTGCCGAAAAAAGCGGAGACAAAACTTTTGCAAAAGATGTTGAAAATGTATTTTTGCAACTTTATTCTCTGATTAAATCATTGCTTCTTTCGGAAACGGATTATACATACACTGATATAGAAAACGAAGTTACGGATATTTTCAACGGTTTGTTTGCACTTGATACAAAACTTAACGAAATCAGTCCCGAAGCAATGGGTGAGTTGACAAATAAAGGGTTTGTTACTGCGGCGATTTCGATTGTGTGGGATATTGTAACGGTGTTTGATGAAAACCGTGTCGCTTCACAGACAATGAGCCGGGGCGTAACAAGAATTGAAGATATTGCCTATATTGATGACGGAACAAACGAGCACAAACTCGATATTTATTATCCGGATGAAACCGAGGGGCTCTTGCCGGTGATTATTGATATTCACGGCGGCGGACTTATGATGGGTGATAAGGATTCAAACAGAGTTTACTGCTCGAGGCTTGCCGAAAAAGGATATACCGTTGTCTGCGTAAACTATCGTTTATCTCCGGATGTTTTGTATCCCGATCAGATAAAAGATATTATTGCTTCATTCAGATGGGTTAACGATAATGCCGAAGAGTATCATATTGATCTTGACAGAGTTTATGTTACGGGGGATTCGGCGGGCGGAAATCTCGCTTATTATGTTCCGTTGGTCGATACAAGCGAAGAACTGCAAAAACTTTACGCAGTTACTCCTTCGGGGCTTTCGGTTGACGCAATCGGTCTTGTCTCCGGAATGTACGATATGAAAAACGGTTTTAATGCTCCGTTGATTTCGTGCTATTTCGGGTTTGATTATAAGAACTCGCCGTATTATGATTATATTCAGCCGGAAGATGTACTCAAACTCGGTAAATTACCGCCTTGTTATATGGTTTCGTGCTCGAGGGATTTTTTACATTCTTCCGCAGTTTATTTCGATGATGTTTTAACCGAAAACGGAATTGAGCATCAATACAGAGATTGGGGATTAACCGTTAATAAATCTTCGGGGCATATAACGAGTGTCGCTTATCCCGACCTTGATGAAAGCCGTCAGACAATTGATGAAATGCTGGAATTTTTTAATTCACATACTTACTGAAAAAAGCAGGGTTTTCCGACTGAAAACTCTGCTTTTTTCTTGACAAACGGTTAATTAGTGATAGTATATTGTTGGCTTAGAAAGAAGTAATGAAAATGGAACAGACTAAAGAAAAACAAAAAATAGATATGCTCAACGGCACGATTTGGAATAAAATTCCGAAATTTGTTCTTCCTGTGGCTTCGACTGCGATCTTGGAACAGCTTTTTAACGCTTCCGATATAGCGGTTGTCGGCAATTTTACCGGTGAACAAAGTACCGCTGCCGTTGCCGCTGTCGGCGCTAACAGTCCGATTATCAGTCTTATTGTTAATTTGTTTATCGGTATTGCGTTGGGAGCGAATGTTGTAATTGCGAATTCTGTCGGCAAAAAAGATAAGCAGTCGGTGAGAAAAGCGGTTCATACATCAATTGTCATCGCTCTTTTAGGCGGATTTATTGTCGGAATTATAGGCGAATTTATGGCAAATCCTCTTTTGAGTATACTTAATGTCCCCGATGATGTTTTTCCGCTTGCGCTTTTATATTTAAGAATATATTTTCTCGGAATGCCGGTAATTCTTTTATATAATTTCGAAGCGGCGATTTTCAGAAGCATCGGTGAAACAAAAATGCCGTTAACCGCACTTGCGGTATCGGGAATACTGAATGTAATTTTGAATTTGTTCTTTGTTGCGGTTTTGAAAATGACCGTTAACGGAGTTGCGATTGCAACGGTAATTTCAAATGCGATAAGTTCGGCGATTTTGTATGTAAAATTAAGAAAGACCGATTCTTTAATACATCTTGAACCTAAAGAACTTAAAATCGACACTCAAAGCCTTAAAAGAATTTTGAAAATAGGTTTGCCCGCCGGAATACAAAGTGCGGTATTTTCGGTTTCGAACATTGTGGTTCAGTCTGCGATAAACAGTCTCGGTACAATTGTTATGGCGGCTTCGAGCGCAGCTTTTAATATTGAAGTCATCACTTATGATATACTTAATGCCTTCAGTCAGGCTTGTACGACATTTGTCGGTCAGAATTACGGTGCCGGTAATTACAAACGCTGCAAAAAAACGCTTTTGCTTTGTCTTTTGGAAGGCGTGATTGCCTTATCTTCGGCAATTGCACTGATTTTGATTTTCGGAAAGCATTTGCTTGCGATATTTAACGGAAACGAGCAAGTTATCGAAATCGGTTATGTCAGACTTTTGATAATTATGTGTGCGCATTTGTTCAGTTTGCTCTATGATGTCTTGTCGGGATATTTGAGAGGCTTCGGAATATCTTTGCTTCCCGCTGTATTTACAATGTTAGGCGTATGCGGAATAAGAATAGGATGGATAAAATGGGTGTTCCCCCTTAGAAGCACTTTCAGTACGATAGTTGCGGTTTATCCGGTAAGTTTATCGGTAACGGCATTGGTGATTTTTATTATTACTCTGTGCCTGCATCCTTCAAAAAAGAAAAAAGCGGTATAAAAAAACGGCAGTTTCTACTGCCGTTTTTTCTTTAATAAACATTATTCTTTAGATATAAGATATTCAATGCCTTTTTTGTATCCCTCGAAGCCGAGTCCGATAAAATGTTCTTCGCAGGCAAGTCCGGCATAAGAAATATGTCGGAAACTTTCACGCTCGTTAATGTCGGAAATGTGAATTTCAACCGCAGGTAAATTAACGCATTTAAGAGCATCGAGAATCGCAACGCTTGTATGGGTATATGCCGCAGGATTGATGACAATTCCGTAGGTGCCGTCGAAATATGCTTCTTGAATTCGGCTGACAATCTCTCCTTCGTGATTTGACTGATAACATTCAACTTCACATCCGAGATCTTTTGCCCATTTTTCAATGCTTTCGACAAGAAATTTATAGTTTTTGTTTCCGTAAATTTCAGGCTCACGAATACCGAGCATATTAATATTCGGACCGTTGATTACAAGTATTTTTCTCATTTGAGCACCTCTGTTATTCTTTTTGCGACTTCATCTATACTGCCGTTTCCGTCAATTTCAAAGTCGCAAAATTTTCTGTAAAACGGTAAACGGGCTTCGTACATTTTACTAAGGCTGTCTTTTTGTGAAAGCGGTCTGCCTTCTGTGGAAAGTGAGGAAATATCACGGTTGATAAAGAAAACGGTTGAGTTTTGTTTTATCGCTTCGTAATTTTCGGGATAAGTAACGATTCCTCCGCCGGTAGCGATTACACATCCGCTTTTTTTACATATCTCCCGTGCGACTTCGTTTTCGGATTTTCTGAAGTCGGGCTCTCCGAATTCGGTTATCAGTTGAGCGGGGGATTTTCCTGTCAATCGGGCAACTTCGCTGTCGGTGTCGTAAAAATCACGCTTAAGAATTTGCGAAAGCCGTTTTCCGACGGAACTTTTACCCGAAGCCGGCATACCGATAAGTATAATATTCTTCATTTCCGAAGAAATTGTTTTAAGTATTTCTTCTGTTTTGCTGTCGTCAATTGTTTTATCAAAGAAGATTTCACTTGCTCTTTTTGCTTGAGCGACAAGCATTGACAGACCCGAAAAAGCGGGAATACCGAGACTTTCCGCATCCAGAATAAGCTTTGTTTTTTGCGGATTGTATATTATATCAAACACGGCTTCGAGCTTTGTAAAGGTGTTTAACTTTACAGGTGAAATTAAATTGTTTGGGTACATTCCGACAGGGGTAGTATTTACGATTATGTCAGCATCGCTGTGAATATTTATATTAGCGTAATTGTTTTCGCCGCTTCGGGATATACTGATTATTTCTCCCGAACCGAAATCTTTAATTACCGCTTTAACCGCAAGCGAAGCTCCGCCGGTTCCGAGAACGAGAACTTTTTTGCCGTTAAAGTCAATATTACTGCGCCTGAGCATATAAGCAAATCCGTAATAGTCTGTATTGTCGGCGTATACGGTTGAATCGGTGCGGCGAACAAGAGTATTTACGCTTCCGATTTTTTTTGCGTTTTCGGAAATTTCGTCAACAAATTCAAGCACGCTCTTTTTATAAGGAATGGTAACATTCAACCCGTTCCAATTTCCGTTTTTAATGAAATTTTTAAGATCGGCTTTTTCTACTTCGAAAAGCCGGTACTCGTAAGAACCGAGCATTGAATGAATTAAAGGCGAAAAACTGTGTCCTAATTTTTCTCCGAGAAGTCCGTACATAATATCCTACCTTAAACAGTTTTTTTAATTTTACCACAAAACAGTAAAAATATAAAGCAGATGATTGCTCATCTGCTTTAATTTTTCAGATATTATTTTTTCTTCTTGCCGAAGAAAGATTTTTTATCTTCGTTTCCGAGGTGCGATGTACTTCCTTTCAATTCTTGCTGGAGTTGTTTCAAAAGTTCTTTTTGTCTGTCATTAAGATCTCTCGGAACATCAACAATAACACGAACGAGTTCGTCGCCTTTACCTCTGCCGTTAAGGGTTTGAATACCTTTGTTGCGGAGTTTGAAAACATCACCTGACTGAGTACCTGCCGGAACATTGTACTTAACTTTGCCCTCAAGAGTCGGAACTTCAAGTTCACAGCCGAGAGCGGCTTCGGGATAAGTGATATGCATTTCAACCCATACATTATATCCTTCACGCTCGAAAATCGGATGTGGACGGACATTTACTACGACTCTCAGGTCGCCTGCGGGACCGCCGTTTACACCTTTGTTTCCCTGACCTCTTGCGTTGATAACCTGACGGTCGTCAATACCTGCGGGAATACTGATTTCGATTGTTGAGGGTTTTCTTATCCTGCCTGCGCCGTGGCATTTTTTACAAGGATTGTCAATAACAGTACCTTTACCGTTACAGCGTGAGCAGGCTTTTTGTGTTTGTATAACTCCGAAAGGTGTTCTTTGCTGAGTTGTAACCTGACCTTTACCGTTACATTCGGGACAGGTTTTAGGTGAGGTTCCGGGTGCCGCACCGCTTCCGTGGCATTCGTCGCAGACATCAATTTTCATCGAGTCTACGGTACGCTTACAGCCTTTTGCCGCTTCTTCAAATGAAATTGTAACACTTGCCTGAGTATCCGAACCTCTCTGGGCTGCATTTGGGTTAGAGCGCCCACCGAAACCGCCGAATCCGCTTCCGCCGAACATACTGCCGAGAATATCTCCGAGGTCAAAATCCATACCGCCGAATCCACCGTAACCGCCTTGCCCTGCGGCGTAATTAGGGTCAACACCGGCATGACCGAACTGATCGTAGCGGGCTTTTTTGTCAGCATCGGAAAGAACTTCATAAGCCTCATTGGCTTCTTTGAACTTTTCTTCCGCTTGTTTATCACCGGGATGCAAGTCGGGATGGTATTTTTTAGCAGTTTGTCTGTATGCTTTTTTTATTTCGTCCTCGGAAGCGTTTTTGCTTACGCCGAGAACTTCATAATAATCTCTTTTTTCTGCCATAAGTAAATCTCCGAAATAATGGGGATACGGGAGAAGTTTATATTTCTTCTCCCGTTTGTTGTAAGTTGGTTATTATTTGTTGCCGTCTTCTACATCGGTGTAATCGGCTTCGTAATATCCGTCATCGCCTTTAGCACCTTGTGAATTTGCATCTGTACCCTGAGCAGCTTGTTCCTGCTGAGCTGCAGCGGCAGCCTGCTTGTAAAGTTCTTCGGAAACTTTATAGAAGGATTGAGTGAGTTCTTCTTTCTTTGACTTGATTGCTTCGATGTCTTCGCCTTTAAGAGCTTCTTTAAGAGCGTCAACTTTCTGCTGAACATCGTTTTTATCTGCTTCCGAGAATTTATCGCCGTTTTCGGAAATGATTTTTTCGCTTTGATAAACGAGCTGTTCGGCTTCGTTTCTTGTGTCAACGGCTTCTTTCTGCTTTTTATCCTGTTCTGCGAACTGCTCTGCTTCTCTTACCGCTTTCTCAATGTCTTCTTTGGACATATTGGTTGAAGAAGTAATTGAAATCGACTGTTCTTTCTGAGTTCCGAGGTCTTTTGCCGAAACATGAACGATACCGTTTGCGTCAATGTCGAATGTTACTTCGATCTGAGGTACGCCACGGGGAGCGGGCATAATTCCGTCAAGGTGGAACACGCCGAGAGTTTTGTTGTCTTTTGCGAATTCTCTTTCGCCCTGAAGAACATGAACTTCAACTGAGGTCTGATTGTCAGCGGCAGTTGAGAAAATCTGGCTCTTCTTTGTGGGGATGGTTGTGTTTCTTTCGATGATTTTTGTGTTTACGCCACCCATTGTTTCGATACCGAGTGAAAGGGGAGTAACATCGAGAAGAAGAATTCCTTCGACATCACCGCCGAGAACACCGCCCTGAATCGAAGCGCCGACAGCAACACATTCATCGGGGTTGATGCCCTTGAAGGGATCCTTGCCTGTGAACGATTTAATTGCTTCCTGAACAGCGGGGATTCTCGAAGAACCGCCGACCATAAGGATTTTATGAAGGTCGGAAGCTTTAAGGCCGGAGTCCGAAAGAGCCTGACGGACAGGTCCCATTGTTGCTTCTACAAGGTCTGCTGTCATTTCGTTGAATTTTGCTCTTGTAAGAGTTGTTTCAAGGT
>CAZGPE010000019.1:0-29091 GCA_964527585.1 uncultured Eubacteriales bacterium
ACCTGCGGCCTCTGCGTCCCGAACGCAGCGCTCTACCAAACTGAGCCACATCTCGAATTATTACTTTTTCAAACGCTTGATAATTATAATATAAAACATCGGTAAAATCAAGTAAT
The DNA here is from genome assembly GCA_964527585.1 of uncultured Eubacteriales bacterium. Classification (GTDB taxonomy): domain Bacteria; phylum Bacillota; class Clostridia; order Oscillospirales; family Acutalibacteraceae; genus Fimenecus. The sequence continues at coordinate 117 of CAZGPE010000019.1, forward strand.
TTTTTTATTTTTTTCAAATTTAATTATTCAAAAATTTTAATTCGGAAAAAACTCCCGTTTTTTGAATTTTTATCCTTGAAAATGCATACAAAGACTTGATTTTTAAGTGAAAATGCAATATTATTTATTATTATAGTTATTAGGGAGGTTCATTATGAAAGAAGAAACCAAGAAGTACGGTCAACTTGCATACGACATAATTGACCACGCTTCGAAAAAAATCGGTTCCCGTCTTCCCGGTTCTGAAGGCGAAAGAAAATTTCATGATTATATGTGCGGAAAACTTGAGGAAATCGGCATTAAACCCGTAAAAGAAGAATTTGCCGTTTCTCCCAAAGCCGGAATCGGCGGATTGCCTTATGCCGGATATTTCGGAATAATTATGAGTGTATTAACATATTTTGCACTTAACAATTATTATTTATGGTTCGCAATGGCATTTGCCGGCATTATTTTCGTATTCTGGCTTGTATCAAGCTGTTTCCTTTATAAAAGATGGTTTGATATGTTCTTCCCCCAGAAGATTTCAATGAACTCATACGGCGAACTTCTTCCGGAAGACGGAAAATACGACTATACAATCGTTCTTTCCGGTCATACCGATACAAGTTGGACATGGAGACATTCCGAAAACACTTACAAATACAGAAACAATCCCGTTAAAGGCATGATCAGTACATACGGAAAAGTCGGATTCGGTGCCGTTTGCGTATTCCTCAATGTAGGCATCGCAATCGCTATGGCGGTTATTTACGGCGGTATGATTATTCCGACTTCTTGCGGACTTGACGAAACAGGTTATGCTTTCGCTGCGGAATGGGCTGAAAATATGTACTATTGGGCAAGCGGAATCGCTTCGAGCGACTCTTTCAAAACTTTCACAGGCGTTGTATTGCTTGTCCTCCCCGTTATCACCGCTATCGGCAGTGCATTTGTTGCAATGTGGGGAGATCCTCACGAAGAAAACGCATCAAGAGGTGCAATGGATAATGCTTCGGGTATTGCTTTGAGCTATGCAGTTATCAAATACTTCAAAGAAAACCCCGATAAGATGCCTAAAAACTGCCGTATCATCGACCTTAACTGCGGTTCGGAAGAAGCAGGACTCAGAGGTTCTATGGCTTTTGCAGCCGAACATAAAGGCGAAGAAATTCTTAAAAACTGTTGGAACATCAACATTGACTCAGTTGCAGACAAAGATTACTTTGAAGTTGTTATTAAAGACGATTGGCAGGGTTGCCGTTTCGATAAAGACCTTGAAAAAATGTTCAAAGATACATTTGCCGAACAAGGTATCGAATCAAAAACAAACGGTTGTATCCATAACCCCGTCGGCGGCTGCGATTCAACTCCTATGACAAAAGCGGGAATTAAATCCGTAACTTTTGCCGCTCAAAATCCGACACTTACCTATTACTATCACACATGGAGAGATATGCCGGAACGCTTTGAAGAAGAAACAGTCAACAAAGGCTTTGATGTTATCTTGGGAGTTATTGATAAAATTGATAAATTCCAGCAGGAAAACGGTTTCAACGGCGTAAACAACTAACCTATTATTTTAAGGTGCAACTTAAGTTATTTAAGTTGCACCTTTTTTCTTGTCATTTTCAAAAAAAAATGCTATACTGTTTTGACAGAAAATTATGTGAGGTAAGTTATGATAAACGGATATGATATTCCGGAAATCGCATTTTTCGAAAACAAAAATGTATTTACCGGTAGTGTCGGAAACAATTTCAGATACAGATTGGCAAATTCAGACGGAAAACTTCAAGCAAGTGTTTGGTATGAAGATATATGTTTTGAATTAAGTCAAGACCCGATAAACGAATTTTTCGATTTGAATAATTCGGATTTAGCAAACGCAATTGAATGGATATTTCAGCATAAAAATTAAAATTGCCGATTATACTGTTTTCGAGTATAATCGGCTTTACTTTTTCATTTATGTAAGTCAAGAAAATCTATCGCTTTATTTATCCAGCCCTCAGCCTGTTCCCCTTGAGCCAAACCTATACCGTGTCCGCCCGTTTCAAAATAAAGGAAACTGTGTTCAATGCCGTTTTCTTCAAGTGCACTTTCGAGCATTTTGCTGTTTTGATAAGGAACGGATGTGTCATCTTTGTTATGCCAGCAAAATGTCGGCGGATAACTTTCGGTAATATGCTTTTCGACCGAGGCCGCCTCTCTTTCGGGTTTTCCCGTAAACATTCCCAAAAACATTCTTCTCGATTTTTTATGGGTTAAATCGCCCATTGTTATTACAGGATACGAGAGTAAAATTGTATGCGGCTTAAGCGAATAATCTTTACCTTCATATTCACACTCAAACCTTTCGTATTGAGAAGCAAAAAAGGCACAAAGATGTCCCCCTGCCGAACTTCCCATAAGCGAAATACTGTCTGCATTTATATTTAACTGTTCGGCGTTTGTTTTTATAAACTGCATTGCTCTCGCAACATCTTTGAGCGGATACGGAAACCGTGCGTTTCCGCTTCCGACACTGTAAAAGAGAACAAAAGCATTATATCCTCTTTCATTAAGTTTTTCGGCATAGGGCTTACCTTCGTTAAAATCCGAAATGAAGTTGTATGCTCCTCCCGGACAAATTAAAACAGTAGGCAAATCATTCCCGATTATATAACTTTCAAGAACAACCTTCTTTCTTTGAGGGCGTTCTTTAATTTCTTTTTTTGAATAAAGTTGATATGTCATTTCCATCACCGATTTAATATTTTACCAAAATTTGCATTTAATGTAAATATCGTTTATAATATATATTTGTTAACACTGTTTTACCAATAAAACAGTTGCATAAAGACGAATTATTCTATATAATAATAAAGTTAATTCTTAATAAAGGAAAAGGTATCTATTTATGCTTCAGTTTGAAGAATTGAGATTAAGATTATTAAGCCACGAAGATGCTCTCAAAGATCTTGCGGATGCTCTCGGACTTGAAAAGATGAAAGAAGAAATCGCAGAACTTGACGCTAAAACTCTTGAAAACGGTTTTTGGGACGATATTAAGGGTTCGCAAGTTGTGTTAAAAAGACAAAGTGCATTAAAAAACAAAGTTAAAGCTTACGAAAAACTTCAGCAGGATTACGATGATGCTCTCGTTATGATTGAACTTGCAAACGAAGAGGAAGATGAAACTTTAATTGAAGAATGTGAAGAAAGCGTTAATAAAATCGAACAGGATCTTGAATCCATGACTCTTTCGACGCTCTTAAGCGGAGAATACGATTCTAAAAACGCTATCCTTACATTCCATGCCGGAGCCGGCGGAACGGAAGCTCAAGACTGGGCACAAATGCTTTTCAGAATGTATTGCCGCTGGGGTGAAAGACACGGATATAAAGTATCAACTCTCGATTATCTCGACGGAGATGAAGCGGGACTTAAATCGGCAAGTATTCTTATTGAAGGCGAAAACGCTTACGGATATATGAAAAGCGAAACCGGTATACACAGACTTGTCCGTGTTTCCCCTTTCGATTCCGAAGGCAGAAGGCACACTTCTTTCGCTTCACTTGAAGTAATGCCCGAAATCGACGATACAATTGAAGTCGAAATCGCTCCGGAAGATATTAAAATGGATGTTTACCGTTCGTCAGGAGCCGGCGGACAGAAAGTCAATAAAACTTCTTCCGCTGTCCGTCTTACACATATTCCGACCGGAATTGTAGTTGCGTGTCAGGTTGAAAGAAGCCAGCATCAAAACCGTGAAGTTGCGATGACAATGCTCAAATCCAAACTTATCGAAATTAAAGAGCGTGAACATCTCGATAAAATTTCGGATATTAAAGGCGATCAAAAAGAAATCGCATGGGGCAGCCAAATCCGTTCTTATGTATTTATGCCCTATCAGCTTGTAAAAGACCATAGAACAAACTTTGAAATGGGCAACATTTCAAATGTTATGGACGGCGATATTGACGGATTTATAAACGCTTATCTTAAAAACGAATCTCAAAAAAATCTCGGAAAATAAAATTTATAAAATGAATAAACGGCAGGTGTTTCTACACACCTGCCGTTTTATTTTTATAATATCAAGTTGTTTATATCAAATCGTTATTTGACATATTCATAAAAATCTGAGCCACTTCGGCACGGGTTGCGTTACCCAAAGGATTTACCGAAGTCTGCGCTCCGCCGCCGACGATTCCGTTTTCAACAGCCCACGCTACCGATGTTACCGCCCAAGTGCTTATGTTATCTTTATCGCTGAATTTTGAAAGAATTGTCTGTGTATCTTCAGAAAGCGAAACATCTTCACCGAGATAATTTGCCATATATTTATACAAAATAACGCAGATTTGTTCTCTTGTTATCGAATCGCTTACACCGAATCTTCCGTCCTGATAACCGCCGATAATATCATTTTCTACAGCCCATGCTACCGCAGATGTATAATATGCATCTGTCGAAACATCCGACAATCCGCAGTCTACACCTTGATATGCTGTGAGATCGGCTTTTGCGATTTTAGCGAGATTGATAATAAAGTCTTGTCTTTGCATATTATCCGCAGGACCGAAATATCCGTTTGCATAGCCGTTAAAGTAATTCTTTTCAACATTAAACGCTACCGCTTTATAGTACCATTCACTGCTCGCAACATCCGGGAACAAATTCGCAACATCCGTATCTTTTGCATAGTTGGGGGTGTTTGCTTTTGCCGGAAGTCTGCATGAGGTAATCGGCATATTCTTAAAAATCGGAATTACAAAAACGAAATTCGAGTCAAGTGCATTAGCCGATACATAACTTCTCTTCACCGTAACCGATTCACTTTCCGCCGCCGATACATTGGTCATATATTGATGGTTGTATAATCCGCCCGATGAAATCAAATCAAATTTTTGCAAATAAAGAGTTGACTGACCTTGGTTTATATATCCGTTTGCAATAAATTCGGCACCGCCTGCAATTGACTTGTACGGAGTATTCCACGGAGTCCCGTAACCGTTATCATTACTTGCCCATTTCAAACCGTCGGTTGCTCCCGTGTTGGCTCCGATGCTGTAAAAATTGTAGATACCCGAATATTCCGCATTTGTTCCGTAAGCCGCTTCCGTTCCGTCAGCACCTACTTCCTGCAACGCTCTCGCCGCAAGATGATACGGAGATACATTGTATTTTTTACCCGCTTCATAAAACGCCTGAGCATACGAAACACTTCTTCCGTCATCGGTGGTGATATTTCCCTGAGCCCACTTAGCCGATGAAAGAATTGCGCTTACACCGGAAACAGTATGCACATCCTCATCAAAACTTAACTGTTCGAACATAAAAATGTTACTTTCGTTTATAAAGTTTCTCGGATCGAGATAATACTGAACAACCTGTCCGTGTGCTTGGAACCAACTTGAACCTTCAATTGCTTTATATGTATAACCTGTGTAACTTATTTTATACCACGGATAACCCGAAGAATCGGTTCCCGCTTTTCCGTAACAGTCAATTACGGATCCCGAAGGAATACTTCCGAGTTTTTGATAATTTGTTCCTACACCGCTTCTGACATTAAGGTCATTGTTTGATATTACGGTTGCTTTTGTACCGGAACTGTCGATTTTAAGGTAATCTCCACGGACATAACCTTCAAGAGTAGTACCTTTAGTAAAGTTCACCGAAGTAGAACGGTAAGAAATCGGAAACGAACCGCTTATCGCACTGACGCCTTTCTGAGTTTCACCTTGAACGGCATCGCTCCATTCGATTCCCGTTTCGAGAAATTTGAATTCCCAATTCGGATGGGCGCTTTTCATTGCGGCAACATAAGATTTATATTCTTCGGGTACTTCGGTTGTAAGCGATTGCTTAACATAGGTTGTACTGCCTATCATTCCGACATTTATGTAACCGTTATATGTTACGCCGTCAACCGTGCAGGTAACCCTATACCACTGTTTTTTTGTGGTGTTATCGGTACAGTTTACCGTTTCGAGAATTTCAACTTCTATTCCGTTATAAAGTGTTGTTACTTTATCATAACTTGTTCCCGCTCCCGAACGCAAAGTTGCACTTCCGTCGGAACTGCTTACAACTCCCACAGTCTTTGCGCAAGCCGATATAACAAAAACAAAAGCCAACATCACACTTAAAACAAAGCTCAATATAAAGCGTTTATATTTCATATAACATTCCTTCCTTTTATATGTACAAACAAGGTTTTACGTCTAAATATTATACATCATTACAGTGAAAAATCAACCCACATATTTTTCCTTAAACATTTTCAAAATAATCGTTTATCCCCTGCGAAATCGCATCGGCAAGCCGTTCGCTTACCGCAGTGTCGGTTAAATATTCACATTCGGCGGCATTGGAAAGATAACCGCACTCTATCAAAACGGCAGGACATTCTTCAATTCTCGTAACCTTAAACGGATAATATCTGACTCCGCCGTCATCTGCAACAATACTGTTAAACATTTCGGGATAATAAATATAAATACCCTTCCATTCTTTAACAAGCCTGTTATGAATACTCTGTGCGAGAGGTTTTGAAAAAGCTCTGTAATAATATGCTTCTGTTCCGCTTAACGAAGCATTTTCGGAAGAATTATGATGAAGCGATACAAAAACATTCGCACCGGACTTTCTTGCATAATTCTGCCTTTCTTCAAGCGATTTATAGGAATTATCCGTTCTTGACATTACAACTTTATATCCGTAATTTTCAAGTTTTGTTTTTACCGATAAAGCAAGAGATAAATTCAACTCGGATTCGTAAACACCGTTTACTCCGATCGCACCGCAATCCGTTCCGCCGTGTCCGGCATCAAGAAGAACCGTTGCTGTATGTTTTTTAGGTTTTTCGTTAAATTCCAAAACAAGTCTGTTATTTTCGGAATAGTATGCTTTATACCCGTAAAACTCCCCTGCATTTTTCAAATGCACACGCAAAGTAGTTGTACCGTTTTCTCCCACATCAATCCACTCTGCCCGGCTAACAACAGAACTTAAAGGAAATTTTATTTTTCCTTCTGCGGCATTAGTATATCTGAAAACAAAATCAATATATCTTGATGTGAATGACGCAACATTAAATTCCCGTTCGGAATATCCCGTAAAATAAGACTGAGTTTTAAGCGTTGCCGTAAACGGAACTTTCCAATTCAGCGTCAATTCAACCCTGCTTGTCCCGTCATAAGTATAGTTTTTATAAACGGACAGTGTATTTGTCGGTAATATGTAACCGTCAAACACATTGACGGCATCCGCTTCCACTTTAAGTCCCGATGATAAAATATAGTAATTAACTCCGTCATAAACCGCCTCGCCTTTTACATAATCAAATGTTCCTTTAATAAGCGGAGTGTATTCGGGGTTTGATTTATCATCGACTGAATTTGCGCAAACCGTTTCCGCATAATCGCAAGTAACCTCGCACATTTTGTTCATTCCTCTTAAATTATCCTTATACGGACTGTAAAGAATAACCTTTCCCTCGGAATCGGTTTCGGGAAGTGTAACTTTTCCTTTTCCGGTTTCAATAATAAAGTTATCGAGATAATCGAACATTGCACTTACAGAATTTGAAAAGCCGTTTTTATCTTTCAATTGAAAAACATTGAAAATTATAAACAATGTCAAAAAGCATAACGCTGTTCTCTGTGCGATTTTGAAAACACGACTTTTCATTTTCACTAACTCCGATTTTTTCTTTATTGTAACATATTTTTAATTGATTGCAACTCATCTTTATCCGTAAGAAAGGTATTTTCGGAAAACAGATAAGAATAAGAGTATAATGCCACACCCGTATTCTTATCGGTTTCTTTGATTAAAGAAATCTGTTTTGAAATTATGTTACTGTTCTTCATCCATTCGTTTATACCGGCACCGGCATATTTGTCCTCTTTTCCGTATTTATACACCGCAAGTCCGATACAAAGCGAGACGCTATCACACCGCACAAGATTTTCCCACTGTGCCAAACTTTCCTCAAACGGTTTTGCGCTGTTGTCAAAGCCGTAATACAACTGAGGCATAATTAAATCTATATATCCCTCATTTTCACACCAAAAACTTACATCCGCATAATAGTTTTCTTTGTTCTTTTCGATATTTCCGCTTGGACTTATACTTAAAATCATATCGGGACTTTTGTTTTTCAATTCAGTGTAAATATCGCTTATAAGAGCGTTTATGTTCTCCGTACGCCAACTTTCAAGCGAAAGTTTTCCGCCGGATGAAACATAAAAGTCATATTCGGGACTGTCAAAAGACACTTCGCAAGTCGGATAAAAATAATCATCCAAATGTATTCCGTCAACATCATATTTTCCGATTATTTCACGAACTCCGTCTAAAATCAATTTATGTACATCGTCTTTTGAGGGATTAAGATATATTCCGTTATTTAGGACAATAACATTTCTGTTTTTATCTTCCGAAAAATACCAACTTTTTGCTATATTATTATCGCTTAACACATTTATATCCGTTTTATATGAGACTCTGTAAGGATTTATCCAAGCATCTGTTTTTAACCCGTATTTATGTGCGGTATCGCAAAGTATTTCAAGTGCATCATATCCGCAATAAACTCCCTGAGTACCGCTTAAATATTCTGTTGCGGGGAAAAAATCGGAATCGTAAAACGCATCGCAAAAAGGTCTGACTTGAACTATTACTCTGTTAAATCCGAATTCGGCACAGTTTCTCATCATTTCTTCAGCTTTTATACCGAAAACTTCGGCGGTATTTTCTTTTTCGTTTTTCATTGCAAGTTCGTTGTAATTTATCCACACGGCTTTAACAACACTTTCCGAAGATTTTTCCGTACTTTCTTTTGAAAAATCGTCATTGATTTTTTCGTCGGAACAGCCGCAAAAAAGAATAAGCAAAATCAATGTAAGTACCGTTATTTTTTTCATTTTACCGCCTTCTTGACACAAAAAAATATGGGCATTATAATATATTCGGTGATAAAATGAATTATTATATATTTATATATTTGATTGTCGTTTCTTTGATTTCCGTGTTTATTACCGTACACGATAAAAAAGCCGCAAAAAAAGGAAAACGCAGAATTCCCGAAAAAGTTTTAATGCTTTTTTCGGCTCTCGGCGGCAGCGTAGCTATGCTAATCACGATGAAAAAAATTAGGCATAAAACAAAGCACAAAAAATTTATGATCGGTATACCGATTATAATTTTTATTCAAATCGCAATTTTATTTTTATATTTATACTTTATTCATTACGGGATAAATCTTCTCTGAAAAACTTAAAGCACCTGTCTTTTCAAATCGACAGGTGCTTTTTTTATAATTCTTTAATCAGTCTTTCAAGTTCTTGAACAAACAATCCGACAAAATAACCGTCAATAATTCTGTGGTTTACATCCAAAGTCATATTGATTATATACCTGCCGTTATGTTCGGTATATTTTCCCCAAACTAAAATCGGTGCGGTATCGTCTTTTAATTTGGGGTCAGTATAATCACGCTCATTTGAACACATCGTAATATCTGCCCAAGGAATACACGAAAAGACAATCTGCGACTCTCTAAGTCCGTCTAACGCACTGACACTCAACGGATTTTCGGCGCTTTCTTTTCTTGCGTTTTCGGAAAACTCGATTATACTATCTCCGCACTCAAGCGACACCATATGAAATCCGGTTTCCCCTTTTTTCAAATCCGTAAAACAAGGTATACGGCGGTCCGATTTTATAAACCTTTTCTCCGTCGACTTCAAGTAAAAATTCATCAATCGAATTTATTGCTTTCGTACAAAGATAAATCAAAGAATAATAAAAAGAAATATTCTCTCTTCTTGTAAACTCAAGCAATTCGGTTATATCGACATTAAATGCGACGCAATAATGAGGCGTAGCTATTTTAGAATAATACTCAAAATGTTCTTTTCTGTTCCATTTTGATACATCAAATTCTTTTCGCATTTCAACACCTTTTTTCTCAATTTCAGTCATCGACAATTATCTCAAGAATACCTTCTTTTTCTTTTTTCGGTTTCTTAGCCTGTTCGAGTTCAAAAAGTTTTTTACTTTCTGGATCAAGAAATTCTTTAAGCACTTCGGGACGCAAAACACTGCTGTGAACAATACTTCCGCAATCACGGCAAACAGTATGAACGATAGGAGAACCGAAAACTCCGCCTCTTATATCCGAATAAACGCTTCCGGATTCGGTTTGATAACCGTAAACCAACATTTTTGATTTACAGTACGGACATTCTTCAAAAACGATTTTTTTCATTAAAAATCATCCTCTCGAAGTTTTTTGTTTCTGATAAATACAACTACGGATGCCGCAAGCAAAACAGCACCGATAACAGCGAAAGCAACGGCAAGTTTTTGATATACGGGATTTCCTTTTTCAACCGCAACAGCATCTGCAACCGGCTCATCCTGTTTTGAGTAATCAAAAGTCGGTTCTTCCGTCGGGGACTGAGTTTCCGTATATTGTTCGGTTATTTGAGAAGTTGTTTCTTCAGGTGCTCTTACGCTGTTAATCAAATATGTCCGTCTTGATCCGTTTTGAGCAACAACATAAACATAAGACTTGTTTTCTCCGACATCAAGGGTCAAATACCCGTCGGGAATTTGAATTTCGGCGTTATTATCTACGGCTTCGGCAATAATTTCAAGTGAAACGACTTCAAAAGGCACAGATAAAGAATATGTCCTTGTTGATTTTTTGAATTCAGGTGAAATATCTATATCAACCGTTTTCCCGTCTTGTGTTTTTCCGATAACTTTTAATGACGAAAGTTCGTTATTCGAAGATTTCTGAGATGCCCGTCTTGTTGTTGAGCCTTGAGCGGCTTCGGCTGTTGTTTGACTGTCTTGCGTTGTCTGTTCGGCTTCTGTTACAACCTGAGTTTGATTTTCTTCGCTGTCAGGTTCGGCAAAAGCCGAAAATCCAAACGACAGAACCGATATTCCCGCAAGCAAAAAAGTTAAAGTCAACTTTACGATTTTGTTCATAAATATCCTCCGAAATAAGTTAATTAGATATTACCATAAATTTACATTCAATTCAACAAAAACCCCTCAAAAGATGAGAGGTTCTGATTTTACATTCTTAATGTTGAATTAAGAAAACTTTTAAGTCTTTCATTTTGCGGATGTTCGAATATTTCTTCGGGTGTGCCCTGAGCCGCTAAAACTCCGTCATCCATAAACACAACTTTATCCGAAACGCTTTTTGCAAATCCCATTTCATGAGTTACAATAAGCATTGTTCTGCCCTCTTTGGCAAGATTTGAAATTACTTTCAGCACTTCGCCGGTAATTTCGGGGTCAAGAGCCGATGTGGGTTCGTCAAAGCAAAGAAGTTTAGGTGAAAGCATAAGCGCTCTGGCAATCGCAACTCTTTGCTGCTGTCCGCCCGAAAGTTCGCACGGATAAGACTCAAGTTTATCGGCAAGACCTACGCTTGCGATTATTTCTTTAGCGTCTTGCTCGATTTTCGCAAGTTCTTTTTTTCTATCTTCTTTTGAAGCTTTTGTACGCTTGAGTTCTTTTTTTATCAGCAGTTCTTTTGCCAATGTAACATTCTTTAATACATTATATTGCGGGAAAAGATTAAAGTTCTGAAAAACAAGACCCGTTAAAAGTTGATTTTTCCGTTTTTCTTCTTTTGAGGCTTTTTTATCAACAGAACCGTCAAAGATAACATTTGAATTAACTTTAATTGTTCCGCTGTCTGCGTTTTCAAGTCCCGTTATGCATCTGAGCAAAGTTGTCTTACCGCTTCCGGAAGAGCCGATAAGCGAGAGTACCTGTCCTTCTTCGAGTGTTAATGTTATACCTTTTAAGACTTGTGTGTCTCCGAATGTTTTTTTCAATTCGGTTATTTCCAATATACTCATATTCACACTCCTTAAACCTTAAAGTAATCAAGTTTCTTTTCAAGTTTTCCGAAAAGCATTGTAAGAATTCCGCTAAACGCAAGGTAGTATACCGCAGTAAAGAACAACGGCCAAATTTCACCGGATATTCCCTGAGAACCTTTCATAAATGCCTGTCCGGCCCAAATTATTTCCTGCAATGCGATTATTCTCGAAAGCGAGGTATCCTTAACAAGAGTTATTATTTCATTAGACATAGGAGGAACTATTCTTTTTATCATTTGAAGTAAGGTTACCTTAAAAAATATTTGAGATTTAGACATACCGAGAACCGTACCCGCTTCATTCTGACCTTTCGGAACACTTACTATTCCGCCACGGAAAATTTCAGAGAAATAGCAGGCGTAATTAAGTATAAAAGCAACCGCAGCCGCTAAAAATCTGCCGTCTTCTCCGCCGCCCCATAACTGAACACCGAACACAAGACCGGGGAAATAATAAATGATAAGCAATTGTATCATCAAAGGTGAACCTCTGACTATCCATACCAAAAGCTTTATAAAACTGCGTAACGGCTTAAATTTTGACATCGAGCCGAAAGATATTATCAGACCTAACGGAATCGCTCCGATTAAAGTGAAAACAAATAATTTTAATGTTTGCAGGAAACCGACATTTAACGCATGAAATACTATCGGAAACTGTTCTGCGAACTGTGCCATATAAACTCCTTATACACGCCGAAAACAGAGAGTACCGAGGTATTCTCTGCCGGCTGATATTTAATAAAATTGTTTTTGATTATTTTATAAGCGATGCCTGAACTCCGTATGTTTCGGCAATCTTTTGCATTGTGCCGTCGGCAGTTGCCGAAGCAAAGAAATCGTTAAGCGCTGAGGTAAGGTCGCTTCCCTGACGGAAACCTACGCCGTATTCTTCGGAATTAAGTTTAACGGTATATGTAAGATTTGCATAACTTGTGCCTTCTCCTACCATTGCCGCTGCCATAAGGCTGTCGATAATAGCCGCATCGCAAGTACCTGATTTAACTTCCAAAAGCGCTGTTGCCTGGTCTTTAACCGGAGTGCAATCAAATTCATTTTCAGCTGCGTTTTCCTCACCTGCCGAACCGGCTTCAACCGCAAATCTAAGTGATTTGCAAGCATCTGCTGTTGTGTATTTATCGGCAACATCTTTGTTTACTATTACAACTTGAGCGTTATTGCAATAAGCGTTTGAACAGGACATTGATGATTTAACTTCATCTGTAAGTGTCATTCCGTTCCATACACAGTCGATTTTTTTATCGTTAAGTTCAAGGACTTTATTGTCCCAATCAATCTCGACAAATTCAACTTTAACGCCGAGGCTTTCGGCAAATGCTTTTGCCATATCGGCATCAAAACCGATCCAATCTTCGCCGCTTCTATAATCCATAGGTTCAAATTCGGTAATTCCGACAACAAGTGTTCCTTTTTCTTTTACATATTCAAGATCGGAAGTTATTGTTGATTTTTGATTACCGCAGCCTGCGAACAAACAAGCCACAAGAACTACTGCAAGTAAAACTGATAATACCTTTTTCATTTCGTTTTCCTCCAAAATCTGTTGTTTATTTCGTTTGCTTTACCGTGGTAAAGTGTTAATGTGGTAATATAGTAACACCAAAAAGAGCGTTTGTCAATAACTTTTCTGAAATTTTTTCAAAATAATTATTTTCCATGTAATTCTTGACTTTATAAATAATATTTTATATAATATCAAGGCAGTTTGTTCGCTGGTGTGGCGAAATCGGCAGACGCAAGGGACTTAAAATCCCTCGGTAACAATACCGTACCGGTTCAAGTCCGGTCACCAGCACCAAAAATCCGTTCTCATGAGAGAACGGATTTTTTTGTTGCATAAATTATTAAATTTGAAAACAATTGCATATTAAATATGTTTACGAAACTTTCATATTAAGTCTCAACTTATCACTTATCATGGCTATAAACTCCGAATTAGTCGGCTTTCCCCTACTGCTTTGAATTGTATAGCCGAAGTAAGAACTTAATACATCCACATCGCCTCTGTCCCATGCAACTTCGATTGCATGCCTTATTGCCCTTTCAACTCTCGACGGTGTTGTCGAAAACTTTTTGGCAACAGTCGGATAAAGCACTTTTGTTACCGAATTCATCATTTGTGAATCTTCAATGGAAAGTATTATTGCCTGACGAAGATACTGATAACCTTTAATATGTGCCGGAACTCCGATTTGATGCATTATTTCACTTACCGTAACTTGCAAATCACTGTCGGAAAAGATATGAGAATCGGTTTCCGCAAAACGATTATTTTGTTTTGACATTCTGCGTATACGCTCTCCCATAACATTAACATCAAAAGGCTTTCTGAAATAATAATCAACTCCTGCGGAAAGTATTTCCTGCTCAAAGCGATGATTATCAGCACCCGACATAACCATAACAAGCATATTTTCGAATTTTTTGCTGTTTTTCAGCCGTTCGGTAACACCGAGTGCATCAATGTTTGACAGAAAAGCATCCATTACTACCGCATCTGGCTTTTCGTTTTCGACTGTTTCCAAAAGTCTTTTTCCGTCCTTTTTTACAAGTTTGACTTCACAACCGTATTCTCCGAGCGTTTTTACACAATTCGCCCCGAATTCGTTTCCTTCTGCTGTGAGTACCACTTTAAGATTTCTTTCCATATAATAAACCTCCGTTTTTTGATTTCTGCCATATTTTACCATTTTAGGATAAACTTGGCAATAGCATATTCAAAAATTTACTAAAAGTTTTTTATAAAGTCTTAAAACACAATTAAAATATGTCGTAAACTGTAGCAGACGGTATAAACTGTTTATATTTTGAAAATAAAGCGAATCCGAAAAGCAACTAAATTGCTCTTCGGATTCTTTTTTCAGGAAGCTTTTTTTGTTAACCCATCTTCTAATGTTTTAGATGTTTCAAGCATATTTTCGGCAAATATCGCATACCCTTGCAGTGAATCGTTAATAAAAACATGAGTTACCGCTCCGACCAACATCCCATTTTGGATAATAGGACTGCCACTCATTCCCTGAACTATCCCGCCTGTTTTTTCAATCAATTCGGGATCGGTTATTTTAATAACCATATTCTTATAATTTGAGTCATTTGAAGGAAAAACCTTTACTATCTCAATGTCGTAATACTGCGGTCCGTTAATGTCAACCGTCGAAATTATCTGCGCTTTACCTATACAGACTTCGCTTTTAGTTGCAACGGGTATCTCTTGCCCCGTTATTTCTTCACTGCATACACCGAAAACTCCGCAATCACAGTTTATTTTCAGTTCTCCTGTTTTTTTGTTTGTGAAAACCCCGCAAAGTTCACCTATTGTCGATTCCGATCCTTTATAGCAACCGCTTATCCGTGCTGCCATAGCATCGCCTTCGAGTAAAGGCATAATCTTTCCGGTATCGACATCACAAACTGCGTGTCCGAGTCCGCCGAAAACTCCGGTGTTTTTGTCATAATAGGTAACAGTTCCCACACCCGCAGTGCTGTCTCTCACCCAAAGTCCTGCTTTGTTCTTTCCGTCGCTTTCCGATTTTGCAAGAGTAATTACGGTTTCAAACGGCTTCCCGTCCCTGTCTGCCGTTACTCTTACCGTTCCGTCGGAAGTTCTTTGGAAAAATTTTGTAAGTTCTGATACCGTTGTGATTTTAACCCCGTCAAGTGCTGTAATCACATCACCCGTTTCAAGTCCCGCTTCCCGCCCGGGATTTCGTGAGCCTTGTGCCGTTTGAACATCATCCATACCAACGATAATTGTTCCGTCGGTATAAAGTTTAATTCCGAACACATCTCCGCCGACAACAACATATTGTCTTTTTGAAACGGTTACCGAAGAAGACTTTATCGGAATGGTATTAAGAATAGATACATCAACAGTATACTCTCTCTCCTGCAAGCGATCGTCAATAACCGATTGAGTCGTATCCGCAGACACAGAGTCTTCATTTTGGGTTACGCTTAACGAAAAAATTTCGCTAATCGTTATTTGCTCACTCTCAACAAGATGGATACTGTCAGGTATCGTATTATCGGCAAAAACAACCATTCCGAAAATTACAGAGGTAATTATAAGCCCGATAAAGCTCAATATTTTGAAAAAATATTTCATTTTTCACCTCCGCTTTTGCGACTTTTGCCGCAGTAATAATTTGTGCTTATTCGATTGTTTTATAATAGGAAAATTTACGGCTTTATTGATTATTATGGACAAAATGTCAATTTATAAAATAATAAAAGATAAAAAAATATCCTCGGAAAATACAATCCGAGGATAAAATTTTTATTTTATTAAATTAACAATTTTTTCAACCGATGTTTCGACATTTTCATTTTCGGTTGTTATAGTGAAATCAGCATATTTTTTATAAAGAGGAAGCCGTTGATGAAGTATTTCTTCAACACTTTCTCCTTTTTTTGCGGCTATACCACGGGTTTTAATGTTAGAAAGTCTTTTAAGAAGAACTTTAGATGAAACATCAATAAACACCGTAACGGAATTTTTCTTCAAATGTTCCATTGCTTTTTCGGAAAACACCGCACTTCCGCCGGTTGAAATCACACAGTTATAACATTCCAAAGAAAGAATTGCGTTTTCCTCGGCTTTGAGAAAACAGTCAAGTCCGTCAGTGTCTATAATTTCCTGCAATAATCTGCCTTCACGCTGCTGAATTACAAGATCGGTATCCACAAATCCGATTCCGAGTGTTTTCGCAAGAACAACGCCCACCGTACTTTTTCCGGATGCGGGCATACCGATTAAAACTACATTTTTCATCAAATTGAAATCTCGTGAGCAAGCTTATAAAGATTAAGGTCGATTGACTTTTTCATATTCAACGCTTCGAATATGTCATAATCGACAATATCTTCTTTTTTCATTGCCACAACTCTGTTACCGATTCCGTCTTTAAGCAAATCAACTGCCTTACAGCCCATAAGACTTGCGGAAACACGGTCTCTTACCGTAGGCGAACCGCCACGCTGAACATGACCGAGAATTGTCGCACGAGACTCGATTCCGGTAACATTCTGAATTTTTTCAGCCATTTCAACTACGCCGCCGACACCTTCGGCTACAATAATTACAAAATGTTTCTTGCCTGTTTTCTGAGTTCTTCTCATTCTTTCGATTACATCCCGTTCGAAATCGAAATCAACTTCGGGAATAAGGATCGTTGTCGCTCCGCAGGCAATACCCGCATTAAGTGCTATGTAACCTGCACGCCTGCCCATAACCTCAACAACAGAACAGCGGTCATGCGATTCAGTTGTATCACGAAGACGGTCAACCATTTCCATTACCGTATTCATCGAAGTGTCAAAACCTATTGTATAATCACTGCACGCAATATCATTATCAATTGTTCCGGGAATTCCGACGCAGGGAATTCCACGAAGAGAAAGATCTCTTGCTCCACGGAACGAACCGTCGCCGCCGATAACTACAATTCCGTCCAATCCGACTTCTTTACAGGTATCAATTGCTTTTTTCATACCCTCTTCGGTTGTAAATTCGGGGCTTCTTGCCGAATAAAGAATTGTACCGCCACGGTTAATTATATTGGAAACAGAACGGAGATTCATTTCATACATATCTCCGTACATAAGTCCGTTATATCCTCTGCGGATACCCATTACACGCATACCGTTTTCACAGCCCGAACGAACAACTGCTCTTACTGCGGCGTTCATACCCGGTGCGTCTCCTCCGCTTGTCAAAACACCTATTGTTTTCATTTTATCACCTCATAAATTATCAACATATATAATACACGAAAAGAAAAAATAGTCAAGTAAAAGCCGCTTTTTTCATTGAATTACGACATTGTTTTCACCTAATTCTCTCTTCAACTCTTCTAACAAATCAGCTTTACCTAAAACGGTATAATCGGTTTTAGAATATTTTTTCGTATCGCTGAAATAGAAATAGACAGTGCGGTCTCCGTTTTGAGAAGAAAGCATATGGGTTATTTTAGAGATTCTCGGATCGTTTTCGTTCGAAAATCTTAAGAACACGCCGCTTTTTTTTGCACTTTTCCGTAATTGAGGACAAGGTTCGAAAACTTCGGCATTTATTCTCAAGTCCTCATCATCTCTTACGGAAAGTTTGCCTTTAATGACAACAACAGTTCCGACATTAAGCAACTGCCTTACTCTTTCGTAAACTTTTGGAAATACAATAACTTCGACAGAACCGGTTACATCTTCCGTATTAACAAAAGCCATTGTCGAATCATTTTTTGTTATTTTCTTTTTTACGGAATTTATTATTCCGAAAACTTTTACATAATCCCCGTCTTTATATCGGCTCAACTCGTCATTTTCCGCTTCGAGTAAATCCGAAATTTTAACCGCATTTATATTTTCCGTTATTTGCATATATTCCGCCATAGGATGACCGGAAATATAAAGACCGGTTGTTTCCTTTTCGAAATTAAGCAAATCAAGTTTTGAAAACTCTTCACAGTGTGAAAATTGCGGTTTGGAAGTATCTTCTATACCGTCTAAATCAAAAAGTCCGATTTGCCCGTCTACATTCCGCCTTTTCTCGTTTTCAAGAGAAGTTATAACCGAGTTAAGACTCATCAGCATTTCACGGCGATTAAGATCCAAAGAATCCAACGCTCCGCATTTGACCAAATTTTCAACTGCTCTTTTATTAAAGTTTTTAGAGTAAACTCTCTTGCAAAAATCGTAAAACGAAGTATATTTTCCGTTAATACAACGCTCTTTGTATATTACATCTATAAAATTCCTGCCGAGTGTTTTAACCGCAAGCAGACCAAAGCGTATTTTACCGAATTCGGTTGTAAATTCCGCACGGGAAAAATTGACATCCGGAGACAAGACTTCGATTCCCATCTTAGCACATTCGGAAATATACATAGTTATTTTGTTTGTAGAATCAATTACACTTGTTAAAAGCGCAGCCATAAATTCCGCAGGATAATGACATTTGAGATAAGCAGTCTGATACGCTACAAGAGCGTATGCGGCCGAATGAGATTTATTAAACGCATACGATGCAAAAGAAGTCATATCATCAAATATGCTGTTTGCAACCTGCTCGGTGATTGCGTTTTGCTTACATCCGTTAACAAATGCTGTACGCTCTTTTTCCATTACATCGTGCTTCTTTTTTGACATAGCACGGCGCACAATATCCGCCCTTCCGAGAGAATATCCGGCAAGCGAACGGAAAATTTCCATTACCTGTTCCTGATACACCATACATCCGTTGGTAACTTCAAGTATAGGCTTGAGTTTTTCGGTTTTATATTTCACACTTTGCGGATTATGGCGATTTGAAATATAAGTATCAATCGAATCCATCGGTCCCGGTCGATAAAGAGAAATAACCGCTATAATATCTTCCAAATTTTCAGGTTTTAATCTTGAAAGAACCCTTCGCAATCCTGCCGATTCGCACTGAAAAACACCGTAAGTATCTCCGTTTTGGAAAAGTTCAAATGTTTTTTTATCGTCAAGCGGAACCGTTTCGATTGAAAAATCGGGATTTTTTTCTTTTACGGCTTTTACGCAGTCATCAATCACCGTAAGGGTTCTCAAGCCGAGAAAATCCATTTTAAGAAGTCCCAATTCTTCAATTGCGGTCATTGTATACTGTGTTACAACGGAGTCGTCATTTTTTGCAAGAGGTACATATTCGCTGACGGGTTTATCCGTTATAACAACTCCCGCAGCATGAGTCGATGCGTGTCTGGGCATACCCTCAACGGCTCTCGCAAGGTCGATGAGTTCTTTTATTTTTTCATCGGTATCATAAAGATGTTTAAGTTCCGAATTCTTTTTCAGCGCTTTATCAATAGTAATGTCGAGTTCCCTCGGAATCTGTTTTGAAACCGCATCTACGGTATTGTAAGCGATGCCGAGAACTCTGCCGACATCTCTTATTGCCGCACGGGCAGCCATTGTTCCGAAAGTTACTATTTGCGCAACATGGTCGCTTCCGTATTTCCGAATGACATAATCTATAACTTCTTCACGCCGTTCATAGCAGAAATCGACATCAATATCGGGCATACTTACTCTTTCGGGATTAAGGAAGCGTTCAAAAATAAGATTATATTTTATCGGATCAATTCCCGTAATTCCCATGCAGTACGCCGCTAAGCTTCCCGCTCCCGATCCTCTTCCGGGGCCGACGGGAATCGAATTGGATTTAGCGTAATTTATAAAATCGGCTACTATTAAAAAGTAGTCTACATATCCCATATTTTTAATTACGGAAAGTTCGTAATCAAGTCTTTGCGTATACTGTTGTTCGGGATTTTTCCCTATTTTTTCATATAATCCGCAATAACATTTATTCTTAAAATACTCAAAATGGTCCTGACCGTCCGGAACATCAAAATGAGGCAATTTGGTTTTATGAAATTCGAATTCGAGATTGCACTTATCCGCTATGAGTGCGGTATTCGCTACCGCTTCGGGATAATCGGGAAAAAGTTCAAGCATCTCTTTTTCGTTTTTAAGATAAAAATCATCGGTTTTGAATTCAAGTCCCGTTTCTTCGTCAATTGTATGGTTAGTCTGTATACAAATGAGAACCTTCTGAGTTTTGGCATCCTCACGGTTTATATAATGAACATCGTTTGTTGCGACAAGGGGAATACCTGTTTCTTCTGATAATTTTGCTATTTTAGGTAAAATTTCAAGTTGTTCTTTTATGTGGTGATTTTGTATTTCCAGATAAAAATTCCCATATCCGAACACGGAATTATACCAAAGAGCCGTTTGCTTTGCCGCTTCGTAATCATTTTGAATAAGTTTTCTCGGAATTTCACCTGCAAGGCAAGCGGACAAAGCGATAATTCCTTCATGATATTTTTCAAGTAATTCTTTATCGACTCTCGGTTTAACATAAAACCCGTTCGTCCAAGATTCAGAAACCATTTTAATCAAATTTTTATAACCTGTTTCGTTTTTACACAGCAAAACAAGATGATTTCTTTGAGTGTCAATAGAATGGACTTTATCGTGCCTGCTTCTTTGAGCAACATATACTTCGCAGCCGATTATCGCTTTAATTCCTTTTTCCTTTGCCTGCTTATAAAATTCGATTGCGCCGAACATATTACCGTGATCGGTTATCGCAACCGCTGTCTGTCCGTTCTCTTTTACAGCATCAAACAGTTGCCCTAAACGGCAGGCGCCGTCGAGCAAACTGTACTGAGTATGCAAATGTAAATGAACGAATGACATTTAAGTTACCTCTTATTCAGTTACTTTTTTATAAAAATCGAATCCGTCAAATGTAGCGAAATAATCTTTGGGAGTTTCGGCTCTTCTTATAAGTTCGAAACTGCCGTCCGTTTTCAAAAGTATCTCGGCAGACTTAAGTTTACCGTTGTAGTTATAACCCATAGCAAATCCGTGAGCACCGGTATCGTGGATATAAATAAGATCTCCCATCTCGATTTCCGGCAACATTCTGTCAATTGCGAATTTATCATTGTTTTCACAAAGGGATCCGGTAACATCGTACATTTTGTTACATTCGGCATTTTCTTTTCCCAAAACCGTAATGTGATGATATGCGCCGTACATTGCGGGACGCATAAGGTTTACCGCACAGGCATCCACACCGATATATTCTTTATGGGTATGTTTACGGTTAATTGCCCTTGTAACCAACGCACCGTAAGGTCCCATCATAAATCTTCCGAGTTCCGTATAAAGCGAAACATCGCCCATACCGTTAGGAACAAGAACTTCTTCGTAAACTTTTTTAACTCCGTTTCCGATTTCGAAAATATCGTTAGGTGTCTGATCGGGACGGTAAGGGATTCCAACTCCACCTGAAAGGTTAATAAACTTAATATCGGCACCTGTCTCGTTTTTCAGTTTAACGGCAACTTCGAAAAGAGTTTTCGCAAGAGTCGGATAGTAATCGTTAGTTACGGTATTACTTGCAAGAAAAGCATGAATTCCGAATTCTTTTACGCCTTTCGATTTAAGAATTTTGAACGCTTCGAAAAGCTGTTCGGTTGTCATACCGTATTTAGCATCACCGGGGTTGTCCATTATGCTGTTGGCAATTTTGAAATATCCGCCCGGATTATATCTGCAAGATATTTTTTCGGGAAGTTTACCGAGAGTTTTTTCAAGCACTTCGATATGAGTAATATCGTCAAGGTTAATAATCGCTCCGAGATCATTGGCATACTTAAATTCTTCGGCGGGAGTATCGTTTGAAGAAAACATAATACAATCGCCTGTTGCACCGATGGCTTTCGAAAGCATAAGTTCGGTTTTCGACGAACAGTCGCATCCGCAACCGTATTCACGCAAAATATTTATAAGGAAAGGATTGGGCGTTGCCTTAACCGCAAAATACTCACGGAATCCTTTGTTCCAAGAAAACGCTTTGTATAAATTTTCGCAATTCTCACGAATTCCTTTTTCATCGTAAATATGGAACGGTGTAGGATATACTTTAGCGATTTCTTCCGCTTTTTCTTTTGTAAGGAAAGGTGTTTTTGTCATTATTTTGCCTCCAAATGAGATTCAATTATTTCTTTTATTTTTTCAACATTTTCTCCGGTTTGAGAAGAAAACGGTATTATATTTTCTTCGGGTACAAAAGGCAATTCTTCCCGTGATTTTTCAACACGGGTTTTATATTCGCCTTTGTTGAGTTTATCGCTTTTTGTCATAACGACAATATAATCTATTCCTGCGTGTTCGAGAAATTCCATCATCATTATATCGTCTGCCGTTGCGGGATGTCTCATATCGACAAGTTGGACAACAAGACTTATTTTTCTTCCCGAATTAAAATACTGTTCCATCATACTTGCCCAGCGTGTTTTTTCGCTTTTGGCAACTTTAGCGTAACCGTATCCGGGCAAATCGACAATCTTGGCATCTTTTCCGCACGAATAAAAATTTATTGTTATTGTTTTACCCGGAACAGAACTTACTCTTGCAAGATTTTTCCTGTTGAATACTTTATTTATAAGAGAAGACTTTCCGACATTCGACCGCCCCGAAAAAACGATTTCCGGCAACTCCGACGGCGGAAGCTGTTCAAAAGTTCCGTATGCTCTTTCAAATTGTGCTTTTGAATAATCCATAATTGCTCCTTACTGTGTTATTGCCGTAGATTTATTTTCGGTCTTATTTTCGATAATACAGTTTATTTTTCCGTTCCTTTTAGTTTTCTCCCTATTCAATGCAAGATTAAGAACTTCTCTTACATTATTTACCGGAACGAACTCAACCGCATCTAATACAGCGCTGTCAAATTTCTTAATATCCGGCAAATTCTTTTCGGGAATAATAACTGTTTTAATTCCCGATTTATATGCCGCCATAGACTTTTCTTTAAGTCCGCCGATTGCGAGAACTCTTCCGGTAAGCGTAACTTCACCCGTCATCGCTATACTCGATTTAACGCTTGCACCGGAAAGCGCCGAAACCATTGCACATACAATTCCGATACCTGCCGAGGGTCCGTCTTTCGGAACCGCACCTTCGGGGAAATGAATATGAATATCTTTGGTTTTGTAAAAATCGGAATCAACGGAATAATCATCCGCTGCACTTCTGATAAAACTGTATGCGGCTCTTACGGATTCTTTCATTACATCACCGAGTGAACCGGTCAGTTCCAATTTTCCGCTTCCCTCAACAGCAACCGCTTCGATTTGAAGCATTTCTCCGCCTACGGATGTCCAGGCAAGTCCGTTTACCACACCGATTTCATCATCTTTCGGCAAGCCGCTGTCCGAATATTTTACCGGACCGAGAATTTCTTCAAGATCGCTTTTATTTACCGTTATTTTTCCGTCATATCCTTCGGCAAATTTAACCGCCTGTTTACGCAAAACTTTCGCAACGGTTCTTTCCAATTTTCTTACTCCGGCTTCTTTTGTATATCCGTCAATAATAAGTTTAAGCGCATCATCTTTGATTTTTACCTGAGATGATTTAAGACCGTACTGAGCAAGTTGCTTAGGAACAAGATGCTTTTTCGCAATTTGGAATTTTTCCTCAAATGTATAACTGTATATTTTGATTATTTCCATTCTGTCTCTCAACGGTGCGGGAATAGCCGAAACATCGTTAGCGGTTGTTACAAAAAGAACTCGGCTTAAATCGACGGGAATATCAATATAATGGTCTTTGAAGGCATTGTTTTGTTCGGGATCAAGTGCTTCAAGCAAAGCCGATGAAGGATCGCCTTTATAATCGCTCGAAAGTTTGTCAATCTCATCAAGCAAAATCAACGGATTCATACTTTTCGAACGCTTAAGCGCATTTATTATGTTTCCCGACATCGCACCGACATAAGTTCTCCTGTGTCCACGGATTTCCGCTTCGTCTTTCACTCCGCCGAGAGAAATTCTCTCGTATTTTCTGTTCATAGCATGAGCCAAAGATTTTGCTATTGAAGTTTTGCCGACACCGGGCGGTCCCGCAAGACAAATAATCTGTCCTTTAATATCGGGAGAAAGTTTTCTTACCGCAAGCAATTCGAGTATTCGTTCTTTTACCTCTTTAAGTCCGTAATGTTCTTTTTCCAGAACAGCGGAAGCCTTTTTTATGTTCAGGTTATCTTTCGTGTATGTATTCCAAGGCAGAGAAAGTACCTCTTCGAGATATGTTCTCGAAACCGCACTTTCCGTACTTGCGGACTGAAGCCTCGCAAATCTGTCGCACTCGGCAAGAAGTTTTTCTTCGTCTTCTTTTCCCAAGTTGATTTTCATTATTTTTTTGCGGAACGCTTCTGCTTCCGATTCCGGAGAATCATCTCCGTTCAATTCGATCGAAATCGCTTTCATTTGCTCACGCAAATAATATTCACGCTGATTTTCTTCCATTTGATCTTGAACCTTTCTGTTTATACGGTTCTCGATTTTATGGATTTCGGTTTCCGACATAAGAAGTTCGGAAAGTTTTTGAAGGCGTTTGATAACATCGCATTCCGAAAGGATTGTTTGCTTGTGTTGATATTCAATCGGCAAATTCATTATTATCGTATCTGCCAATTCGTCTAATTCGTTGCAACCGATAATCTCGATATCGGTCTCGGTCGTAACGCTTGAACAATGTGCCGCATAATGCGCATATATATCTCTTAAACTCCTGATCATAGCGGTTTTTTCCGTAGGGTCCATATCAGGCAAAGTTATCTCGTTGAGTTTGTCAACTGTTGCTATAAAATACGGTTTTACCGCTTCCATTGATATAAATTTCGCCCTGTATTTTCCTTCGACAACAACACGGAAAACATCACTTCCCGGCATACGAACTATTTGCTTGATTTCGCAAACGGTTCCTATATCATATAAATCTTCTGCGGTTACATCGTCTTTTTGAATATCTTTTTGTGCAACAAGAAACACATTCTTTTTCGAAGCCATAGCAGCCTTTACCGCCGCAACGGATTTTTTTCTGCCGACATCGAAATGAAGAGTTTCTCTCGGAAAAATAACAAGTCCACGCAACGCAACCAGCGGCATGGAAACAATTTCCGTATTTATAAAATCCATATATTCAACTCCTGTTTTTTTGAGCCTATTTACCGATTATCAAAAGATAGTATCAATTAAAATTATATAATATTTTGCCGTATACTGCAATAAAAAGTTGAAAATCTTTGTAGAGTTTTGTCAAATCCGAGATGATTTTTCTGTGCAAAAAAACAACAATCCATATAAAAAGGCAAAATATAAAGTCCGCAGTTTATTCTACGGACTTTTTTTGCTTTTTATCATGTCTCGGATCTTTGGGAACAATCTCCGAAAATGTGCGTTTAATGTCAATTCTGTCAAAGTATTTCTTACATCTGATGCATACTCTGAAATTCTTATCGCATTTCGGACAGTAAAATTCCGCTCTGAAAGAATTGTTGATAAATCTCCATTTTTTCTTTTTAACAACCTTTCCTCCGCAGGTATCGCAAAAACATTTGAATTTGCTTCTGTCAAGCGCAGGGTCATTTATATCTTTTATAATGTAAGGCTTAAAATAAAGTCTTTTATAAAAATTCTCATCGCACTTTCTTATATACTTCGTAATTTTTTCGGAATCATAAACTTTTTTTATACATTCAGCCGTCATAAGACTGTCATCAAGAGCCCTATGATGTGCGAAATCATCGGGATTTACTCCCAATTTCTCGCAGGCGGCGGCAAGTCCGATTTGCTGACCGTTCGGAGAGTCGATAAAAGACTGACAGTATTTTTGCGCATCGGCATAATTGTTTATGAACGGCAAATAATCAAGATTGAAAAAATACTCGAAATTTTTAACCAATACTCTTATATCACCGTCTCCCCAAGAAAAAAAGGTGTTTTCTTCCTCACCGAGCCACTCGGAAAACTTTTCAATCGCTTCGGAAAAGATTATTCCCGACGAAACATCCTCATTGGTAATATGAGTTAAATCTTTAACCCGTCCACGAAGTTTTTTACTTATCTGCGGTTTTACGATTATAGATACCGTATCTTTTATATTAAAATTTTCATCAAGCTTTACAGCGCCGATTTCAATGACCTCATTAAAAAATTCGCCGTACTTTTTACAGTAAGCGGTATTCCATTCGAGATCCATTATCACATATTGCAATTGAATGACTCCAATCAATAAATTAACTGTATAAATATATCACATTTTGTATTCAAATACAATACTCAATGATATTTGATTTGACATTTTTCCCGTATAATATATAATTTATTTTAGAAATTTACAATTCGGAGAAAAGGTATGAACAATAAAATTTGGTATAAGTCCCCTGCAAAATATTGGACGGATGCGATGCCCATGGGTAACGGTTCGCTGGGCGGTATGTTTTTTTGCGGCGATAAAAAAGACAGAATCGCTCTCAATCACGATACCCTCTGGACAGGACATCCGAGCAGAATTAAAAAAGACGGCGCTTTGAAAAGCTTTGAAACCGCCAAAAAATACGCTCTTGAAAACAATTTTTCAGCAGCACAAAAGGAACTCGGAGATAACTTTCTTACTTGTTGGTCTCAGGCATATTTACCTTTAGGCGATTTGTTTATCACCCACAATTCTCTTTTTGCAACAGCTAAAAACTATTCGAGAGCGCTTGACATTTCATCCGCTGTACTTAGCTGCGAATATGATAGAAAAGCAATACATTTTACCAAAGAAGCGTTTATTTCAAATCCTTCGGATGTTTTGGTGTATAAAATTTCCTCGTCTGCCCCTTCCGATTTTTCGGTAGATTTTGTTTGCAAGATAAAAAGCACCAAATCGGTCGGTAACTCCGAAATCACGGTTGACGGAATCTGTCCGAGCGACTCCGATGCTTTTTCCCCGAAATACCCGTGTAATTCTTTAATTTATTCCCCCGAAAAAGAGGATCAGGGTGTTTCATTTACAACAGCGGTAAAAATCGAAACAAACGGAAAATCAATCGCAAAAAACGGGAAAATCAAAGTTTCCGGCGCAACACAAACCGTCATTTATCTTTGCACAAAAACAAATTTCGTCAACGGTCTTACCGCTTGTTGCGACAGCACCGTTAATTGCAAAAAAGATTGTCTTGAATGTATTGAAAACGCTGCAAAAAAAGGTTTTGACGGGCTGAAAAAAGAACATATTGAAGATTATACCGAATATTATTCAAGAACTTCTTTCTCTCTCAAAACCGGCAGCGAAAACTCCGCTTTACCGACAAACGAACGGCTTTACGCTTTCAAAAACGATAAAAGCGATTTGGAAATTTACGAATTGTTTTGGAATTTTGCTAAATACCTCACAATTTCTTCATCGAGATGCAATTCAACAGCCACGAATCTTCAGGGAATTTGGAGTGAAAACCTTAAAGCTCCGTGGAATTCAAATTACACAATAAATATAAACACAGAAATGAACTATTGGCCTACTCTTACTTTTAATATGCCGGAAATGATGCAACCGTTATTTGACCTGATAAAAGTAATAAGTGTTACCGGAGAAAAGACCGCCGAAGACTATTACGGTGCAAAAGGATTTGTCGCTCATCACAATTCTGATATATGGGGATTTTCCGCTCCTACTCAGGGTGATACGCAGTGGGGATTTTGGTCAGGCGGTTCAGGTTGGCTTTGCCACAGTCTTTTCGAATATTATGAATTCACTCATGACAAAAATTTTCTTAAAGATTTTGCTTTACCGATCTTGAAAAAAGCAAGTGAGTTCTATTCCGATATTTTGACCGATATCGGCGGTAAACTCAGTATATGTCCCGCTACATCTCCCGAAAACACTTTTAAGCACAACGGAAAAACCGTGTCGGTTTCAAAGTCATCCGCAATTCTCGATACTATAGTTCTCGACTGTTTTACAAATTACATTAAAGCGTGTGAAATAACGGATACCTGCGACGGATTTACAAATAAAATAAGAAATCAGGCAAAACAAATAAAACCTTTTTCAATCGGGTCAAAAGGTCAGCTTCTTGAATGGGACAGCGAATATCCCGAATGTGATGAACATCACCGCCATGTATCCCATCTTATAGGACTTCATCCGTTTAATTTCATAAATGAAAATGACACACCGGAATTTTTCGAAGCCTGTAAAAAAGCTCTTGAAATTCGAGGAGATGCCGGAACCGGTTGGAGTCTCGCATGGAAAATAAATTTTCATGCAAGGCTTAAGAACTCAGAAAAAGCGCTTAAACTTCTCAATATGCAATTAAATCCCGTTGTTTCAAGAAAAAAGTCCGGATTCAATTACGGAGACGGCGGCGGAACATATATAAATCTTTTCGACGCACACCCGCCTTTTCAAATCGACGGAAATTTCGGTGCGGCAAGCGGTATAAACGAAATGCTTGTTCAATCCGACGGAAAAACAGTCCGTCTTCTCCCCGCTCTTCCGAAAGAATGGGATTGCGGAGAAGTACACGGCTTCAGAGTTAAAGGAAACGCAACCGTGGATTTCTCTTGGGAAAACGGAAAAATCAGCGAATACCGTCTTTACACAGATAATACCGATCTTGAAGTTATCTGTTAAAATCTTATTACGGAACAGCCTTGGAAACTCCAATCGCAGATATGCCGATTGGAGTTTTTTGTT
>CAZGPE010000020.1:0-28884 GCA_964527585.1 uncultured Eubacteriales bacterium
GAGATCCGCATTTGCTATTTTCGCAAGATTGATTATAAAGTCCTGTCTTTGAAGTCTATCGGCAGGTCCGAAATATCCGTTTGCATAGCCGTTAAAATATCCGTTGTTTACATTGAATCTTACGGCTTTATAATACCATTCGGAATAACTGACATCGGGGAACCATGTGCATACAAAATTCAGTCCGTTTTCACGGGCGTAGCTTTCCGCTTTGGTTCCCGCTAAACTTTTGAGCGTAAAATTCGGTACTTTTTTAGTGCCTGCATTCGAAATCGGAATACCGTTGCTGTCATAATACAAATCGAATCCGAAGGCGAGGGCACCGATATTTGTTACAGTTTCGGGAACGCTAACGCTTTGAAGCGAAGGGCAGGCGAAAAACGCCGCAACTCCGATTGAATTTACGCTTGAAGGAATTGATATTGATTTTATATTTTTACAGTATAAAAAAGCGGTTTCACCGATGGATTCAAGTCCGCTGTTAAAATATATGTTGCTTAAGCTGACACAACCTGCAAACGCCGATTTCGAAATTGATTTTACAGTGTTCGGGAAATCAATTTCGGTGATGGATGTGTTTTGGTAAAAAGCCTGAGGTCCGATTGAGGATACACTGTATCCGTCGATTTTAGACGGGATGCTTATATGAGATAAAGAGCCTTTGTAGGATGTTATTTCAACTGTACGGTCCGGTTTTACATAGAACTCATAATCTCCGCTTACCTGAGCGTAAGACGATACGGCAGTAAAAGAAAAAACCGACATTACGGTTATTAAAGAAAGCAAAACGGATAAAAACTTTTTCATATTTAATCTCCTAAGATTGTTTATATTCTTAAATCATTATATATATACCTAATATTTTTGTCAAACAAATGATGCCGCAGTAACTTCCGAAATGTTTTTTCATAAAATGTAGTAAAAGGGGGTTGCTATATGTTCCAAAACAAATGCACGGGTTGTAAAATAATCGGATTAACCGTAAGCATAATCGCAGCGGTTATTTTAGCTGTTACAATTGAGGCAACGGCGGGAAGTTACCGTTGGCTTCGTTATTTGCTTGTTGCGATATGGATTTTAACGGCGCTTTCGCTTGTCGGAGCGTTTACGGTTTCGCTGATAAATGTATATAATTTCAATAAGCGGGTTTCCGAAATGCTGAAAAACAATGTAACTTTGCTTGTTGTCGGTGCTGTAAGTGCGATTATTTCAACGGCGGTTCTTTCTCTCATTGTAAAAACAGGCAATGCATCGCTTGTTGCGTTAAAAGTCTTGAGTGCGGTTTCGGCATTTGCCGCAGGCCTTGTAATGAGTGCCGATTTGTGTTTCTTGGACGGAATTATAAACGGGTACTGTTGCCAAAAAAGGATTTGTATGCAGGCAGAGTGCGTTGAATAAATAAAAAATATTTTCCCGACTGCGATTTGAAAATTGCAGCCGGGTTATTTTGTGTTGACAAAATGTAAAGTTTTATGTGTTTTCGTTGCAAAAAAAGGGGAATAATGGTACAATAGCGTAAAATATTTATAAAGAGGATTAAGATGTATAAAAAGGCAGTATCGTTGTTTTTGATATTTACGGTTTTGGTCTTGCTCGTCTCCTGTACGCCTACATCCGATTATGCACGGGACGAAAGCGGTGTGTATAATCCCGATGCTCCGAGCACTTCTGTTTCGGAGACGGAAAACGGGAAATATGCGAAAGTAACCGTTCCCGAAGGTTACACTCTTCTTAAAACCGCCTGGCTGTTGGAAGAAAACGGGGTTTGTACGACAGACGAATTCTTAAATGCCGTTTCAAATTATGACATTTCGAAATATTCGGTTCTTTCTTCAATAAAAGAAAAGGACAAAATTTGCTTCTTGCTTGAAGGATATCTGTTCCCGGCAACATATACCTTTGAAAAAAATTCAGATCCGGAAAAAGTAATTGATAAAATGCTTGCGGTAACGGAGTCTAAATTCACGCAGGAAATGAGACAGCGAGCAGATGAATTGGGATATTCCGTTCATGAAATACTGACGATTGCTTCGATTATCGAAAAAGAAGCTTTTACCGATGAACAGCGTACAATGATTTCTTCTACAATTCATAACAGACTTAAAAAAGGAATGAAATTGGAATACGATGTAACGGTGAAATATTGCACAGGCGTTATTCAGGTGCAATATCCGGATAAAATTGATTATTACAAATATTATTATAACGGGAACCGATGCAACGGAATGATAGCGGGACCGATATGCAATCCCGGTCTTGCGTCGATAAAAGCGGCGCTTTATCCCGACGATACGGATTATCTGTTTTTTGTAATTGATACCGATCCGCCGTACAATTCGGCATTTGCTTCCACTTATGAGGAACATAAGAAGAATGTTGCTAAGTGGAAAAACGGAGAACTTTAATATAATCAGGAGTATTTTTATGACTATTTCAACTGCGGACAGACTTGTTCAACTGAGAAAAGATAACGGATTTTCTCAAGAAGTGCTTGCTTCAAAACTCGGAGTAAGCAGGCAGGCAATTTCAAAATGGGAGAGGGCAGAGGCTTCACCCGATACGGATAATCTTATAGCTTTGGCACAGATATACGGACTTACTCTCGACGAATTGCTTGCTCCGTCAAAGATTGCCGAAAAAGAAATAAAACCGCAAGATCACACGGACGAAATCAAAGAAGTTAAAGTCAATACAAGAAAAGCGCTTTATCCCGAAACGGCGAAAAAAATGTTTAAGTTTCCTTATCCGCTTGTTATTGTGATTGTTTATCTTTTTCTGTGTATGGGACTTAGAAATATTGCATCGTTTAATCCGTGGGGAATTTTATGGTTACTGTTTTTTACGGTTCCGATGTATTATATGGTTGCGGCAGCTTGTAAAACAACATCGCTTAAAGCGTTTTTGTTTTTAATGCCCGTTCCGATTGTAATAATAACCGCTTATCTGTTCTGCGGTTTGGTTTTACATTCATGGCTTATGCCTCTTATTATGTTTCTTTTTATACCGCTGTATTATTGGTGCGTTGCGGTGTATGCGAAAAGCGGAAAGAAGAAAGATCGCAAGGCTGATAAAAAATAACTTTATTAAACAAAATAGGAAATGTTTCCGGATGAAACATTTCCTATTTTTTATTTATTCAACAGTAACCGATTTGGCGAGATTTCTCGGCTTATCAACATCACAGCCTCTTGAAACAGCCATATAATAAGCGAAAACCTGTAACGGAATAACCGCAAGAGACGGCATAAAGCAACTGCTTATTTCGGGAATTCGTATTATATCGTCGGCGAATTCGGCGGCTTGCGAATGGTTTTCCCCCACAAGTGCGATTACTTTTGCGCCACGGGCTTTAACTTCTTTAATGTTTCCGAGTGTTTTCTCGTTAAGTTCCGGTTGAGTTGCGATTGCGAATACCGGAGTTCCGGTTTCAATTAAAGAAATTGTACCGTGTTTCAATTCTCCCGCAGCATAGGCTTCGGAATGAATATATGATATTTCTTTAAGTTTAAGCGACCCTTCAAGAGAAATCGCATAGTCAAGTCCTCTTCCGATGAAGAAAACATTTTCGGAATCGGCATATTTTTTTGCAAGAGTTTTCAGTTGTTCATCCATCGAGAGAATATTCTGCGTTATTTCGGGAAGTTTGAGAATGTCGGCGCAGTATTTTTCCTCATCGCTTTGAGAAAGAAGGCCTTTTGCTTTTGCGAATTTCAAAGCCAAAAGATATGCAACACAAAGCTGAGCCGAAAAGGCTTTTGTTGTGGCAACGGCGATTTCCGGCCCTGCCATTGTATAAATAACATCGTCCGATTCCCGTGCTATTGTGCTTGCGACAACATTTACGATAGAAACGGTTTTTGCTCCTTTGTTTTTAGCTTCTCTCAAAGCCGCAAGCGTATCCGCTGTTTCTCCCGACTGAGAAATAACAATACATAGATCGTTTTTATCTATTATCGGATTTCTGTATCTGAATTCACTTGCCAAATCGACTTCGCACGGAATTCTTGCCAGTTTTTCCATTACATATTTTGCGGCTGTTCCGACATGCCATGCACTTCCGCAAGCGACGATGTGAACGGTTTTGATTTTTGCGATTTCTTCATCGGTTAGGCTTAATTCGTCAATTACGACTTTGCCGTTTTGAATTCTCGGTGAAGCTGTATCGTGAAGTGTTCTCGGCTGCTCGGAAATTTCCTTTTTCATAAAATGGTCATATCCGCCTTTTTCTGCCGCTTCAACATCCCATGTAACACGGTAAACATTTTTATTTATTTCGTTTTTGTCAATGTCGTAAATCGAAATCGAGTTCTTTTTTACAAGCGCCATTTGACAGTCATCAAGCAGATAGCAGTTTCTTGTGTATTTAAGTACGGCGGGAATATCGGATGCGATAAAATTCTCATTTTCTCCGATACCGATTATTAACGGACTGTCTTTTCGGGCGACAGTTATTTCATCGGGCTTTCCGTCGACGAGGACGGCGAGAGCATAAGATCCCCGTACGGTTTTCATAACATTTGACATTGTTTCAACGGAGTTTCCGTTATAAAAGAAAGCGAACAAATGGGCAAGGACTTCCGTATCGGTTTCCGAAACGAAATTATAACCCTTTTGTTCGAGCATAAGTTTAAGCTCGATGTAGTTTTCGATAATTCCGTTATGAACGAGAGTTATACGGCCGTCGGCACTTTTATGCGGATGCGCATTTATGTCATCGGGCGCACCGTGAGTTGCCCATCGGGTATGACCGATACCGACCGTTCCCGCAGGCTCTCCTTCCGACAAGAGTTTTTTTTCGAGGTCGGCAATTCTGCCTTTCGTCTTTCTGACATCGGCATTCTCTCCGCAGAACACGGCAATGCCCGCCGAGTCATAACCTCTGTACTCGAGCTTTTTCAAACCGTCAAGCAATACGGGAGACGCACTGCGGTCCCCGATATAACCAACAATTCCACACATATTCAATTTTTCCTTTGCAAAATATTTGCACGGTTACATTTACCTCTGTTTTGCCGTCGCCGACAGTTTTTAAGTAAATGTCAATGTCCCCGCACATACGGGACAAGAAGCATCCGCCGAAAATTTCGATAACTTCTTCCTCGTCATCTGTCTTTTTTACAGTGCAAACAGACCCGGCGCTATTTTTTTACGGGAATTTCAAACCCGAGGAACTGCACTGTTCCGATTTCGATTATAAATTAGATGCTTTATTTTGTCAACTGAGTAAATTCTGTTATAAATTTTCTTCGTTTCGGGAAAAATACAGTCGGTGATAAAATGAAAAATTCTTCGGTTAAAAATTTGGCGAGAAACATAAATTCCGATTACGGCATAAAAATTTATCTTGCCGATTTGTTCTGCATTTTATTAAAACTTATGTTTGCTCTTTTAATTATATTCTTCGTGTATACGGCAACTCTTGTTGAACAAGCGCAATTGCCTTTTCCGAAGATGATTTGTTATGCTTTTCTCTTTTCGGGAACGGTAATTTCATGCCGGTATTTTATAATATGCGGATATTTGCGCCGCCGTGTATTTTACAATTCCTCTAAAAGAAAAAGAGAGTTAAAAGTTTTGTTTTTCTTTGATTTGAAGTTGCAGTTAAAAATCATCTATTTGCACATTTTCAGATTTATAATCAATTTTATCGAATTTGCTTTTTATATTTTGCCGAGTTTTGCGGTTTTGCTTATAGTTTTATATTTTTTAAGCAACGGAATGTCGGCGGTTTTGTTTTATGCAAGCGTTTTACTGTTTGCGGTACTTTTTATTACGGGACTGATATTTTTCTTCGCATCCGTGCAAAGACTTACTTTTCTCGATGAAGTGATTTGCGCCCATCCTTCTTTAAGCTGTGTTGAAACGGTGAAGTATCTTATACGCAGAACACAGTACGGGAAATTTTCCGTTTTGAAATTTAAGATGAGTTTTTTCGGGTGGTTTTTGAGTTGTGTTTTTGTGTTGCCCATAGTCTTTGTAAGCGCATATTATACGAGAAGCCTCGAAATATATGCAAAATCGGTCTTGAAACTGTATGCTTCAAGACCGACGGAAAAGCCTATTATTTTTATTAAACTTCCGAAAAATACAATCGGTTGCGAAAATCAAAAGTCCGTGTTTTCGTAATCGGTGTAATCGTTAATGTACTCGCTTATATCGAAATCGTCATTATCCGGATCATAATCGAAAGTGTCCCACATATCTCTTTGAGCATCAATTTGTTGGGGAATAGGGGGACATTCGGCAAATGCTTCGAGTTTTTGTCCCATTCTCCATACGCTCGGATCAATTCTCAAAGTATATCCGCAGCCGTTTGGAGTAAGCCATTCGTGCATTGGGGCTTCGGGGATTGCAAATGCCGCCATAAGCGACATAATAACTCCGCCGTGAGTGATTATAGCTGTGCTTGAGGTACCGGATTTTATAATGCCTTCGACAATTCCGGCAAAACAGGTACATATTCTTTCGTTAAACTCTTTTTGACTCTCACCGAACGGAACGGGAACATCGGGAGAGGTTCCGGCAATCCATTCCTTAAATGTGTCGAGATCTTTAAGTTCGTCTGCGGTCATTCCTTCGAAATCACCGAAATCGTACTCGATAAGACCTTTCATGAGAACGGGTTCTTTTTCGGGATAAATTGTTTTTGCGGTTTCGATACAACGCTTGAGAGGGCTTGAAATTACAACATCCGCATAGGGATATCCTTCGTTTTCGTTCATCAGATTTTTTATTTGAAGCAGACCTTCTTTTGAAGGATCGACATCGGTTTGACCTATGTACTTGCCTTCGGCATTTTCGTTTGTAAGAGCGTGTCTTATAAGATGTACGGTATAAGTTTTCATATTTTTCTCCTATACAAAAAGTATTTTTTATGATAATATGTTGTTAAAAAATATACTGGAAGTAATAAAGGTGATTGAAATGGAAAATTCGTTCCCTTCAAGATTAAGCGAATTAAGACGGCAGCGTTCACTCAGCCAAAAAGAAGCGGCAGCGGCGCTTGGAGTATCGCAGGCACTTTTTTCCCATTATGAAAAGGGTATTCGTGAATGCGGACTTGATTTTTTATGTAAAGCCGCCGCTTATTTTAATGTAAGTTGCGACTATTTACTCGGAGTAAGCGATACAAAGGATGATTTTGCCGAGAATTTTACCGAAGAAGAAAACGCTCTCGATTCGGAATACAGAATGAATACGGTACTGCGTGCGGTTATGATGCTTTACAGTCGGTATTCGGATTCGGACATAGACAGAGATACCGAAATCAAAGATTTTTTTACAATGGGAATTTACAAACTGTCCGTAATTGCGGCTCAGGCGGGATGTATTCCGAAAAGTTGGATAAGTTTACCTATTGAAAGCGCTTTGGCAATGAGTAAGGCTCAATCTGAACTTATCTGCGATAAATTAAATGCCGAAGTCGGAAAAAAACATCCTAAAAATATGCGTGAACCCGAATGTATAAAAACCGTTATTGCCGCAGCGGAAAAATCAATTGTTAAAGAATGTTCGGTTATCGGCGGCAGTCAAAACTTTTGATTTCAAAGTAGGCCTGAGGTTTTGAACAGACCGGGCAGATATGAGGCGGTGTTTTGCCTTTATAGACTTTTCCGCAATTTCTGCATATCCAAACAGTGTTTTCATCGCCTTGAAATACTGTGTTTTCTTTAACTTTTGTAAGCATATAAGAGTAGCGTTCTTCATGATGCTTTTCAATTCCCGCTACATTTTCAAACAGAAAGGCAATTTCGTTAAAGCCTTCATCTCTTGCCGTTTCGGCAAATTCGGCATACATTTCGGACCATTCGTAATGTTCGCCTGCCATGGCATCGGTAAGGTTTTCCACGGTAGACGGCATACCGCCGTTAAGCTGTTTGAACCAAATTTCAGCGTGTTCTTTTTCGTTGTGTGCGGTTTCGTCAATTACGGCAGCATATTTTTCGTATCCGTCTTCCCGTGCTTTTGATGCATATAAACTGTATTTTATACTCGCCTGCGATTCACCTGCGAATGCGGCGAGTAAATTTTTTTCGGTTTTGCTTCCTCTAAGTTCCATAAGAAAACTCCTTTACAAATATTTGTAAGGTTATTTTCCGTAAAGAAAAGCAAAATATTCCTTTAGTTAAAAATTATCTATATTCTTTTTTACATATTCTCGGATTTTTTCAAGAACTTCGGTTTCGGAATATGTTTCGAGGAAAAGTTTGTCTGCATTCCCGATCTTTTCTTTGTCAAAAGATACGGTTTCATTGTTTTCATCGAACATATCGCATATAGGTGATACAATATCGGCAATATTTTCTTCACCGATTTGCGTCAATGCATAGGGTATTAAAGAGAAAAGTTCTTCTGTGTAAGAGTCGAAAAAGGAAGAAAGACTTTCCGAGACGCTGTCTACAAACCAGTTAAGTGCATAAATGTGTTTTTTTACCTCGTTAAATTCCGAGAAAGTTCGGCTCGCATCTTCACTTTTTTCGATTTCGGCTTGCATTACGGCGGTAAGTCCTTCCAAGAGTTCTTTTGCATCTGCCGAAGCGATTTTTTCGGGAGTTAATTCTTTATATTTGTTTTTCAACTGCGTTAATCTTTCGAGTTCTTTTACGGTTTCTCTTACACGGTCATTATGCGACGAGAGAGAACGGCCGGCAAACATAATGAAAACTACCGTAACTATAATTAAAACGCCAAGTATAAGATATAAATACCAATAATCCATTTTACTCTCCTAACAGCGCTTTGTATATATCGCCTTTTTTTAATTTTGTCTCTTTGGCGATTTCTTTTGCGGCTTCGTTGACAGCCATACCGCTTTCTACAAGTTTTTTAGCGAGTTTTACCGCTTCTTCGAAAGAAATATCTTGTGCTTTAGGCGTACTTGCACCTTCGATTACGATTACAAATTCACCTTTCGGAGTCTCTTTCGAGTATTTTTCGGATGCTTCGCAAAGTGTGGTTCTTTCTACGCTTTCGTGAATTTTAGTTAACTCTTTTATTAAAGCGATTTTTCTGTCTCCGAAATATTTATACATATCTCTCAGCGTTGCCGAGAGTTTGTGCGGCGCTTCGTAAAACACCATGGTTCTGCGTTCTGTTACGAGTTCTTCGAGATGTTCTTTTCGGCTCGGTTTGTTAACGCTTAAAAATCCTTCGAAAGTAAATCTTCCGCTCGGAAGTCCCGACATGGCAACAGCTGTTGCAAATGCAGTCGGTCCCGGAACAGACTCAACGGGAATATTGTTTGTCAGACACAGGTTAACCAAATCTTCTCCGGGATCGGAGATCGCAGGCATTCCCGCATCGGTTACAATTGCGCATGTTTCTCCCGATTTGAGCCGTTCGAGAATAATTTCTCCACGCTCACGGCGGTTGTGTTCAAAATAACTGACCATCGGTTTCTTTATTTCAAAGCGGTTGAGAAGTTTGAGTGTTACCCTTGTATCTTCTGCGGCGATAAAGTCGACCGAAGACAGCGTTTGAATTGCTCTGGGTGAAAAATCGGATAAATTGCCTATCGGTGTTCCGACTACATAAAGTTTTCCCGACAAGATTATTCCTCCCTGTAAAGTTCCGATAAAGCGTTCATTTCATCGGTGTATTCGTTGTTCGCATTATAAAGAATGAAATTGTTTTCAACTGTCATTCCGCTTTTTCCTCCGAGTCTGGATTCGATAAGACAAAGCCACGGCTTTTCCGAAATCCTGCTTGTTACAAGACGCAGGCGCTTTGGTTCGAGTTTGTGTTTTGCCATACTTTGCATGGTTTCGAAAAGTCTTTCCGGACGGATACAAAGACAAAATCTTCCGCCGAATTTCAAAAGCCGTGAAGCCGACAGACATATATCGTCAAGAGTGCACAGAGTTTCATGCCGTGCGATTTTTTCGTTTTGTTTTTCGCTTTTTATTCCCGCATTTTCTTTCTTATACGGTGGATTCATTGTAACGAGGTCAAACATACCCTGAGGAAGTTTATCTTTTAATTGGGTAAGATCGGAATGAATCGGTACAACGGAATTTTCAAGCGAATTCATTTCCACGCTTCTTGAAAACTGATTAAATCCTTTTTCCTGAATTTCCACTCCGTAAATTTTTTTGCAATTGCCGTCCCGTTTCCAAAGCAAAGGAATAATTCCGCATCCCGTTCCGAAATCGCAGGCGAGGTCGTTGCGTTTGGGTTTTGAAAAATCCGCAAGCAACATCGCATCGGTTCCGAAAGTGTGTTCGTCCGATACGATTACTCCGATATTGTTTCCGAGAGTTTCGATATGTTCTTTTTCAAAAATTTCCACATTTTTCATAATGATTTATTCTAACATAAATAAGAACGGTTGTAAATTATAAAAAACTTGATTAAAGCGCAATCCTGTGATAAAATATTTTGCGTAAATTTATATAGAGGGTGAATTTTATGTCAGGACACTCAAAATGGAGTACCATTAAGCGTAAAAAAGAAAAAACAGATAACGCCAGAGCGAAAGTCTTTACCAAAATAGGCAGAGAAATCGCAGTTGCGGTTCGTGAAGGCGGCCCTGACCCTGCCGGCAACTCAAAACTTAAGGATATAATCGCAAAAGCAAAAGCGGCTAATGTTCCGAATGATAATATTGACAGAATAATTAAAAAAGCGGCAGGCGACGGAAATACCGATAATTACGAAAGCATAACTTATGAAGGTTACGGTCCGTCCGGCATTGCCGTTATTGTTGAAGCTCTTACAGACAACAGAAACCGTACTGCAGGCGATGTGCGTCATTATTTTGACAAATACGGCGGAAATATGGGTCAGTCGGGTTGCGTTTCGTTTATGTTTTCCCGTCAGGGTGTAATAATCCTCGATAAAGAAGATATTGACGAAGACAAACTTATGGAAGATGCTTTGGAAGCGGGCGCAGTTGACTTTATAACAGACGGAGAAGTATTCGACATCAGAACCGAACCCAACGATATGGGTGCGGTAAGAGATGATCTTGAGGCTAAAGGGTATACATTCCTTTCTGCAGAAGTTGAATATGTTCCGTCAACATATACAAGACTCGACAATCCCGATGAAATAAACGCTATGGGTAAAATGCTTGAAATGTTCGAGGATAACGACGACATTCAGGAAGTATATCACAACTGGGAGAATGAGGACGATTACGAAGGCTGATTTCCCAAACAATCAACAAAAAAAGCCGGCAGATGAATATCTGTCGGTATTTTTGTCCGAAAATTCGGACTTTTATTAAACGGAAGCGGTAACGAAAATGCTTGAGAAAAGATTTAACGAATTATATAACAGAGCATACGAAAGAGGATACTGTACTTTTTCGCAGTTTCTGAATATGCACGAACAGAGTGAACTTAAAAATCTTTTTCTTCCGTGTGTTATGTACGGGGGATACGAAACGGCAGAAAGGGTTGTTGCAGGGTTCGGAGAAGGTCTGCAAATCTCATCTTTTCCGATAGTTTGCCTCTGTGCAAAACCTCTTTCATTAAAATTTGCCGATGATTTGACTCACAGGGATTTTTTAGGAGCACTTATGAATCTCGGAATAAAACGGGAACTTGTCGGAGATATAATCGTTATAGATAATTGCGGATATATTCTGTGTTTAGAACATATTGCGCAATATATTTGCGAAAATCTCGTAAAAGTAAAACATACGGCTGTTAAAACCGAATATTCTCAATTGGCGGAAAATGTAAGCGAACAAGGGGATAAAGTTTCGGTGTTTTCCAATTCGAAAAGAGTGGATGCACTTATAAGCGCCGTTTACAACTTTTCGAGAAGCGAGAGTTTACGGCTTGTGTCGGGCGAAAAAGTGTTTGTAAACTCAAAACTTGTTCTCAGTGCCGCTCTGAATGTTGAACAAGGGGATATTGTTTCGGTGCGTGGATACGGAAGGTTTAAGTATATCGGAGAAATTAAAACAACTAAAAAAGGCCGTCTTGTATCACAAATCGAAAAATTTTGAACTGAAGAAAAAATCAATAAAACACTCGGCGTAAACAAGCCTTATTTAGACAATAATGTAAATTGACATAGTATATGCATTATGTTAAAATAATGCGACGGTATATGCGGTGGAGTCTGTCATAGGTTATTTAACCTATTTATACTGTTATCATTTTATGATTTGGGACAGAACTGCGGTTTTGTCCTTTTTTGATAGGCTCTTCATTTTTATGTAAAGAAGAGGATTATTATGAGAAAAACCAAGATAGTATGCACTATCGGACCTGCTTGTGAAAACGAAGAGACGCTTTCGCAAATGCTTGAAGCCGGAATGGATGTTGCAAGGCTTAATTTTTCGCACGGTACAC
The DNA here is from genome assembly GCA_964527585.1 of uncultured Eubacteriales bacterium. GTDB lineage: Bacteria > Bacillota > Clostridia > Oscillospirales > Acutalibacteraceae > Fimenecus. Next base: position 12,306 of record CAZGPE010000020.1, read on the forward strand.
ACAGTGAGCACCGTAAAAAAATCGAAATGCTCAAGCAAGTTCGCGATAAAGCTAACAAACCGTTGGCGATAATGCTTGACACAAAAGGACCGGAATACAGAATCGGAGTTTTCGAAAACGGAAAATGTGAAATCAAAGACGGCGATTTATTTACTTTTACCTGCGAAGATATTGTCGGAGACGAAACGAGAGTTTCCGTAAGTTATAAAAATCTTGCACGGGAAATGAATAAGGGCGACAAAATTCTTGTTAATAACGGGTTGCTCATTTTCACGGTTGTTGAAATCAAGGGAAAAGATGTTGTTTGCAAAATAGATGCGGGCGGAGAAATTTCCAACAGGAAGAGTATGAGCTTTCCCGACAAAGTGCTTAAGCAGGAATATTTAAGTAAAAACGACAGAGAAGATTTGCTTTTCGGAATTGAAAACGATGTTGATTATATTGCGTGTTCTTTTGTCTCTCAAAAGCAGGATGTTTTGGATGTTAAATCCTTCCTTGAGGAAAACGGCGCAAAAAATATAAGTATAATAGCAAAAATCGAAAACCGTTCGGGAATAGAAAATATCGAAGATATATGTTCTGTTTGCGACGGTATAATGATCGGCAGAGGGGATATGGGGGTTGAAATTCCGTTTGAAGAATTGCCCGCAATCCAAAAGGAACTTATTACCAAGTGCCGTATGCTCGGTAAAAGGGTAATTACCGCAACGGAAATGCTTGAGTCGATGATTACTCATCCGAGACCGACAAGGGCGGAAATTTCCGATGTTGCCAATGCGGTTTATGACGGTACAAGTGCGATTATGCTCTCGGGAGAAACGGCTGCCGGAAAATATCCGGTGCTGACAGTGGAAACGATGTCGAGAATTGCGGAAAGTACGGAGAATAATATTCCTTACGAAAAACAGTTTGCCGATCACGAGTTCCGAATTAAAAACGAAATGGATGCGATTTCCCATTCGGTTTGCGGTATGGCTATGGATATAGGAGCAAAAGCGATTGTTGTCTGTTCGATTTCCGGTATGACAGCCCGTATGGTTTCAAGATTTCGTCCGCCGGTGGATATAATAGGGCTTTCGGTTAACCGAAAAACATGGCATCAGTTATCTATGTCATGGGGAGTAACTCCGGTAATGTGCGAAGTTTATCCTTCTATTGAGGTGCTGTTTTATACCGCAAAACAAATTGCGAAGCAAACTTTTAATTTGAAAACAGGAGACCGTATAATTATAACGGGCGGTACATCCGACACAACAGGAAATACCAATACAATAAGAATCGCTACAATATAAGCGACAAACGGTTTTGAATATATTTTCGGTTGTGTATCCTGTTTTTTTATGATATGATATAGGTCTATGGAGGTGCGATATGGAAAGAGAAAAATTCAGTTCCAGACTCGGTTTTATTTTAGTTTCGGCGGGTTGTGCCGTCGGTATAGGAAATGTGTGGAAGTTCCCGTATCTTTGCGGTATGTACGGCGGTGCGGCTTTCATTTTAATGTATCTTGCGTTCCTTGTTATTCTCGGTTTTCCGATTCTCGTTGCGGAGTTTTCAATCGGCAGAGCGAGTAAGTTCGGAATGGGAAGAGCTTTTGAAGCTCTTGAACCCGAAGGAACAAAATGGCATAACCTTAAATGGATAAGCATTTTAGGATGCTTTCTTTTGATGTCGTTTTATACTATGGTTTCGGGATGGATGCTCTATTACGCTTATCTTTCGGGAACGGGAAAACTCAGCGGTCTCTCGGTTGATGAGGTAGCGGATGTGTTTACACAAATGCTTTCGAATCCCGTTACAATGGGGATTTGGGCGTTTGTTGCGATTGTTGTATCGTTCGGCATTTGTGCGTTAGGCGTAAAAAACGGCGTTGAAAAAATAACAAAAGTTATGATGACGCTGCTTATTGTACTTATGATAGTGCTTGCGGTTAACTCTGCTTTGCTGCCCAACGCAAAAGAAGGATTTAAGTTTTATCTTATCCCGAATTTGACTTCGGTTAAAGAACAAGGTTTGGGAACAATGATTTTTGCCGCAATGAGCCAGGCATTCTTTACGCTCAGTCTCGGTATCGGAGCAATGGAAATTTTCGGAAGTTATCTTGATAAGAAAAAGCGTCTTGCGGGCGAAGCGGTAAATGTTATGATTCTTGATACTTTTGTTGCGCTTACTGCCGGTTTTATTATTATTCCCGCTTGCTTTGCTTTCGGTGTTGAGCCGGATTCGGGTCCGTCTTTACTGTTTATAACGCTTCCGAATGTGTTTAACAAAATGGCAGGCGGAAGAATTTGGGGAACTTGCTTCTTTATATTTATGTCGTTTGCGGCTCTTTCAACCGTTGTTGCGGTTTTTGAAAATCTTATTGCGACATTTATGGATATGAAGGGTTGGAAGCGCTCAAAGTCGGTTGCCGTAAACTTTGTAATCGTAACTGCGATTTCCGTTCCGGCTATATTGGGCTTTAACCTTCTTTCGTCCGTTCAGCCTTTGGGAGAAGGTACGGGAATAATGGATATGGAAGATTTCATTGTTTCATCAAACCTTTTGCCGTTGGGAAGTTTGCTGTTTGTTATGTTCTGCGTAAGAAAGAACGGATGGGGATTTGAAAACTTCCTCAAAGAAGCAAACGAAGGCGAGGGAATGAAATTTCCGAAATGGGCAAGAGCATATATGCAGTATGTACTTCCCATAATTGTAACAATCGTTTATCTTAAAGGATATTACGATACTTTCTCAAAACAGCCTCTTACGGTAAGAGCCGGTTGGATGGCGTTTGCGGTTGTCCTTTTGTGTGTGATTTTCGGCGTTTCGCTGTTTACGGGAAGAAAGAAAAAAGTTAAATAAATGCTTTTATAAAAGAAATCGGTTCTGTGAAAACACAGAACCGATTTTTGTTTACCATTTTCTTTTTGAGTGAGTGAGCGGACAGTGCTGATTTTTGAAAGCGCTGCGAAATTCCACATAGCATCCGCATTTCATACACACACCCGACAGTAAATGCTCACATTCTTTGCATAAAGAAAGACGGGACATATAAACACTGTCGGAAACTTTTTCTTCTTGCTTAAGGGATTTAATGCGCTCGGCTATATCGTTGTAAATATCTTTTTCCGCACATTCACGCAATAGACAGCGTTTGCACTTTTCCATAATTATTTAACGGTGAATTTGACAACCGAACAAGCTGGGATTTCTGCGATGAAACCGTCTGCGGTTGCGGTGAATGAAGTGAATTCACGGATTTTTACATTTTCAGCGTTATTGAAATCGTTTTTGTCGTGAATATCGCCCGAAAGAATTTCCGCTTTGATTTCTTTAACTTCAAAATCTGCAATCTGGCATTTGATTTCAACGCTTTCGGTTGCCGAGTTGTTTGTAACGGTCGAATAAACCGTTCCGTTTGCGTCAATGGAAGCGGACTCTGTTATCTGAGGATACTTTTTATTCGAATTCATTTCCGAAATAAGTTCTTTCGAGGTTATATACGAACCGATGAGCGTATTTTCCTGATGGTCTTTATACATTTTGAAAACATAGTAAGTCGGAGTGAGAACCATTTTATCTGCATCGGTGAGAATTACGGATTGAAGAACATTAACGGTTTGAGCGATATTTGCCATCATAACTCTGTCGGCGTGTTTGTTGAAAATGTTGAGGGTGAGACCTGCGACAATCGCATCACGCATTGTACTTTGCTGATAAAGGAAACCGGGATTTGTACCGGGTTCGACATCAAACCATGTACCCCATTCATCTACGATGAGCTGTAAGTTTCTGTCGGGAGCGATACTGTCCATCATTTTAATATGGTTTGAAACGAGTTTTTCCATTTCGTATGCTCTTGATACGGTAGAGTCGTATTCCTTGACATCAAATTCAGTTGCGGAACCTTTATGATCCCATATACCTGTCGGTACCGTGTAATAATGAAGAGAAAGTCCCGTAGCATAGTTTTTAACCTTATCCGTAACTTCTTTTGTCCAATGGTAGTCATTTCCGTTAGGCCCGCAGGCGATACGGTTTATATGATACCCCGCATTATAATCACGGACATAAGTGTTATATCTTTTGAAAAGACATCCGTAATATTCGGGATCCATATTTCCGCCGCATCCCCAACTTTCGTTTCCGACACCGAAATATTTTATTTTCCAAGGTTCTTTGTGTCCGTTTTCCGCACGCAACTGAGCCATCGGCGAAACTCCGTCGAAGGTCATATATTCAACCCATTCGTTCATTTCTTCGACTGTCCCCGAGCCTACATTTCCGTTTATGTACGCATCACAGCCGAGCTGACGGCAGAGCTCGAAAAATTCGTGAGTGCCGAAAGAGTTGTCTTCGACAACACCGCCCCAATGAGTGTTTATCATCTTTTTTCGGGTTTCTTTGGGGCCGATACCGTCTTTCCAGTGGTATTCGTCCGCAAAGCATCCGCCCGGCCAACGCAGAACGGGAATTTCCATTTCTTTAAGGGCGTTTACGACATCGGTACGCATACCGTTTACATTCGGAATTTCCGAATCTTCGCCTACAAACATTCCGTTGTAAATACATCTTCCGAGATGTTCGCTGAAATGACCGTAAATATCTTTGTTGATTTTACTGATTTTTTGATTTGGGTTGATTAAGTATTTTTCCATAATAATTCTCCGTTTTATTAAAGGTTTTTGCCTTTGTTTATTTTCAAAACAGCGTTGAGAACATTTTCCGCACTGCGCTGCATCTCTGCGAGGGTAATTCCGTCTTCTTTTCCGTAGGTTTCAAGCAAGGTTCCGTCGGAAGAGAAGTTTTTGCTCACCGCTGTTCTCGCTCCGGGCATAAGAACATCGACTTGCGCACGGACACGGTATGCGTTACCGTTGATTTCGGGAAACTCCGGTGAGGAGGCATAACGCATCCACCAGTCTGTAACAACAACACCGTCATAGTTCCATTCGTTTCTTAAAACGGTTGTGCAAAGTTCGTAGTTGTAATGACTCCATACGCCGTTGATTTTATTGTAACTCGTCATAATGCTGACGGGCTTTGCCTTTTTTACGCAAATTTCAAATCCTTTTAAGTAAATTTCTCTTAAAGCACGCTGAGAGAGAACGGAATTGTTGTAATTTCGGTTGTATTCCTGATTGTTGCAGGCGAAATGTTTAGGACAGGCGCTTACTCCGTTTTTTTGAATACCGATAACGGCGGCGCTTGCTATTTCTCCGCTTACAACAGGATCTTCGGAATAATATTCAAAGTTTCTTCCGCAGAGAATATTGCGGTGAATATTCATTCCGGGAGCAAGTAAAACATCTGTTCCCTTCTGAACCATTTCACTGCCCATTTGTTCAAAAAGAGCCGTTGTCAGTTCAGTGTCCCAAGTGGAAGCGATTGCGGTAGCGCAAGGCATAAGAGAGCAAGATGAGATGAGTCGTATACCAGACGGTCCGTCGGTTGTGATAACGGGCGGAATTCCTTTATCTCTCAATGATTGAGAAACGCCCGCAAAAGCGCCTGCATTTCCCTTCGGACCGAGAGCGCTGTCCATCGGTCCTTCACCACGGGTGATGAGTTCAAGTTCATCGGGAGTTAACTGCGCTATGAAATCGCCCATAGATGCTTTTTTATCACGAACATCTTTGAGTTTTATTCCGCTGTCGCCGGTGTAAACATAAGGTTTAGGTAAGGAATTTTCGACGGTTTCTTTTAGCGAAACCGTTCTTGAAGGAACGGGAGCGTATGAAATTTTATGCTTACCGTTTTCGGTGATTCCTATAATTCTGTCGAAAACATCTTCTTTGTCAACTGCCATAACTTCGTTACAGCGACAGAGCGTTTTTGAGCAAGAACGGTTATGCGTGAAAACTTTTTTTAATTTGCGGCAACTGGTACCGATGAAGAAATCATAATCGCCGCTTTCGAGAATATAAGAGTTTGCAGTGTCGCTTGTCGGAATATCGTCATAAGACGAAAATGAATATTCATCGCAGACGAGAGTTAAAATCTGCTCTTCACCGGGCGCTAAAAGAGAAGTTTTAGCAAAAGCGGTTAAAACTTTTGACGGCTTTGAAAGTTTTCCGTCAGGAGCGGAGACATATAACTGTATAACTTCTTTTCCCGAATATGATCCGATATTTTTAACCTTGACTTCGGCACGGAATTTTCCGTCGGAAAACTCCGCTTTAAGCGTTTCTGCGGAGAAATCCGTATACGACAGACCGTATCCGAATTCATAAAGCACTTTTTCGGGACAGAATGTTTCAAAGTATCTGTATCCGACAAAAATATCTTCCGTATAGCAGTTTTTCTCTTTATTTCCGAAATTATCCGACGAGGGATAATCGCTGTATTTTAATGCGATTGTATCGGTGAGTTTTCCCGACGGAGAAACTTTTCCCGAAAGTACATCGCATACGGAATTTCCGCTTTCCATCCCGCCTTGCCAAACAATCATTATCGCTGAAAGTTTGTCTTTGTATGAGTTTATTTTCTCAAAGTCGGTAATGCTTCCGATATTAAGAATAAGCACGGTCTTTTCAAAACACCGTGTTACCGAGTCAAGCAGTTTTATTTCACTGTCGGTAAGATAAAAACTACCTTTTTTAAGCGCATTTTCACGGTCTTCACCGGCGGAACGGCCGATAACAACAAGGGCTTTGGTGTTTCTTTGAGAAGCGAGTTCGATTTCTTTTTCGGGAATTTTCATTTCGGGATAAAAACGGGGCCAATGTCCCCAAAATCCCGGATCAACCTGATGTTTTTGACTCCATACACGGTATTTTTCATCAAGTATGGGATCTGTTTTGAACGGTTTTTCGCTTTTTATCGAATCGGCAAGACTTATTTTGTACGGGGTACATACATCTCCGCCGGATCCGTTGCCGACAAAGAACCAGTCATACTGAACTCTTCCGAAAACCGCAACCGTATCATCTTGAGTGAAGGGCAATGCACCGTTGTTTTTTAACAGCACGCATCCGTCTGCACCGACTTGTCTTAACAGCGGAACGATTTTTTTATTGGGCTTTCCGCCGACGGTTTGACCGGCTTGCTTTTGAGCGAGCTCGTTACCCGTAATTTTTCGTATAACCGTATTGATAAGTTTCATTTTAACCACCGTAAAATTTATGATAATCAACAATAGTATAACATCTTACTTTTACAAGGGCAATAATTATTTACTGTTAAGGATTTTAATGTGCAAAGTGCATAAATAAAGCCTTTGTAATTTTCTATATTGTTGAAAAAAAGTATTTTTTCGGTTTTCTTCTTGTAATATATATTTAAGGTATGATAAAATAACTAAATATAAGTTATTAGGGACAAGGTGAGTTGCTTTGGATCTTCAAAAACATCATAAACCGACTTTCGACAATATTCCGAAAGAAAAAAGGGACAGGATAATCAGCGTAGCAACCCGTGAGTTTGCGTTAAAAGGATTTGAAAACGCAAACATAAACGATATTGCGAAAAAATCCGAAATCAGTGTCGGATCGCTGTATAAGTATTTTGCAAATAAACAGGATCTGTTTTTAACGATTGTCGGGTACAATATCGCTTCGATGGAGAAGCTGCTTATCGAACTTTCTCAAAGCGATCAGGACATTTTGCTCAAAGTCGAGCAGATTTTACGCACGGTGCAAAAGTTTTCGAAAGAAAACGAGCTTATAACAAGATTTTACAATGTTATGACGGGCGAAAGTAATCCACGCTTTGCCGCACATTTTGCGGATGCGATGGAGTCGATGACGGCAAGGATATATTATCTTGCGATTGAGCAGGGAAAAAAAGCGGGCGAAGTCAGAACCGATATAGATTCTGCGTTTGCGGCATATTTGCTTGACAATATGTTTATGTCGTTACAGTTTTCTTATGCGTGCGATTATTATAAAGAACGCTTGAAGATATACTGCGGAAACGATATTCTCAATAAAGACGATTTTGTCGTTGAGCAGTGTCTTAAATTTATTAAGTCGGCACTTAAAAAATAAATAAATAATATATTTATCATAAAGGAAAAGGGAGATACACAATGGCAGAGGCTAAATATGTTATTGCGTACGATATAGGTACGACAGGAGTTAAAACCTGTATTTTTTCAATCGGAGACAAGATTGAACTTCTTGCGGCACAGAGTGAGGGATACAAACTTTATGTAATGCCCAACGGCGGTGCAGAGCAGGATCCTGACGAGTGGTGGGAAGCGATGAGAGACAGCACCAACACCGTTATGAAAAAATCCAAAATCGACAAGAAAGATATTTCCGGAATTTCTTTCTGCTCTCAAATGCAGGGTGTTGTTCTTGTTGATAAAGATGCAAATGCCGTAAGGCGTGCATTCAGTTATATGGATCAGCGTGCAACCGAAGAACTCAAAGATGCAATGGGAAGCGGTCCTCAGATTGCAGGCGGAAATGCGGTTAAGGTTTTGAAATCGCTTATGCTTACGGGTGCGGCTCCGCTTTCGGTTAAAGACCCCGTTTGGAAATATAAGTGGACACAGAAAAACGAACCCGAAAACTTTAAGAGGGTACATAAATGGCTTGATGTAAAAGAATATCTTATCGCAAGAATGACCGGCGAATTTGTAATGACTCACGATTCGGCATTTTCAACGATGATTTACGACATCAAGAAAAAGACATGGAGCAAGGAAATGTGCAATATGCTCGGTGTCGACACAAAACATCTTGCAAAAATCGTTAAGTCAACAGATAAAGTCGGCGAACTTACCGAAAAAGCGGCAAAGGAATTGGGACTTGCCGCAGGAACTGCGGTTTACGGCGGCGGCGGAGATGCTTCGCTTATCGGTGTAGGCGCAGGTGCGGTTGAACTCGGCGATACCCATATTTATCAGGGTACATCCGGATGGGTTTCAACGGTAGTTGACAAGTCGATAGTTGACACAAGCTCTATGATTGCGGCTGTTGTAGGCGCAAAAGACGGACATTACAACTATTTTGCGGAACTTGAGACTGCGGGAAAATGCGTAGAGTGGGTAAAAGACCACCTTGCACTTGACGAGATAGACATTTATCTTGATAAAAGCCATAACCTTAAACGCTCTAAAAACGATTACGAGACGGTTTACATTAACCTTTTCGAATATATGTCGGCAGTAATCGACGAAGTACCGGCAGGCTCCAACGGAGTTATTTTTACTCCTTGGCTTCACGGTAACCGTTGTCCGTTTGAAGATCCCAATTCAAGAGGAATGTTCTTTAATATCAGTCTTGATACGGGTAAGGCGGAACTTATAAGAGCGGTTTACGAAGGTGTATGTTTCCATCTTCGTTGGTTCCTTGAAACTCAGGATAAGAAGATTAAGACTTCGGAAACGGTAAGGTTTGTCGGCGGCGGAGCGCTTTCCGATGTAACCTGCCAGATTCTTGCGGACTGTACGGGAAGAACCGTAGAAACCGTTGACAGTCCTCAAAATATCGGTGCGGTAGGTGCCGCTATTACTATTGCCGTCGGTTTGGGAATGATTGACGACATTACTCAGGCAAAGAAACTTATTCCCGCAGCAAAGGTATTCAAACCCAACTTCGCACACAAGGCGGTTTATGACCGTAACTATAAAGCCTATGTAAATCTTTATAAAGCGAACAAGAAAAACTTTGAAATCCTTAACGGCTGATTGATTTTCGGGCAGATTTTTTAATCTGCCCTTTTTTTGTAAACAAATGGGGGTAAAAATGAATTTCGGTGAGTTAAAGGCTAAGGTTAAAGGCGCTCCTGAATATGTGAAAACACATTGGAACAATACCGAAGAGGGAGAATATCTGTCTCTTTCCGAAATTGCCGCATATACCGTTTCACAGGCGGGTATATACATTTTTATGACTTTTTCAAGTATTATGACCTTTGGGGCGACTTACTTTACCGGTTCGATAATGGGAATTTCAAATCTTGATTTTACAATAATAAGCATGATGGGTACCGTAATCGGATATTTGCTTATTTTTCTTAATCCGATAGGTGTTCTCATATATGAAAATCACGGTAGACTGTCTGCGAAGATGAAACGCTTTGCCCATATAGCGTATACGGCTGAAATAATAGTCGGGATTTGCTGTTATTTCATTCCGTCGGACAGTTTTGAGTTTATTATTAAAGGTTTACCGCAATTGGTGGGCAATAATTTGCTCATAGCGGGCGTTACCAACTATCTTACATGGGCAATAAGACGGCTTTTCAGCGCAAAGTACGGAAGACTTAAACCTTTTTTGCTTATCAGCGGGATTCCGTCGGCTGTTATTATGTCGGTTATACCGTATCTTCCGTTGCTTGAGATGAGTTATACCAAAAGGCTTATAGTTCTCAATTTTGCTTTTTCGCTGATGAATTATTTTTACAGCAATTTGACCAATATTGCCGGACTTGTTTCGTTTATAACGCCGAATTCTCAGGAAAGACAGAGGCTGTATTCCATTGTACCGATAATTACCGGTTTTGCGCCGTCGGTTATCAGTATGTTTTTGCCGATGCTCATTTCGACAACGGGCGGGTATCTTAATCTTAAAACTTACAAAGTATTTGTGCCGATATTTTCCGCTGTCGGAATTGCTTTGACGATGTTTTTGATTAAATGTAAAGAAAGAGTTATCGAACCGCCGATTGAAAAAAGGGAAAAAGTTACTTTCTTTAAGGGCGCAAAGAATGTTTTGCAAAACAAATATTTTTGGATAATAAACATTTCAAATGTTCTCGGCAGTTATCAAACATACATAGGAAATCTTCTTGCGTGGTGGTTTATTTATTCTTTGCGTATGGAATGGTTTTCGGGTGTTGCGGCGAATATCGTCGTTGTCGGGATGACGCTCGGCAGTATTCTCTGTCCGATACTTACAAAGAAATTCGAAAAGCGCAATGTTCTTCTTGTTTCGAGAGCGCTTACTATTCTTATGGCGTTCGGAATTGTACTCGCCGTAAAATTCGGAAACATTTATGTTTTTATAATTTCTCTGACGCTGAAAAATACGATTCAACCGGTTGTTGATGGGGTGAATCTCGGAATCGGTGCCGATGTTCAAATTTACCATCAGTGGAAATATAATGAGCGTGCGGATTCAATGTCCGGCGTGTTTTCGTGGTTCTTGAATCCGGTGTCAATGGCGATAAGTTATATCGTCCCCTATCTTTTGAAACTTGCAGGATTTACTTCCGACTGGGATGTTTTGTATGATTCGGCAATTTTGACGAAAGTATTTTCGATTTATACATGGGCTTCGATAATTTCTCTTATCCTTGTCAGCATTCCTTTTGTTTTCTATGATTTAACTAAAGAAAAATACGAGCGGTGTGTTGAACAGTTGCAAGAGAGAGTTGAAGCGATTGAAAATCCGGATAAGGAGGCTGCGGTATGAAAAGAAAGTTGACTGTACTTACGCTGTGTTTGCTGATTGCCGCAATACTGTCGGGATGCTCTTTACAGACGCAGTTGGGTGAAACTCAAATTAAATACTCGGTTGCGGACGGCTGTGCTTCGGTTAAAGAATTACCCGATTCCGCTTCTGCTTCGGAAATAACAATTCCCGATGAGTATGAGGGGGTTGCCGTTACCGAAATTTGCGATTTCGCAGGGTGCAATCTCGAAAATGCAGAAGTTATTAAAATCGGAAAAAATGTAAAAACAATAGGCGAATGGGCATTTGCCAACAATCAGAAACTGAAAAGATACGAAGTTTCGCCCGAAAACGAATACTTTTGCAGCGTGGACGGAGTTCTGTTTACCGAAGATATGAAAACATTGCTTTTTTATCCGCCGGCAAAAGATTTAATCCAAACAGATGAATACGATGAAAACGGGAAAACACAAACTGTTTTGAAAGGAAATTATACAATTCCCGAAAGTGTTGAAAAAATAGGAAAGCGTGCTTTTTATAAATGTTCTTATCTTGTCGGAATAGAATTTCCGCAAGAGTTGAAAATTATTGAAGAAAAGGCGTTTTTCAAATGTTCGGCACTCGAAAAAGCGGAGTTTTATGAAAATTTAGAAGAAATCGGTAAAGATGCTTTCGGATACTGTACGGCACTTAAGGAAATAACGGTTCCGAAAAATGTCAGTTATATAGGGGATTATGCGTTTTTTAACTGCACGGGTCTTTATACGGTTAATATGTACTGTTCACAGTCAAGTGTTGTTTTTGGCAAGGATTGGCAACCGACCGACAACGGATTGAAAATAGATGAACTTGAAATAAATTGGTACGGATAAAAGAAAAAGGAGCAGTGAAAACTGCTCCTTGATTTTTGCTGTTTTTACATTTGAGGCATTCCGCCGTTTTGCGCCGCGCCCTGCGCCATTGCCTGAGCGAAGAAACCGGGTTTCTTTTCCTTTTTCGGTTTGTAAGCGGGGGGATTTTTCAATTTTTCTTTTGCCTTTTTGCCTTTGCCGGTTGCGAAAAATTTGTTGATAAGAAGAACGGGTTCTTTCATATCTTCGCACATATATTCTGCGGCACGCTCACACATATCTTTGTCGTTGTTCATTTCTCCGAGGATTGTTACGGCGATGAGTCCCTGAACATCCGAACTTCCGTTTTCGTAAATATCGTTAAGAATTTTGAAAAGTTTCTTAACTTCTGCGGCAGATCCGCTTTTTATTGTTTTGAGAATATAGGGGTTAGCACAGGATACGAAAAACTCTTCGGGAAGAAATTCGTCGTATTTTTCGAAGTTTTCTCTGTAATCTTCTTTGAGTTCGGGATAAACCGCACAAATTCTGTTTGCGAGAGTATTTCCGTCATAAGCCTGAGAACCGCTTTTTGCCGCCGATTTTGAAACGGGAGTCGGCATCTTTTTCGGTTTAGCCGATGAAACACCGGCACTGCCGAATTTTGCGTTAATGGTTTCATTGAGTTCGTTGCAAAGAGATTTTATATCTCTTTGATCGAATTCTTCGAGATTGAAATAGTTTACGGAAGCTTTTATAAGATCTTCGTCCGTTGCTTCCTGTGCACTGACGGTTGTGTAGAAAAGCAAAGCTTGATTTCCGAAAATTTCAAAACGGATTTTGCCTTTTTCGCCGATAAAATCAATATAGGTATGTTCGCCGTCGGTAAATGCCGGAACGCCGTCGTTTGAACCGTCGGGTTTTACGGTCTTAAAGCCGTTTTCGTTTATTGAAGAATCAATGCCTGTAAGTACGGCGCTGAGTGCTTCGTTCATTTCCATCATATACAGAAACCACCTTAATAATATTATACAAAATGTATTGTATCACATAAAAAACGATTTGTCATTAAAAATTTTAAGTTGGTAATTGATAATAAAACATAATTATGTTATTATATGTATTTGTATATAAGAAAATAATGAGGTGATATGCTTTGAAGAAGGCTTTAATACTTTTCGGCGGAGTTTCCAGTGAACACTTCGTTTCCTGCGTTTCCGCATCGTATGTAGTATCTAATATTCCTACGGATAAGTATGATGTTGTAACAGTCGGAATTACCGTTGACGGTGAATGGTATCTTTATGAGGGCGATGTTTCTCTTATGCCCGACGATAAATGGCTTGAAAGCGGAAAATGTACAAAAGCGGTGCTCTCTCCCGACAGAAAAGATAAATCCCTTTTGGTATTCAGAGATAACGGAATCGAAAAAATAAAAATTGATGTTGCTTTTCCCGTGCTTCACGGAAAAAACGGAGAGGATGGAACAGTGCAGGGCCTTTTGGAACTTGCCGGTATCGCTTATGTCGGTTGTGATTACTGTTCATCCGCATGCTGTATGGATAAGGCTGTAACAAATTCGCTTGCGGATTGGGCGGGAATTAAGCAGGCGAAATGGCTTGGAATTACGAAGGACGACTATAAAAACGGTGCCGATGCTTTTCTTGAAAAGGCGGAAAAATATCTCGGCTATCCGATTTTTGTTAAACCCGCAAATGCAGGTTCGTCTGTAGGCGTTTCCAAAGCCGTGGACAGAAATTCTTTATCGCAGGCAATGGATATTGCCTTTGCCGAAGACCGAAAAGTCGTTCTTGAAGAGTTTATCGACGGGTTCGAGGTTGAATGTGCGGTTCTCGGTAACGGTGAGCCGACCGCAATGACAGTCGGTCAGATAAAACCGGCAAACGATTTTTACGATTACGAAGCAAAATATAAAAACGAAAACAGCGAACTTTACATACCTGCCCGTATTTCCGAAGAAAAGCAAAAAGAGGTTCAGGCTCAAGCGGTTAAAGCGTACAAAGTTCTCGGATGTTCGGGACTTTCGAGAGTTGACTTCTTCGTAACGAAAAAAGATTCCGAGGTTATGTTCAACGAAATCAACACAATCCCCGGATTTACGCCGATAAGTATGTATCCGAAACTTTGTCAACACAGCGGAATCGAATATTCGGATCTTATAGACAGACTGTTTGTACTTGCGCAGGAGAGATGTTTATGATAAACGAAAATGCTGTGATTCTTCTGCGTGGAGAACAGATTATCGACGGCGAACATGATGTTACCGAAGTTGAAATTGCCGGAACGGTTGAAGAGATTGAGGGATGTTGGGAAATTAAATTTACCGAATATCTTGAAGACGGTGATACCGTACACACGGAAATTACCGTAAAAGAAGGATTTGTCGCAATGAAAAAGCAAGGTGCACTTGCAACGGCGATGACTTTTGAAGAAGAAATGACCCATATAACCGACTATTCGACACCTTTCGGGAATATGCAAGTCAGTGTTCACACGCAAGAGGTGAATATAGACTTGAAGGAAAGTTTCGGACGAATTCAGCTTGAATATACCCTTGATTTCAATATGGGTTTTGTTTCCGAAAACAAACTTGAAATTACAATAAATTCGGCCGATTATAACGGCGAAAAATGAGGAGGAAAACTGATGTCAGTATTGGTAAAGAAAACACAGGATGAACTGAGAACTTTGCTTATAGAAGCAGTCGGAAAAGCGGTTGCCGACGGAAAACTTCCCGCAGAGCCGTTGCCTGCGTTTATTATAGAGGTTCCTCAAGACAGAGCGAACGGAGATTTTTCTTCGAATATTGCTTTTGCGGGAGCGAGAGCGTTTAGAAACGCTCCCAGGAAAATCGCAGACACAATAGCGGAGTATATTGACCTTACGGGAACATATTTTTCCGAATGTTCCGTTGCGGGAGCGGGATTTATAAATTTCCGCCTTTGCGACAGATTCTATGCCGATATTCTTTTGGATATTAAGGCTTTGGGAAAAGATTACGGAAAAAGCGATTACGGTAAGGGCAAAAAATATAATGTCGAATTCGTTTCCGCAAACCCCACAGGTCCGATGCACATGGGTAACGCAAGAGGTGGAGCTTTGGGCGACTGTCTTGCAAGCGTTCTCGATATGGCGGGATATGAGGTTGAAAGAGAATTTTATGTAAACGATGCGGGAAACCAAATCGAAAAATTCGCACTTTCTCTTGATATTCGTTACAGACAGCTTGTTCAAGGCGAAGAGTCCGTTGAGTTGCCCGAAGACAGTTATCACGGAGAAGATATAATCGAAAGAGCAAAACAGTTCCGTGAAAAATTCGGGGATGAATATATCGAAAAAACGGAAGAGGAAAGAAGAAAGGCTCTTGTTGAATTCGCATTGCCGCTGAATATAGAAAAAATGCGTGAGAATATGGCGAAATACCGCATAAATTACGACACTTGGTTTATGGAAAGCACCTTGCATAACAGCGGAGCGGTAAAAGAATGTATTGATTATCTTACCGAAAAAGGTCTTACTTACGAAAAAGACGGTGCGCTTTGGTATAAAAATGCCGAAGTACAAACTCAGATGCTCAAAGAACAGGGAAAGACCGATGAGGAAATAGAAAAACTCGAACTCAAGGACGATGTTCTTATCCGTAAAAACGGCAATCCCACATATTTTGCCGCCGATATTGCTTATCATAAGAACAAACTTGTTACAAGAGGTTTTGATAAGGCGATTGATGTCTGGGGCGCCGACCATCACGGCCATGTTGCGAGAATGAAAGGCGTTTTGCGTGCACTTGATCTTGATGAGTCGAGATTGGATGTAGTTCTTATGCAACTTGTTAACCTTACAAGAAACGGTGAAGTTGTCAGAATGTCGAAAAGAACCGGTAAGGCTATAACTCTTACCGATTTACTTGATGAAATTCCCGTTGATGCGGTAAGATTCCTTTTCAATATGCGTGAACCCGGTTCGACGATGGATTTTGATCTTGACCTTGCGGTTGAAGAGTCATCGCAGAACCCCGTATATTACTGTCAGTATGCAAATGCGAGAATATGCAGTATTTTGCGTAAACTTGCCGAAGACGGTGTAACTCCCAGAGAGTGCTCTGCGCAGGAACTTGAAAGACTTACCGAGCCGGAAGAAAAAGAACTTATAAGACATCTTGCAAGTCTTACCGATGAAATTATACTTGCCGCTAAGAATTACGATCCGGCAAGGATAACAAGATATGCAGTAACTCTTGCTACTTTGTTCCATAAGTATTATAACGCTTGTCGAATAGGCGTTGAAGACGAATCGCTTATGCAGGCGAGAGTTTGCCTTTGCGAGTGCGTAAGAAGTGTTATGGTTAATATTCTTACGGCGTTCAGCATCGAAACTCCGGACAGAATGTAATTTACAAAA
>CAZGPE010000021.1:0-28394 GCA_964527585.1 uncultured Eubacteriales bacterium
GTGACAACGTAGGTCTTCTACTTCGTGGCGTTGAAAGAAGCGATATCGAAAGAGGTCAAGTTCTTGCAAAACCTGCAACAATTCACCCTCATACTGAGTTTACCGCTGAAGTATACGTATTGAAGAAAGAAGAAGGTGGCCGTCATACTCCATTCTTTAATGGTTATCGTCCACAATTCTATTTCCGTACAACTGACGTTACTGGTTCTATCGAACTACCTCAAGGCGTTGAAATGGTTATGCCTGGCGATAACGTAAGAATGACTATCAAACTTATCACTCCTATCGCTATCGAAGAAGGTCTTCGTTTCGCTATCCGTGAAGGCGGTAGAACAGTTGGTTCAGGCGTTGTTACTGCAATCAACGAATAATTATTATCAATAATAACTGATAACAATTAAAATAAACTCCCTTATCGGCAACGGTAAGGGAGTTTTAGTATATGCGTTTAAGAAAATAAAAACTCCCGTAAATGCTTACGGGAGTTTCTTGATTTTGTATGTTATTATACTGTTTTCGGTTTCCTTTTTTCGTCTTTCGAGAAAAGCATTTTCAAAACAATCGGAGTTGCGATGGAAGAAACCATAATCAGTACAATTACCGGTGTGAAATATTCGTTTGAAATTATGCCGCATGAAAGTCCTTTTTGAGCGACGATAAGAGCGACTTCGCCACGGGTCATCATACCCACACCGATTTTAATACTGTCGGGAAAACTGAATTTACAGGCTTTTGCGGTAAGCGAACAGCCGATTATTTTGCACAAAAGAGCCACAAGCACAAAGCCTACGGTAAACAGCAGCATTTCACCCGAAAAGCCGTCGATTGAAGTTTTTAAGCCGATGCTTGCGAAAAATACGGGGCCGAAGAGCATATAAGAACTGATGTCCATTTTTTCGGCAATATAATTCGAGTCGTGAATACTGCAAAGAATAATTCCCGCAACATAAGCTCCTGTAATATCGGCAATTCCGAAATATTTTTCGGCAACATAAGCCATACCCAAACAAAGAGCAAGGCTCATAATCGGAATTCGTCTTGTGTGCGGCCACATCTTGTCGGAAAAGCGGAAAATCTTATAAATAATATATCCGACAACAAAGGCGAAAATAAAGAAAAGAACGGTTTTGATAATTACGGTAATCGGTTTTGTGGTTCCGCCGTTCATACCGACAACGAATGTCAGCACGATAATTCCGATTACATCGTCGATGATGGCGGCACTCATTATTGTAGTTCCGAGTTCGGTAGAGAGTTTTCCGAGTTCCTTAAGCGTTTGCACGGTTATGCTTACGGAAGTAGCGGTGAGGATTACTCCGATGAAAACGGCTTTGTAAAATTCCGGAGAACCCCATGGCGCAACACCGTAAAAGCCGAAATAAAGTAAAGTACCTCCTACAAGCGGAACGAAAACTCCCGCACAGGCGATTAAAAACGCCTTTAAGCCTGTTTTCGCAAGGTCTTTAAGGTTGGTCTCAAGACCGGCAGAAAACATAAGCAAAACAACGCCGATTTCCGCCATTTGAGTTATAAAATCGGTTTGATCGACAAGATGAAGCACGCTCGGACCGATTATAAGCCCTGCGATTATTTCTCCTACAACTTGCGGAGCTTTGAGTTTTCTTGCGATTATACCGAAAATTTTAGCGGCGATAATGATTATACATAAACTTTTGAAAACAGCGTAAGTTTCCATTGTGAAGACGACCTTTCTTATATATGATAGAGCCTGAAACGGCATAATGTGTTTTTTACCGAAGAACATTATACTCTTACAGATGATTAAATGCAAACGAAATAAGCATTTTCGTAATATTGTATAAGAAAGATTGAAAACCAATAAAAAAAAGAGTATAATTATATATCTTGACTTAAAGTAAATATGCGGAGAATATAAAAATGAAAAAATATTTTACTCTTTACAAAAAACAGTTTATCTTAGGCCCTGCTTTCAAACTTGCGGAAGCGATTCTCGAACTTTTTGTTCCGATTGCCGTTGCGTCGATGATTGATAAAGGCATAGCACTCGGAGATAAGGCTTATATTTTCAAAATGGGAGTCGTACTTTTTCTTTTGGCGGCTTTCGGAGTCGGCTTTGCGATTATATGTCAGTATTCTGCGGCGGTTGCTCAGCAGGGAGTCGGTACTCATTTGAGAAACGATGTTTTCAAGAAAATAAATCTTATGTCAAAAGCGGATATTGATAAATTCGGTTCGGCATCTTTAACGACGAGAATAACCAACGATATTACTCAAATTCAGTCGGCGGTTGCAATGCTTATCAGACTTGTTTTCCGTTCGCCTTTTTTAATTGCGGGATCATTGATTGCCGCAGTAGGTCTTGATGCGAAAATTTCGATAATTTTCTTTGTGGCGGCAATTATAGTAAGCGTTATTCTTTATTTCATCCTCAGCCGTTCACTTCCGCTTTATGCACAGATACAGAAAAAACTCGACAGAACCGCCTCAATAGTTAAAGACAGCCTCACGGGTGTGAGAGTTATCCGTGCTTTTTCGAGAACGGAATACGAAAAGGAAAAATTCGAAAAAGCAAATGATGAATTAACCAGAAGAAGCGTAAAAGTCGGAAGGCTTTCCGCTTTGCTCAATCCGTTGACATTTGCGGTAATGAACACAGCGATAGTTCTTATTCTTTATTTCGGCGGAATTAAGGTAAACACAGGCTCTTTAACTCAGGGCGAAGTGCTTGCGTTTACAAACTATATGACCCAGATTTTGCTTTCGATAATCGTATTTTCCAATGTTATTGTTATTTTCACAAAGGCCGGAGCGAGTTATCAGAGACTTAAAGAGGTTCTTGATTATGTACCGAGTATGACCGATGAAAATTCCTGTGTAACCGAAGGCGATTTCAATTATCCGGCAGTAAAATTTAAGAGTGTAGGTTATTCGTACGGCGAAGCCGACGAAAAAGTTTTGAACGGCGTTAATTTAAGCATCGAAAAAGGAGAAACAGTCGGTATTATCGGCGGTACGGGAAGCGGTAAAACGACTCTTGTTAATTTGATTATGCGCTTTTACGATGCCGACGAAGGAAGTGTTGAAGTTTTCGGACATAATGTAAAAAACTACAAGTTTGATGCTTTGCGCAAACTCATCCATATTGTGCCTCAGGAGAACAGACTCTTTTCCGGTACGGTAAGAGAAAATCTTTTGTGTGCGGATAAAAGCGCAACCGAGCAAGAGATGTATCAAGCGCTTGAAATTTCTCAGGCAAAAGAATTCGTAGACAAACTTCCGAAAAAACTTGATACCGAAATCAATGAAAACAGTAAAAACCTTTCGGGCGGTCAGCGTCAGAGACTTTGCATTGCCAGGGCGTTGCTGGGAAATCCCGCTGTTGTGATTTTTGACGATTCGTCATCTGCGCTTGACTTTGCGACGGATGCGAAACTTCGCAAGGCAATTCACGAAAAACTCACCGAAACAACGGTTATTATTGTTTCGCAAAGAGTAAATACCGTTAAGAATTGCGACAAAATCATTGTTATGAACGACGGTGAGGTTTCTGCTGTAGGTACACACAGTGAACTGTATAAAACAAATGATGTTTACAATGAAATTTGTCTTTCTCAGCTTTCGGAAAAAGAGGTGAACGCACAGTGAAAACGGTAATCAGACTTTTCAAATATGTTAAACCGTTCAGAAAAAATCTTATAACGGCAATAATAACGGCTCTCGGCGGAATTTTGCTTTCGCTTTTTGTTCCGATTTTAATCGGTAAAGGAATCGACTGCATAATAGATGCGGGAAATGTTGATTTTCAGGCACTTATTAAGGTATGTGCGGAACTTTTTGCGGTTGTTATAATTTCGGCGTTGCTTCAATGGATAATGTCGTATAATTCGAATAAACTTTCATATAAAACCGTAAAACTTTTAAGAGGCGAAACGATAGCGAAACTTAACCGTGTAGGTCTTAAATATATTGACGGTGTACCTCACGGAGATTTGATAAACTCGGTTATTACCGATGTAGACATAGTTTCGACGGGACTTTTGCAAGGATTTACCCAAGTGCTTTCGGGTGTTGTAACGATACTTGCGACATTGGTGTTTATGTTTATGATAAACCCGTATATAACGCTTGTTGTTGTTCTGCTTACGCCGATTTCGTTTTTTATGGCATCGTTTATCGCAAAGCGTGCACATTCGAAATATACTCAGCAGGCGAAATTGCGTGGAAAACTTTCCGGTTATGCTTCTGAAATGATTGACTCGGCGCAGGTTGTAAAAGCGTTTAATATGCAGCAAAGCACCGAGGAAAAATTCGAAGAACTTAACAGCGAATGGGAAAAAGTCGGTGTTATGGCACATTTCTATTCGGCTCTTACAAATCCTTTGACGAGATTTGTTAATGCGCTTGTTTATGCGGCGGTTGCGGTATTCGGCGGAATATATGTAATCGGCGGGGCGATTACGGTCGGTGCTTTGGCATCGTTTTTGGCATACTGTTCTCAGTACACAAAACCGTTTAATGAAATTTCCGCTGTTATTGCGGAATTCCAAAATGCCATAAGTTCGGCGGAACGCATATTTACGGTTTTGGATGCGCCGGAAGAAATCAGTGATGAAAACAACCGTGTTCTCGGAAGTGTAAAAGGCGATGTCGAACTTAAAAATGTGGATTTCTCATATACCGAATCCAAAAAATTTATCGAAGATTTGAATCTTTCGGTAAAAAGCGGTCAGACAATCGCTCTTGTCGGTCCGACCGGATGCGGAAAAACGACTCTGATAAATTTGCTTATGAGATTTTATGAGATAAACTCCGGAAGCATCGCTATTGACGGTAACGATATTACCGAAATCACAAGAGAGAGTTTGCACGGTTCGTTCGGTATGGTGCTTCAGGATACTTGGCTGTTTTCCGGCACGATTTACGAAAATATCGCATACGGAAAAGTAGGAGCGACCGAAGAAGAAGTTATAGAAGCGGCGAAAAAGGCTCACGCTCACAGTTTTATAAAACGCTTGCCCGACGGATACGAAACCTTGTTAACGGGTAACGGAGAAAATCTCTCACAGGGTCAGCGCCAGTTAATTTCAATCGCAAGAGTAATGCTTTCCGATCCGCCCATGCTTATTCTCGATGAAGCAACTTCGTCGATAGATACAAGAACGGAATTGAGAATTCAAAAGGCGTTTTTGGAACTTATGCAAGGCAGAACCGCATTTATTGTCGCTCATAGACTTTCAACCGTAAAAAACGCCGACAGGATACTTGTTATGAAAGACGGCGAAATAATCGAGAGGGGAACACACCGGGAACTTCTTGAAAAGAACGGATTTTATACACAGTTGTATAACAGTCAGTTTGCGGTGTATTAAGAGGTATATATGGCATATTACGAAAACACAATTGCTCCCGAAAGGGTAATGCTTATTTCGGTAGATACGGGGAGTTTTAATGCCGAAGAGTCTATAGAGGAACTCGAACTGCTTGTAAAAACCGCAGGCGGCGAAGTAGTTGTTTCGTCAATTCAAAAACTGCCGTCGGTTAATCCGGCAACCTATGTCGGAAGCGGAAGGATTGAAGAAATCAAGCAAATCTGCGAAATGAATTCGATTGATTTGATAGTAGCCGATGATGAACTTACACCGGCACAGCAAAAGAATATCGAAGTTATAACGGATGTCAGAGTAATTGACCGCACAATGCTCATTTTGGACATTTTTGCACTCAGAGCCGCAAGCAAAGAAGGAAAACTTCAGGTCGAACTTGCTCAGTTAAAGTATTCAATGCCGTTTTTAATCGGTAAAGGTAAAAGCCTTTCCAGGCTCGGCGGCGGCATCGGAACGAGAGGACCGGGTGAGAGCAAACTCGAAAGCGATAAAAGATATATGCGCCGTAAAATTTATGCGCTTGAAGAAGAACTCAGGCAGATTGAAAAGCGCCGTAACACAATGCGCAGCCGAAGAAAAAAGGACGGAATAATATCCGTTGCGATAGTCGGCTATACGAATGCGGGAAAATCAACGCTTATGAACCGCCTTACAGATGCGGGAGTGCTTGCGGAAGATAAACTGTTCGCAACTCTTGATCCTACGGCGAGAAAACTGACTCTTCCCAACGGGCAGGATGTTATGCTCATAGATACCGTAGGTCTTGTAAGACGGCTTCCTCATAAACTTGTCGAAGCGTTTAAGTCGACTCTCGAAGAGGCGAAAAACGCCGATTTGATATTAAATGTATGCGATGCATCAAGTGATGAGTGTGCACAGCATCTTGAGGTAACGGCAAATTTGCTTGAGGAACTCGAATGTCAGTCGACACCGGTTATTTCGGTTATGAACAAGTGCGATTTAGTGCCTGATATTTACGGGCTGTCCGTTATCGGAAAAGCGGTGATGATAAGTGCGCTCAGCGGTGAAGGAATTGATACTCTGCTTGAAACAATTGTCGAAATGCTTCCCAAAAACAGAGTGCGAAAAAAATTCCTTATTCCTTTTTCGAAAGGTGGAATAATTGCCGAAATAAGAAATGACGGTGTTATTCATTCCGAAGAATACACCGCCGAAGGAACCGTTATTGATGCAACGGTTAACATTTTTTATCTTGAAAGCATAAAAGAATATATGATATGAAAAAACGGCTGAAGAATTTCTTCAGCCGTTTTGATTGTTGTTTTATTCGGATTTGGGATTTAATGCTCTTGTAAGCCATACATCCGCAATATCCATTGCCGCATAAAGTCCCTTTTTCTCGCTTGTTTTAACGATCTTTTCTTTAATGCTGACATTCGGATCCGTATTTACGAGTTGAACGGAAACTTTCGAAGCAAGATCAAGGTCTCCGAATTCCTTTGAACTGAGAATACGCATCATAATAACATAATCGTCGTTCATATCGCCGTAATATATTGTATTACCGCTTCTTACAAGAGGTTTGCCCTTATAAGTTAAAAATTCATTTTTCTTTTCTGCCATTGTTACACCTCAATTATCTTTCGGAACTTGATTTGAGATATTCTTTAACGAGAGTTTGCAAAAGTTCGTCTCTGTCAAGGCGGCGGATAAGACTGCGAGCGTTATTGTGAGTGGTAATATAAGTCGGATCTTCGGAAAGAATATATCCGACGATTTGGCTTATGGGATTGTAACCTTTCTCTTGCAAAGCGTTATAAACGGTAAGCAGAGTTTGCCGCATTTGCTCATCGCATTCGTCTTTAATGGAAAATTTTATAGTCTTGTTAGGATCTAACATTTTGCCACCTCCTAAGAAAATCAATATACATTTGCTATTATATACTAATTAAAGTAAAAATACAATAGAATAACTCAAAAATTTATTCGTTGATGTAGTCATCGACTATCTGTCCGTCTTGAATTCTGATTACACGCTTGGCCTTGTCCGCAATGCCGTTATCGTGGGTTATGAGAATAACCGTTCTTCCTTCTTCGTGCAGTCCGTTGAGAATTCTCATTACATCTTCACCGGAACGGCTGTCGAGATTTCCGGTCGGCTCATCCGCAAGAATAATCGGTGGGCGTGCCGCTACGGCTCTTGCGATGGCAACACGCTGTTGCTGTCCTCCGGACATTTGCTTGGGCAAATGTGTTAAACGGTGAGAAAGTCCGACTTTTTCAAGCGCATCAACGGAGAGTTTATGACGCTGTTCCGCCTTCATTCCTCTGTAAACCAACGGAAGTTCGACATTTTCCTGAGCGTTAAGGCTTGAAATAAGGTTGAAGCCTTGGAAAATGAATCCGATTTGTTTGTTGCGTATTTCGGAAAGCTGATCATCTGTCATATGAGAAACATTTTCTCCGTCGAGATAATATTCGCCGCTTGTGGGGACATCGAGAAGTCCGAGCATATTCATAAGGGTTGATTTACCCGAACCGGACTGGCCGACGATTGCGACAAATTCGCCCCGCTCGATTTTAAGATTTATCCCATCGAGAGCACGCACTTCGTTTTCTCCGGGATTGTATATTTTATAAATGTCTTTTACTTCGATTAGACTCATTTTAATACACCGCCTTTTCAATAAATTTTATAGTAAAAATTATTATAAATCAATAAATAATTTATGAATTTTTCGCACTTTGAAGGCAAAAATATTCTCAGGGAGTGATAAATTATGTCAACAACGGGAAAAGAATACTCGGATATGGCGAAAAAAGCCGCTCCGAAATCACCGAAACTTAAAAACTGTGTAAAAGCGTTTTTGATCGGCGGGTTTATTTGTTTAATCGGGCAGGTGCTTACATTTGTGTTTGAAAAAATCGGACTTAACGAGCAGGAAACCAAAACTTGCGTTTCCGTTGTTCTTATTGTCTTAACGGCGATTTTAACGGGAATCGGAGTGTTTGACAAAATCGCAAAACACGCAGGTGCGGGAACCATAGTTCCCATCACGGGATTTGCAAATTCGATTGTTTCGCCCGCTATGGAATTTCGTTTTGAAGGGAAAATTCTCGGCACGGGAGCGAAACTTTTTACGATTGCGGGGCCGGTAATTGTTTACGGAATTTCCGCAAGTGTCCTGTACGGAATTTTTTATTGGATTTTCACGAAATAAAGCCGAATGTACCGTAAGGCGAAAAAACGCTTTCCGAACCCGAGAAAATCAACTTAAATTCATAAAACCCGTCTTGATTTTTCCCAGTTGGCGAAAAGACGGGTTTTTATTGAATTTTCTTGCGCTTTTGAAGAAAAAAGCATTGAAATTGCAGCGCCTAAGTGGTATAGTATAAGGTATCAAATTATGATGTAAAGTTGTGTCTTATTAACAGAAAGGTGTGTGTTTTAATTGGCACTTGTCCCGATGAAAGACCTTCTCGAAAGAGCCGATAAAAAAGGAATTGCGGTCGGCGCTTTTTCGGTCGGAAATATGGAAATGGTAATGGGCGCCGTCAAGGCTGCCGAAGAACTCGATACTCCCATCATCTTGCAGATAGCGGAAGTCAGACTTAAAAATTCTCCGCTTGAACTTATGGGTCCGATGATGATTGCGGCGGCTGAAAATGCCGATGTCGATATAGCGGTTCATCTCGATCACGGTCTTAAAACCGAAACGGTTTCTCAGGCTCTTGATATAGGATTTACTTCGGTAATGTTCGACGGATCCCTTTTGAGCCTTGATGACAATATCGAAACGGTAAAGGGTGTTGTTGAAAATGCCCGTGAATACGGTGCTACCGTAGAAGCGGAACTCGGAGTAGTCGGCGGAAACGAAGGCGAAGGCAAACAGCACGAAATTCTTTGCACAAACCCCGACGATGCGGTTCGTTTCTGTAATGAAACCGGTGTTGATGCTCTTGCGGTTGCAATCGGCAATGCGCACGGAAATTATCCTGTTTCTCCCGAACTGCGTTTCGATGTTCTCGAACAGATACATAACAAAGTAAAAACTCCGCTTGTGCTTCACGGCGGAACCGGAATAAGCGATGAGCAGTTCCAGAAAGCGATTTCACTCGGCGTGCGTAAAATCAACATCGCAACAGCTTCTTTCGACAGCCTCGCTTCTTATGCCAAGGCTTACTGCGACAACAAGGAAAAGGCGAATTATTTCGAACTTTCCGCTTGCGAAGCCGAGGGCGTTTATCAAAATGTTAAAAGACACATTAAAGTGTTTAATATGGAATAATTAAAGGAGAAAAAATATGAAATACATAGAATTCGATTCTTCGAAAAAATACGATCTTATCCTTTTGGGCAGAGTTGCGGTTGACCTTAACCCCGTTGACTATTACTGCCCGCTTAACGAAAGCACGACTTTTAAGAGATACCTCGGCGGTTCTCCCGCAAACATTGCGGTAGGTCTTGCAAGACTCGGTAAAAAATGCGGATTTTTCGCAAGGGTTTCCGACGATCAGCTCGGAACTTTCGTAACCGATTTCTTCGAGAAAGAAGGAATTGATACCTCAAGAATCAAGAGATGCGAAAACGGAGAAAAAATCGGTCTTACATTTACCGAAATCAAATCGGAAACAGAAAGCTCAATCGTTATGTACCGTAACGAAGCAGCCGACCTTAAACTTGAAGTTTCGGATATTGACGAAGAATATATTAAGCAGGGTAAAGCTCTTCTTATTTCCGGTACAGCACTTTGCGAAAGCCCCTCGAGAGAGGCTGCTCTCAAGGCTGTAATGCTCGCAAAGAGAAACGGTGTTCCGATTATATTCGACATTGACTACCGTGAATACAATTGGAAAAATACCGATGAAATTTCGATTTATTATGCGGCTGTTGCCCGTGAAGCCGATATTATTCTCGGTTCCCGTGAGGAATATGACCTTACCGAAAAACTCATAAAAACAGGTATGAACGATAAAGAAACAGCGGCTTACTGGCACTCGCAAAATGCAAAAATCGTTGTTATTAAGCACGGTAAAGAAGGTTCAACCGCATATACAAATGACGGTGAAAGTTACAACATTAAACCCTTCCCCGTTAAGTTGCTTAAATCTTTCGGCGGCGGAGACGGTTATGCTTCGGCGTTCCTTTACGGTTTGTTCGAAGGTTTCGAAATAATCGACGCTCTCGAATTCGGTTCGGCTTCGGCTGCGATGCTTGTTGCTTCTCATGCTTGCTCACAGGATATGCCGAGTGCGGATGCCGTTAAAGAGTTTATCAAAAAAGAAAAAGAAGAATACGGTGAAATGGTAGCAAGAGGCTAATCCTCACGCTCCGTTTACGGACGGCAAAAAAGTATAATTTTCAATGGGGGAAAGGCAATGTACGAAAATCCTAAATACAATGAAAACGGCGAAAAAATACTTTGCGAAATGAACGGTAAAAATGCCGATATGCTTATGGACATTAAAGTTAAGCAACTTAAATCGGGCGAAGAAATCACATTTTGCGAAGAAGCCAACGAAACGGCAATTCTTTTGATGGCAGGCGATGTAGACTTCGCTTTCGAAGGAAAAACCGAAAACGCAAAAAGACGCTCGCCTTTTGTCGATAAAGCAAGCGCTGTTCATTTTGCGAGAAAGAACACTGTTACCGTTAAAGCAAATTCCGATTCGAGAATTCTTATCGAACAGACCGATAATTCAAACGATTTCGGAATCCGTTATTACAGCGGCGACGATTTACTTGTTCAGCATTTCGGCGCTGATCAATGGGGAGGAACGGCAGACAGAGAAGTTCTTACGGTGTTCGATTATGAATCCGCTCCGTATTCCAATCTTGTTTTGGGAGAAGTATTTCACAAACCGGGCTGTTGGACGAGTTATCCCCCTCATTTCCATCCTCAGCCTGAAGTGTATTATTACGAATTCGAGAAACCGCAGGGCTTCGGCGTCGGATTTAACGGCGATGACTGTTATAAAGTCGGAGACGGCGGATGCCTTTGCATAACACCTATGCATACTCATCAGCAGGCTGCGGCTCCCGGATATAAAATGTGCTATGTTTGGATGATAAGACATCTCGACGGAGATCCGTG
Organism: uncultured Eubacteriales bacterium; assembly: GCA_964527585.1. Taxonomy (GTDB): domain Bacteria; phylum Bacillota; class Clostridia; order Oscillospirales; family Acutalibacteraceae; genus Fimenecus. The sequence goes on from CAZGPE010000021.1 coordinate 11,423, forward strand.
GAGAAAAACACGAATTGACGCACCCGAACACAAATGGCTTTTAGACGCAGAATAAGGAGGAAATAATTTATGGCATATATGACAACCGCTCAGGCGCTTGTAAAGTTTCTTGACAATCAGTATGTTTCGTTTGACGGCAAAGAGACAAAGTTCGTTGACGGCATATTTACAATTTTCGGACACGGAATAGTTTGCGGTCTCGGTGAAGCTCTCGACTCGGACAGAGGCGGTCTCACCGTTTACCAGGGCAAAAACGAGCAGGGTATGGCACACACGGCAACTGCTTTCGCAAAGATGAACAACCGCAGAAAAATTATTGCCTGTTCTTCATCAATCGGACCCGGTGCCGCTAATATGATTACGGCTGCCGCAACCGCAACGGTAAACCATGTACCGCTTCTTCTTATCCCTGCCGACGCTTTCTCAACCCGTCAGCCCGATCCGGTACTTCAGCAGTTTGAACAGGTTAATTCTCTTGCAACAACAACAAACGACGCATACAAAGCGGTAACAAGATATTGGGACAGAATTGCCCGCCCCGAACAGCTTATGAGCGCAATGATAAACGCAATGAGAGTTCTTACCGATACAGCGGAAACAGGTGCGGTATGTATTTCTCTTCCTCAGGATGTTGAGGGCGAAAGTTATGATTTCCCCGATGAGTTCCTTGCAAAGAGAGTACATAAAATCACAAGACTCGCTCCTTCCTGCGAAGAAGTCGAAGATATTGCGAAAATTCTTCTCGGTGCAAAGAAACCGCTTGTTATTTGCGGCGGCGGTGTCAGATATTCGGAAGCCGGAGAAGTTCTCGAAAACTTCTGTAAGCAATTCAATATTCCGTTTGCCGAAACACAGTCGGGTAAAACCGCTTGTCATTCAAGCAACGAATTCAATCTCGGCGGTTTAGGTGTTACCGGAAACTCTGCGGGTAATGTTATCGCAAAAGAGGCTGATGTAATTCTCGGTGTAGGAACAAGATTTTCCGATTTCACAACCGGATCTAAATCGCTCTTCAGAAGCGATGCGAAGGTTCTTACGATTAACACATCCCGTTTCGACGCTTACAAACTCGGTGCTGTTAAACTCGTAAGCGATGCGAAACTCGGACTTCTCGCACTTGAGGATATTCTTAAAGAAAACGGCTATAAATCGGCTTATACAACCGAAATTGCCGATGCGAGAAAAGGCTGGGCGGATGAAATGAAGCGCCTTGCCGAATACAGATACGATGATAATTTCGAACCGCTTATTAAGGCGAGATATGAAAAAACAATTCCGGAATTTGCCGAAAAATTCGGCACGGTTACTCAGACAGCGGCTGTTGCCAAGGTCAGAGAACTTATCCCCGCAGATGCGATTTGCGTAGGTGCGGCAGGCTCTCTTCCCGGCGACCTTCAGAGAATGTGGACTTCAGACAGCCTTTATTCTTACAATATGGAATACGGATATTCCTGTATGGGTTATGAAATCGCCGGCGCTTTCGGTTCAAAACTCGCTTGCCCCGACAAAGAAGTTTACGCAATGTGCGGAGACGGCAGTTATCTTATGCTTCACTCCGAACTTATCACTTCCGTTCAGGAAAAGAAAAAGATAAATGTTCTTCTTTTCGATAACAGCGGTTTCGGTTGCATCAACAACCTCGAAATGTCAAACGGTATCGGTAACCTTGCTACCGAATTCCGTTTCCGTGATGAAAACGGCAATCTTTTGGGCGATCTTGTACCGATTGATTTCGCAAAATCCGCTGCAGGATACGGCGTAAAGACATATACAGTCAGAACAATGGAAGAGTTGGAGTTCGCTCTTAAAGACTCTCAAAAGCAGACTGTTTCAACGCTTATTGACATCAAAGTCCTTCCCAAGTCAATGACAGACGGTTACGGCGCTTGGTGGAATGTCGGCGTTGCAAGTACATCACAGAATGAAGCCGTTAAAAAGGCTTATCTGAATAAAAAAGAAAATCAAGAGAAAGCGAGAAAATATTGATATGCTTGATAAAAACAAAGTTAAACTCGGTATAGCTCCGATTGCATGGACAAATGACGATATGCCCGATTTGGGTGCGGAAAACACATTTGAGCAGTGCGTTTCCGAAATGGCACTTGCAGGTTTCACAGGCTGTGAAGTCGGCAATAAGTATCCCCGTGATACAAAAGTTCTTAAAAAGGCTCTTGAACTTCGCGGTATGCAGATTTGTAACGCTTGGTTCTCGTCTTTCCTTACAACAAAACCTTATGAAGAAGTTGAAAAAGACTTTATCGAACACATTACTTTCCTTAAAGAAATGGGTGCGAAAGTTGTCGGAATTTCCGAGCAGGGACATTCTATTCAGGGAACCGACAAAGCGATTTTCGACGATAAGTACATAATGAACGACGAAGAGTGGGATATGCTTTGCACAGGTATCAATAAACTCGGTAAAGTCGCTAAAGATATGGGCATTAAACTTTGCTTCCATCATCACATGGGAACAGTTGTTCAGACAGAAGCCGAAATCGACAGAATGATGGCTAATACGGATCCGGAACTTTTCGGACTTCTCTTCGACTGCGGACATCTTGCTTATTGCGGCGAGGACTATATGTCGGTTCTCAATAAATATGCAGACCGTATCCGCCATGTTCACCTTAAAGACATCCGTCCCGAAGTTGTTAAGAAAGTTAAAGAAAATCATATGAGCTTCCTTCAGGGCGTTCGTGCAGGTACATTTACCGTTCCCGGAGACGGTGTTATCGACTTCAAACCGATTTTCGATGTTCTCGAAAAAACAGGTTACGAAGGTTATGTTCTTGTTGAAGCAGAGCAGGATCCCGCAATTGCAAATCCGCTTGAATACGCTATCAAAGCAAGAAAATATATTGCTGAAAAAGCAGGTCTTTAATTAAAAGGGGAATGGATAATGAGCAATCAGTTTATTATGCCTAAGCAGGTGTTTTACGGTGAAAACGCATTAAACGATGCCGCACCGTATATATCTGCGTTCGGAAAAAAAGCGCTTGTAGTTACCGATCCGGTTATGGTAAAACTCGGTAACGCAAAGAAAGTAACCGATATTCTCGAAAAAAGCGAAACCGCTTATGCCGTATTCGACGGTGTAACAGGCGAACCTACCGATAAAATTATCGAGGCAGGTCTTAAAGTTTGGAATGATGAAAACTGCGATTTCCTTATTGCAGTAGGCGGCGGTTCTCCGATTGACGCTATGAAAGCAATCGGTGCGGTTGCCACAAACGGCGGTTCGATTAACGATTATCTCGGAAAAATAATTACAATCCCTACTCCGCCGATGGTTGCGATTCCGACCACAAGCGGAACAGGTTCCGAAGCTACTCAGTTTACAATTATCACAAATACTCAGAAAGATATTAAAATGCTTCTTAAAGGTGCTGTGCTTATGCCCGATCTCGCAATTGACGATCCCGCATTTACAATGACCGCTCCCGCATCTGTTACTGCGGCAACCGGACTTGATGCACTTTGCCATGCAAGTGAAGCTTATACTTCCCGTAAAGCTCAGCCGATGACCGACGATTTGGCTTTGAGTGCGGTTAAGAGAATTTTCAAATATCTTCCCATCGCTTACAAAGAGCCTCAGAATGTCGAGGCCCGTGCTCAAATGAGCCTTGCGGCTCTTGAAGCGGGAACGGCATTTAACAATGCATCCGTTACGATAATTCACGGTATGTCCCGTCCGATCGGTGCGTTGTTCCATGTTCCTCACGGAATAAGCAACGCAATGCTTATGACGGAATGTTTTGACTATGTTTGCGACGGTGCCGAAAAGCGTTTTGCGGATATGGCAAGAGCAATCGGTAAAGCAACACAGGATGAAAGCGATGCTCAAGCGTGCGTGAAATTTGTAGATGCGTGCAGAGAAATATGTGAAATCTGCAATATTCCGAGCGTATCAGCTTACGGAATAGATCTTGACGAGTTCCGCAAAGCAATGCCGAAAATGGCTGAAGATGCTTTCGCTTCGGGCTCTCCTTCAAATACAATCAAAGAAATATCGGTCGACGATATTTTGACGATTTATGACAAACTTTGCAAATAATAAACTGCCTTGGAGGTAATAAAAATGTTAAAAATCGGTATAATCGGTGCCGGCCGTATCGGTAAGGTGCACCTTGAGTCAATCTCGTACCATGTAAAGAACGCAACTGTTGTTGCAATGGCTGATCCCTTTATGAACGACGAAACAGAAGCATTTATCAAAGGCTTCGGCGTTGAAAAAGTTTATAAAGATTACAAAGAAATTATTAACGATCCCGAAATTGATGCGGTTCTTGTTTGTTCTTCAACAGACACTCATGCACCGATTTCAATCGAAGCTATCAATGCCGGCAAACATGTTTTCTGTGAGAAACCTCTTGCTAATACCGTTGATAAAATTCTCGAAATCGCAGATGCGCTTAAAGCTCATCCCGAAGTTAAGTTCCAAGTCGGATTTAACCGTCGTTTCGACCATAACTTTGCCGCTGTTCGTAAAGCATACGACGAAGGCAAGATCGGTGATGCTCAAATCCTTAAAATCACATCAAGAGACCCTCAGGCTCCCCCTGTAGGCTACTGTGCGGCAAGCATTTTCCTTGATATGACAATTCATGATTTTGATATGGCTTGCTTCCTTACAAACAGCGATGTTGAAGAACTTTATGTTTATGCCGATGCTCTTATCAATCCTCAGATCCGTGAATACGGTGATTTCGATACCGCTATTATTTCTCTTAAAATGGCAAACGGCGCACTTGCCGTTATCGACAACTCCCGTCAGGCTATGTACGGATATGACCAGAGAGCAGAACTTTTCGGCTCAAAGGGTATGGTTGCAACTTCAAATGACACACTTTCATCGGCAGTTATTTCAACCGCTGACGGTGTAACAGGTGAAAAGCCTCTCTATTTCTTCCTCGAAAGATATATGGAGAGTTTCTCCGAAGAAGTAAGACAGTTTGTTGATGCCGTTGAAAACAACACAGAAACACCTGTCGGCATCCATGCAGGTTTGCAGTCGGTTAAAATCGCTCTCGCCGCTGAAAAATCGGCAAACGAGCACAGAGCAGTTAAACTTTCTGAAATCAACTGATAAATTTCTCTTAAAATTAAAACACGGCGGTTTCACGACTGCCGTGTTTTTGTTTACATTAAATGCTTAATTTGTAAATTACTCATACCCGTAGGGGCGGCGTTTCGCCGCCCGTTTTTATCTTATTTGAGTTTATGATATGAAGTATCTTTCCTAATTGGCGTAATTAATAAACATCTCAACTGTTCACCCGATAAATTATGATACAATTTAACACAAATAACATTGACTTTGGCGTAAGAAAGATTTATAATGATTATACTAAAAAAGAAAACGGTGATTAAATGCTTTCTCAACAGTTAAAAACGATAAGAAAAGCCAATAAGTATACTCAGCAGACTCTTGCAGATACTTTAGGTATTGAGCGTTCGACTTACGCATCTTATGAAACGGGAAGAAATAAACCAGATATAACTCTTCTTAAAAGAATTGCGGATCTTTTCGAAGTCCCGATTGATGTCATTTTGGAAATTGATCCTCAGAAAGAATGTGATTTTGCGGATATGAAGCGTGAATATCAGGAAAAGAATAAGCAGATTATAAGCACGGTTTCCGATGAAGAGAAAGAAATTCTTGGAATGTTCCGTCTTTTATCAAGCGAAAACAAAGAATATTTGCATAATCTTTTGATTGAAAAGTCTAAAAAATAAAAAATTCCCTGTGTTTTAATTAAACACAGGGATTACTTATTTATTAAGGTAATTTACAATTTGAGAAATTTTACCGTTTTTAATATAAACTCTCGGAACACGCATATTTATTCCGCAGCAGAATTCATAGTTAAACGAACCGGCTTGATTTGAAACTTCTTCGACGGTGATTTGTCTGTCGCCGCTTTTTCCGATGATAATTACCTCGTCGCCTTGCTTAACATTCATTCCGGTAACATCAATCATAAGCTGATCCATACAAACTCTGCCGATGATTTTCGCAAATTGACCGTTTACCAAAACTTTTCCTTTGTTTGAAAGGCTTCTGGGGTATCCGTCGCCGTATCCGATTGAAACGGTGGCGATTTCGGTTTCTTTATCGGTTGTATAGGTGCTGCCGTAACTTACGGTGAAGCCTTCGGGTACTTTTTTGACGAAGGTGATATGGCTTATGAGTTCCATTGCAGGCTGTAAAGGAAATTGCTTGTCAACTTCATCGGAAGGATAAAGTCCGTAAGTCATAATTCCGACTCGTACCATATCGAGAAAATCGCTGTTATAGTCGATTATGCCGGCGCTGTTGTCCATATGTTTTATCGGAATTTTAATTCCGTAGGAATCCAGTTTTTCCAAGAAATCGAGATATATTTTTTTCTGTTTATCACAGGAAGTTTTATCTTTTTCATCGGCACAGGCAAAATGGGTGAAAATTCCGTCAATTTCAATATTGGGCAGTTCGGAAATCTTTTTGATTTCTTCAATGCTTTCGCTGTTGGGTTGAAAACCGAGTCTGCCCATTCCCGTGTCGATTTTTATATGAATCTTTGCGGTTTCGTTCATCTGAACTGCTTTTTCGGAGAGGGCAAGAGCATTTTCGTATTTGAAAACCGCATGGCAAATTCCGTAGTTTATGATACTTTCGTAATCTTCGGGAAAAACATATCCGAGAATAAGTATCGGTTTATCAATTCCGCTTTTCCTCAGTTGCAAAGCTTCTTCAACCGTTGCGACGCCGAACGCATCGACACCGATTTCTTCAAGCGCCTTTGATACGGGAACCGCTCCGTGCCCGTAAGCATCGGTTTTAACGATTGCCATAACATCGACGGAAGGCCCGACTTTTTCCATAACCTGTCGGACATTTCGGCATATTGCATCAAGATTTATTTGTGCATAAACTCTTTTCGGTAACATAATAGGACTCTTTCCTGTAATTTTATCAATAAAATTATAGTATAAAGTTTTCTTAAAGTAAAGAAAAGTTTAATCGGCGTGTGTGATTTTATATAAAAATCTCTGCTTTGAGCGATTCGGTTGATATTTTTCGGTTTTTGTAATATTATTGTATCGGTGATTAAAATGTTTGTATGCCCGAAATGCAGAAATGAATTGAAAAAATCGGGAGATTCGCTTGTGTGCGCTAACGGTCATTGTTTTGATATTGCCAAAAGCGGTTATGTGAATTTGCTGCTGAAAAACAGTTCCGGAAATCACGGCGACAATAAACTTATGGCAAGAGCAAGGCGGGATTTTCTCGATAAAGGATATTATTCTCCGCTGAGAGATGCGCTTGTCGGTGTTTTAAGCGAATTTTGTGAAAAAGGCGATGTGGTTGTAGATTGCGGCTGCGGTGAAGGATATTATACTTCTGCGATTGCCGAAAGTCTCGGTTATGCCTGTATGTGCGGATTTGATATTTCAAAAGATGCGCTTGCAATTGCCTCGAAAAGAAGCAAAAATGTCGAGTATGCCGTTGCAAGCTCGTTCGACATTCCGCTCAACGATAAAACCGCAGATATTATTCTTGAAATCTTTTCTCCCCACAGCGAGAAAGAGTTTAAGCGTATTTTGAAGCCGAACGGTTTAATGGTAATGGTAATTCCTCTCGAAGAGCACCTTTTCGCACTTAAAAAGGCGATATACGATACCGCATATAAAAATGAACTTTCGGATTACGAAATTGACGGATTCGATTTGATAAAAAGCGAAAAAATCGAGTATGAAATTGAACTTAACCGTAACGAAGATATTAAAAATTTATTTTGTATGACTCCGTATTATTACAAAACAGGCGTGAAAGAGCAGGCAAGGTTAAATACTTTACGGCAAATAACAACCGAAGTCGGTTTTAATATACTTGTTTATAAAAAACATTGAGTGATATTGCAGTTTTACAATATTTAATGTATAATAAAGGGTAATTAAAAAATCGGCAAAAACAAAAAGAATTTGAGGTGCTTTTACAATGGAAAAAAATAGCGTCAAAATTAACATAGCAGGTGTCGAATATTCTCTCAAAACCGATGAAAGTGTTGAGTTTACTCAGCAGCTTGCAACGGAAATCAATTCGAAAATAGAGGAAATAAAAGCGGGCAACCCCTTTATTTCAACAAGTCAGATTGCGGTTTTAATTGCACTTGAATACGGATGCAGCTGCAAAAAAGCCGAAAAGAAAATCGAAGATTTGCGTAACGATATGAAATTCTATCTTGAAGATACCGCAAAAGCACAGTCCGAAAGAGATTTCTACAAAAGAGAAATCGAAAGAATGAAAGAGGACGCAAAAGCAAAATCAAATCAGATTAACCTCTTTTCAAACGACTGATGGGAACTGAAATATTAGCTCCTGCGGGAAACTTCGAAGCGCTTGAAGCTGCGGTGAGAAGCGGCGCCGATGCCGTTTATTTCGGTACCGGAATTTTCAACGCAAGAAGGAATGCGGGAAATTTTGACTTTGAAGAACTTGAAAAAGCAATAAGATACTGTCATTTGCACGGGGTGAAATGCCATATTACGCTCAACACTCTTGTTTCCGACAGCGAAATAGGAGCACTTGAAGAAACGGTAAAACATTTGTGCCGTTGCGGAGCGGATGCTTTTATAATTCAGGACCTTGCGGTTGCGAAAATCGTCCGCAGTATTTGTCCCGAAATCGAAATGCACGCTTCAACTCAACTTTCGACCGGAACTTTGCAGGGGATTAAACTGTTGAGCAAACTCGGATTTTCCCGTGCGGTTTTACCGAGGGAACTTTCGAAAAAAGAAATCCTGAAAATAGCGAAAGATTCACCGATTGAACTTGAAGTTTTTGTTCACGGAGCGCTTTGTATGAGCGTATCGGGACAGTGCCTTTTAAGTGCGATGCTCGGTTCGAGAAGCGGAAACCGAGGCCTTTGTGCTCAGCCGTGCAGATTGCCGTTTGCCGTTAAAGGCGGAACCGGTACGGATTTGAGTTTGAAAGATCTGTCTCTTATAGACTGCTTAAAAGAACTTGCCGATATGGGTATTGCTTCGTTCAAAATCGAAGGGCGAATGAAACGCCCCGAATATGTTGCTGCCGCCGTTACTTCATGCAGAGAAAGTTTGAACGGAAAATACAGTGCGCAGCGCAGAAACGAACTTAAGTCTCTTTTTTCCCGTTCCGGATTTACACAAGGTTATTACGAAGCCGCTCTCGGAAGAGATATGTTCGGCAAAAGGGAAAAAGAAAATGTTACATCGGCAACGAACGAACTTTTGAAAAAATATTCGAAAATATACGAAAAAGAAACACCTTGCCGAAAGGTCGATTTTGTGTTTTCCGCCGTAGAAAACGAAATGCCGACTTTAACGGCGAAATCGGACGGAAAATGCGTGTTTGTTAAAGGTGAGACGGCTGTTGAGAAAGCGATTTCGAAACCTCTCGGTGAAGAAACCGTGATAAAACAACTTGAAAAATGTGGCGGTACGGCGTTTTACTGCGGTGAAATTCACTGCGATACAGACGAAAACATAAGCGTTCCCGTATCGGTATTGAATTCACTTCGAAGAACTGCACTTGCCGAACTTGAAAATAAAATTACCGAAACGCCTCAAAGACAAATAAACGAATATGAACACAATTACCGCAACAGACACTCCGAAAAAAGAGAACTGTACCTTGTTTTTTCGAAAACCGATGCCATACCGGAAAATGCGGTTTATGACAGGATTTTTCTTCCGTTGGATACCGATAGGGAAATTATCGAAAAATATTCGGCCGGCGTTTGTATTCCGAGAGGAATTTTTTCGAATTCCGAAGCGATAACGGAAAAGCTCCGAAAGAGCGGGGCCGAATACGCCCTATGCAATACGCTTGATGCGGTTGCCGTTGCAAACGAAGCGAATGTCGAGGCGGTAGGCGGACCGTTTTTGAATGTTTTCAATTCCGTTTCGGCAGATGAATTGAAACAACTCGGAATGAATTCGTGCATTTTGTCATACGAATTGACAGTACAGCAAATCGCTTCAATGAAAAGCACGGTGAAAAGAGGCTGTGCTGTATACGGACGCACGCCGCTTATGCTTACGAGAAATTGCCCGATTAAAAACGCAAAGACCTGTAAAGAATGTAAGATGAGCAGTTCTCTGTGCGACAGAAAAGGTATAAATTTCCCCGTAATTTGCGAAAACGGTTTTTCTCAGGTTCTTAATTCAAGACCGACATATATGCTCGACAGACTTGATGAAATTAAAAATACCGATTTCGATGTGATATATTTTACAAACGAAACAAAGCAACAGGCTAAAAAAATTCTCGATGCGTATAAGTCTTCTGCTAAGCCTGAGGGTGAGTTTACGAGAGGACTTTATTACAGAGGTGTTGAATAATGAAAGAATTAAAAATCAAAAAAGTACGCCCCGAAGCAAAACTTCCCTTCAGAGCGACAGAGGGTTCGGCAGGATGCGATTTATATGCCTGCATAAGCGAACCTATTGTTTTGAAAAAAGGTGAAACCGCAGTTATTCCGACGGGAATCGCAATCGGAATCGACGATCCGCATTATGCGGCGTTTATATATGCCAGAAGCGGTCTTGCGATAAAGCACGGAATAGGACTTTTGAACTCCGTAGGTGTTATCGACAGCGATTACAGAGGGGAGATATGCGTCGGTGTTATAAACCAAATCGACACCCCTTATGAAATTAAGCCGTTCGAAAGAATCGCTCAAATGGTAATCGAACCCGTAGCACTTCCGCAATTCAAAGAAGTGCGGGACCTTGACGAAACAGAGCGTGGAGCCGGAGGTTTCGGTTCTACGGGAACAAAATAACGGAGAAAACGCAATGAAAAATAAATTTGCTGTTATAATATCGGCTTTTTTGATAATTGCTTTGTCAGTAAGTATTACACTTTCATCATTTGCGGGAGCGGGAAATGTCAAAGGCGATGTCGACCTTGACGGAAAACTTACGGTCAGAGATGCTAAGTGTGTGCTTAAATATAAAGCGGGACTTGTTCAATTAAGTTCTTCGCAAAAGAAAAATGCCGATGCGAACTCGGACGGAGATATTACTTTGGCGGATGCAAGATATATTCTCGAAGCAATTGTCGGACTGAGAGTGTTGAGCAATGTGGATTTAGGCTCAAGTGAGTTGAATTCCGACGGGTATTTTGATATTGACGAAGAAAGCACTGCGGTTGAAACGACAACTTCGGTAATTACACAAACGACACAAAAGATAACACAGACAACTACCGAAAAAAGCAATATGAATGTAGGTGGCGGTGATATTGAAAAAGATACCACCGGTGATGCGATAATTGATTGGCGAGACTGAACGGAGGAATTGTATGACAACAGAAAACTTATGTATGGGTTGTATGAGAGAAATCGGGGACGCTGTCGAATGTCCGTTTTGTAATTTCAGAAACGATGCTTCGCAGGTAATTCCGTATCTTCCGTTGCGAACGGTTGTAGGCGGAAGATATACGGTCGGTAAGGTTATCTCTCACGGCGGCGACGGTGTAACCTATATGGGCTGGGATAACGAAAGCGAAACTGCGGTAACAATCCGTGAGTTTTTGCCTTTCGGTCATGCGTCGAGACTTCACGGCGAGACACAACTTACCGTAAACGAAGGCAGTGAACTTGTATTTTACGATAGCATAAGAGAGTTTTTATCGCTTCAAAGAAAACTTGCAATGAGCAGAAATCTGACGGCGATTATTCCCGTTATCGACATTTTCGAAGACAATAATACAGCCTATGCCGTAAGCGAATATATCGAAACCATAACTTTAAGAGATTTTCTTCTTAAAAGCAGAACCGGTTATCTCGGCTGGGACAGATTGAAAGTTTTGATGATGCCCGTGCTGACAACCCTTTCCACGCTTCATTCGATGAATATTTATCACCGTGGAATATCTCCGATGACTTTGGTCTTGGGAAGAGACGGAAAACTCAGGTTAACCGGATTTATGATAGCATCGGCACGCTGCCTTAAAACGAAAATCGCTCCCGAAATGGTTTCCGGGTATGCCGCAATCGAGCAGTATCACGATGTTGAAGACACAGGTGCATGGACCGATGTTTATTCTCTTGCGGCGGTTATTTACAGAGCACTGGTCGGAAGCACTCCTGTCGACGCAAACGAAAGAATAACTAACGATAAGCTCATAATTCCGCCGAAATTTGCCGAAATATTACCGGCTTATCTCGTTTCAGCGCTTATAAGGGCATTGACAATCGAACCTTCGGACAGAACCGCCGATGTCGATTTGTTCCGAGAAGAACTTTCGGGTGCACCGAGTGTTATTGCTTCAAAACAGATTTATGAGCGTGAAGTACAGGCACCGGTTACGACTCAGGAAGAAATCGAACAGAGAAAGCAGATTGAAAAAAACGCAAAACTCGAACAGCAAAAACACGATCAGATTAAAATGGCGCTGATTGCGTTTGCGATATGCCTCGGAGTCGGAGTTCTTTTGCTCGGCGGTTATCTTATTTACGATAAGGTAACTTCTTCCGCAGAAGAAACGACCGCACCGGTAGGTGTTGCGGAAATGATTGAAGTTCCCGATTTTGTCGGACAGAGTTATTCGAGAATTTCTTCCGATGAAGTTCAGAAAACAAGATTTAAGTTTTCCGTTGAATATCAGTTCTCGGATACCGTTGAAGCGGGATATATTATTTCGCAGGATCTTGAAGAAGGAACTCAAGTTGAAAAAGGCTCTCAGATAAAAATTGCGGTCAGTAAGGGAATCGAATATATAACTCTTGTCGATGTTTCCGGAATGGATTATTCGAAAGCGGAAGCTCTTTTGACCGAAGCGGGATTTGTTTGCAAGAAAGTCGAAAAGAATAATGACGGAACTCATACTCCCAATGAAGTAATTACCACAACTCCCGAAGCAGGCGGAACATACGAACGGGGAAAGGAAATTTATGTTCAGGTATGGGGAGAAGAGCCGACTTCGGCAACAACTCAGAGAAAGAGCCTTCTTGATGATATAGGAAATGTTCTTTTCTGATAAATAATTAATTTTAGGAACTGTATGTTTAGGCATACAGTTCTTTTTTTGACAATTTTTTCGTATGTGTCGGTGTATATTCATTTTGAAAGGAATGATAAGATGACTGCAAGAATGGAAAGAAACGCAAATACGCTCAAAGCATTTTTATCGGGTGAAATAGATCATCATAATATTCCGGCAATAAGAGATGTAATTGACGGATACATTGATTTTGCATCACCCGAAGAACTTATACTTGATTTCTCCGAAGTAACTTTTATGGACAGTTCGGGAATAGGGCTTGTTATGGGCAGATACCGAAAATTAGAGGGTAAAAACTGTACATTGTCCGTTATCAATCTTTCCGAACACGCTTTTCGGGTAATGAAATTGGCAGGACTTGAAAAAATTGCCGTTCTTAAAACAAAAAGCAGAGAGGTAGTAAAATGAAATACTTAAACGAAGCAAAAATTCAAATTGAAAGCCGTTCGGTTAACGAGGCTTATGCAAGGGTTGCGGTATCGGCTTTTGCCGCAACTCTCGATCCGACGGTTGAAGAAATAAACGATATAAAAACCGCTGTAAGCGAAGCGGTAACAAACTGCATTGTTCATGCATATAAAAACAGTGTCGGAAAAATCTACATAAATATGAAAGTTGCGCAAAACTCGGTGATAGAGATAAAAATAAGGGACCGAGGCTGCGGAATTGCGGACATCGGACAGGCTATGCAACCTCTGTATACTTCATTAGGCGGCGACAGAGCGGGACTCGGTTTTACGGTAATGGAAAGTTTTTGCGACACAGTGCGGGTGCGTTCAAAAGTCGGTGTCGGTACAAGCGTTACGCTTATTAAAAAAATAAAGGGCAAGAATATTGAAAAATGACGAGAGATCAGCTTATATCAAACAATCTCGGTCTTGTTCATTCGTGCGCAAACAAGTTTCGCAACAGGGGAATCGAATATGATGATTTATATTCGGCAGGTTGTCTCGGACTTGTGAAAGCGGCAGACGGATTTGACGAAACTCTCGGTTTCAAATTTTCGACTTATGCCGTACCGGTGATTTTGGGAGAAATCAAAAGACTTTTTCGGGACGGCGGAGCGGTAAAGGTCAGCCGTTCACTCAAAGAAAAGGCGAGAACGGCGGCTGTTGTGCGTGAAGAATTGGAATCAAAACTCGAACGGGAACCGACCGTTTCGGAACTTGCGGAAAAACTCGGAATTAACGAATTCGAAACCGTTGAACTTCTCAATGTCAGTGCGGCACCGCTGTCATTGACCGCAACCGACGAAAGCGGTGAACGGCAAATTGACATTCCCGTGGATTTTTCCGAAGAGAGCATACACAATTCTATCGCACTCGGTGAAATAATCGGCGCATTGCCGGAAACAGAGAGAAAACTGATAGAGTTGCGTTATTACAAAGGATTAACTCAAAGCGTAACCGCACAAAAACTCGGTCTGTCGCAAGTTCAGGTGTCAAGAAAGGAGAGGGTATTGCTTGCGAAGATGCGCAGGAAAATGACAGGATAGATTTAGTAGTGGCATTTTTCCCGAAAGTATGTTATTATATATAAATCGACATATTATTAAAATATGTGAGGAGTAGTAAATAATATATGAAATCAGGAAAAAGTGCTTTTATAAAAAAAATAGTTGCTTTTGCCCTTGCGGTAATAATCATTGCGCTTGCATTAAGTTCGTGTTCAGGCTCCAAAAAGACAAAAACTTCGAAGATGACAAATCTTGAAACTGTAAATGCGCAGTATTCTTCGAGAAATAATCATATAGTCAATACTCAGTCTTTGATTTATGTTGCAAAGTCGGGATTGCTTGAACTTTATTTTGACAGCGCAACCTATTCTGTTGCGATAAAAGACACAAGTACCGGAAAATACTGGTATTCGCTTCCCGTTTCTTCGGACGGAGATGAAACAACTCCGGCAAGTGTTATAAGCGTAAGAGTTTCTTCGCAAGATGAAATTTACGAACTTAATTCGCAGGATAATGCAGTAGCCTTTTCTTCGGCCGCCTTTAAGCCGTTAAGCAACGGAATCGAAATAACTTATGATATGGCGCTTGATGCTCAAGTTGCGTTGAAGTCTTTTGAAAGCGTTCAAAAAGGCGAACTTTATGTTTCGGTAAGCGTTGTGTTTACTCTTGAGGACGGAACATTTTATGTTAAAATAAACAGCGGCGATATTGTTATCAGCGACGGATATGCAGTCGAAAGTCTTGAACTGCTAAATTATTTGGGCGCATCAACGGTTGCCGAAACGGAAGACTATATTTTTGTTCCCGATGCAAGCGGTGCGCTGATTATGACCGGAAACGGATCAACAGATGAATACGAATCGAGAACATATAATGTTTACGGCAAAGATAAGGCGTTGAAAGAAAACGGTGAAGATACCGTAAGTGCGGATGCGATAATTCCCGCTTTCGGAATGAAATCGTCTCAGAGCGCATTTGTCGGAATAATTCTCAGCGGGGATACACAGGCGGATATTGTTTCGCACAGACACATTTACAATCAAGGCGGAACATATAACCGTGTCGGTGCGGTATTCTCGATTACCGATGTTTCCTATGTTACGAATTCTTCGGGTAAAAAAACAACGAGATATGTCGGTGAGACATATTCCGGTGAAATAAATGTATGTTACAGATTCCTGTCGGGTAAAAACTCCGTTTATTCGGGACTTGCTTCCGCTTGCAGAGAAGTTTTGATCAGGGATTCCGTACTTTCTTCGAAAACTCTCGAAAGTTCGGAACATATTCCGCTTTTGCTCTCGGTTCAAGGTGCTGTTGCGAAAAACAGAGCACATTCTTATAAGATACTCTCGACATATGAGCAGACTTACGACTTGCTCAGTCAGTTAAAGGCTAAGGGTGTAAACGATATTACTTTACACTATAAAGGTATGCTCAGCGGCGCCGACAGCCAGGACGAACTCTCCGAAGCGTCTGTGATTAAATCTCTCGGAAGCAAAAAGGATTTCGAAGAGTTGGCGAAATATGTTTCCACTCAAAAATTTACGATGTTTATGGACATCAGTTTGCTTGAATACAATAAAAGCGGAGATTCTTCATCGGCGGCTTACGGTATTACCGGAGAAAAGATAAAAAATACTTTTTCAAATAAATATTCGTCCTTTGCGGGCAAGGAAAACAGAAACGGATATATACTTTCACTCTCTCTTGTGCAGGACAGTACGGCTTCGTTTTTGAAAAATATGAAAAAGTATCAGGTTGACGGGTACTGTATAAACGATGTCGGAAAAAGCCTTAATTCCGATTATTCGGACAGTGGCTATACAACAAGCAGTGCCGTTAATATTTTGAAGTCTCAGCTTTCCGTACTTTCCAATAACCATAAGATAATGGTTGAAAACGGAAACTTCTGTATGCTTTCAAATGCATCGGCGGTTATCAACATTCCGACTCAGACGGCGTATGAAGAAGACTCAAACAGTTATAAAGCGATTCCGTTTGTTGAAATCGTTCTTCACGGAATTGCGGATTATTCGAACGAACCTATAAACACGGCTCAGGACAGCAAGAAAGCGTTGCTCAAATCAATTGAATACGGTGCAATGCCTTCATACGAATGGGTATGTACCGATACCGGAAATGAAGAATTCGATTCGGTTTACGCTTATGAGACTCAACTTACTCAGGCAACCGAAAACTATTTGCTCAGCGACAGTGTAATAGGAAATCTCCGTTCGGCAAGAATAACCGCTCATTATGAAATTCAAAGCGGTGTTTACTGTACGGAATATAATAACAGCACGGTCATTTATTTCAACTATAATTCGGAGGCTGTTACCGTTAATTCGATTACGGTTGCGCCGATGAGTTGTATTCGTGCTAACTGAAAGTAGAATGAGAATGTGTCGGAAAGATTTTCGACACATTCTTTTGTTGTCTAGCAATAGCTGAAAACCCCCGGTTCTACCGGGGGAAAAGGAACG
>CAZGPE010000022.1:0-25861 GCA_964527585.1 uncultured Eubacteriales bacterium
TCGTGTTACCGCCGTGAAAGGGCGGTGTCTTAACCGCTTGACCACCGGGCCGTATTTGGTAGCGGCAGTGGGACTTGAACCTACGACCTTTCGGGTATGAACCGAACGCTCTAGCCAACTAAGCTATGCCGCCATTTGCTGCCGCCATTTGTCAACGGCTCAGTTATTATAATATATAACTTTCCGCTTGTCAATAGTTTTTTTATAATATTTTTTTTGAAAAATTTTTCTCTCTTTTTGTCAAAATGTAACGCTTTTCGGTTTACAAACAGGGCGTGTCGGAACTATTTATGAAAGGACAAATTTCATTATTGAAAAAGGAGAGTTATATGAAAAGCGAATTAACGAAAAAAGAAAAAGAGTTTTGTTCTTTTTACGCAAAACTTCGAAATTCAAGGGAAGCGGCTGCTCTTGCCGGGTATAAAGTTATGCCCCGTATAGTCGGAGCAAGACTTCTTTCAAAAGAAGCGGTTTCCAAAGAGATTCGGAGACTTTGCCGGCGCAACGATACACTCAACGAGGCTCAGGCGGGATTTCGCAGATTGGCTTTCGGTTCGGTCAGCGATGCAATTCGCCTCATTGACGGAGAAAGAAACAATCTCGAAGAAATGGATTTGTTTTCCGTTTCGGATATAAAAATCGTGAAAGGCGGCGGAATGGAAATTAAATTTTATGACAGACAAAAGGCTTTGGAGAGCCTTGCGGCGCTTGAAAAACACACAGACAGCGAGAGTGCGGTCCCGTTTTATAAAGCACTTGAAAAATCCGTCGAATTTACCTGCCCGACAGCCGAATATGTTTCTTATCCCGGAGATGAATCCGATGAGACTTGAAAACTTCAGTTCGTTTTCGCCTAAACAGTTAACGCTTCTGACTTGGTGGTGTAAAAACAGTCCTTTCGCTTCCCGTGATGCGATTATCTGCGACGGTGCGGTACGCAGCGGAAAAACGGTTTGTATGTCTATGTCTTTTGTCGCTTGGGCATTTTACGGGTTTTCGGACAGCTCGTTCGCCATTTGCGGCAAGACCGTAACTTCGCTTCGCCGTAATGTAATTACTCCGTTGCTTCCGCTTTTGAACGATTTAGGGTTTAAGTGCGAAGAAAAGGTGTCGAAAAATCTTGTTGAAATTTCGTTCGGAAGAGTAAAAAACAGATTTTATCTTTTCGGCGGTAAGGATGAGTCGTCTGCGGCGCTTATTCAGGGAATGACGCTTGCAGGTGTTATGCTCGACGAGGTTGCGCTTATGCCGAGATCTTTTTGCGAACAGGCTGTGGCAAGATGCTCGGTTAACGGCTCGAAACTTTGGTTTAATTGCAATCCGGAAAACCCGTCCCATTGGTTTTACAGAGAATGGATAAAAAAATACGAAGAAAAGAACTGCCTTTATCTTCACTTCGTAATGGAAGACAACCCCTCTCTTTCCGAGAAAATAATCGAAAGATACAAGTCGCTTTACAGCGGAGCGTTTTATGAACGCTTTGTGCTTGGAAAATGGGTTGCGGCGGACGGTCTTATCTATCCGTTTTTTAATGAAAAATACATTTACGAAGTACCTGAATGTTTTGACAGTTACTGTGTATCGTGCGACTACGGAACAGTCAATCCGACTTCTATGGGACTTTGGGGAAGAAATAACGGAAATTGGTACAGGATAAACGAATTCTACCACGATTCAAAGCAAAAAGGCTTTCAAATGACCGATGAGGAATATTACAGTTCACTCGTTTCACTCGTCGCAGGCAGAAAAACGGAATTCGTTGTTGTAGATCCATCGGCGGCTTCGTTTATCGAATGTATCAGACGGCACGGAAAATTCAATGTAAAAAAAGCGGATAACGATGTCCTTTCGGGAATACATAAAACTTCCGATGCGTTAAAAACGGGCAGGATAAGAATATGCAAAACCTGTCCGGATATTCTCAGAGAGTTTTCGCTTTACCGTTGGGACGAAAACAGCAAATACGATGCTCCGAGAAAGGAAAACGATCATGCAATGGATGATATGAGGTATTTTACGGCTACCGTTTTGAAAGAAAAGAAAGATGATTTCTTTGCGGTAAGTCTTGCGAGAGAAAGGAGGTTTTAATTTGGCAATATTCAGACAGAAAAAGAAGCACGGTACCTTTACCGTACCGGTTTGTTCGTCGGGAGCCGGAAGGGGAATGAACAAGTTCTCTCTTGTTGACGGATATACGGCATTTGACCCGATAAGCAACGAACTTTTTAAGTCTTTGCGGGAGAGCGTACCGATAATTGATGCGGCGATATATAAAACCGTAAGACTTATCGGCGGATTTAAGGTTCGTACACGCAACGGATATTTCGATTCGGTTATGGAAGAATTTCTTAAAAATGTTGCGTCGGATTCGGGACAGTTTTCACTTCAAAGTTTTATTGATGTGTATTTCGATTCGCTTTTAACTTACGGAACGGCGGTTGCCGAAATGGTAACCGATGAGGACGGAAAAGTGGTATATCTTTACAACGCCCCTCAAAACAGCATTGCCCTTAAACGAAACAAATACGATTTCCGAAAAGTTGACATCTGTTACAGCGAAGATTTGGGCTCACAGCCTTTGGAGTTTCAGGACAAACTTATTTTTACGACTCTAAATGCCGAAGCAGGTTGCTTAAAAGGTACTTCGATTTTAAGAGGACTTCCGTTTGTCAGTTCGGTTTTGCTGAAAATTTACAGCGCAATCGGAGAAAACTGGGACAGAGTCGGCAATGTCCGTTTTGCCGTAACATATAAGCCGAAAGACGATGCCGTTTCTACGGCTTATGCTAAAGAACGGGCAATGCAAATCGCAGACGAATGGGGCAGTGCGATGAAAAGCTCCGAGGTTAAAGATTTTATCGCCGTGGGTGATGTCGATATAAAAGTTATCGGTGCCGACAATCAAATTCTCGACAGTGAAGTACCGGTTCGACAGATGCTCGAACAGATAATCGCAAAAATGGCACTTCCGCCGTTTATGCTCGGTATTTCTTGGTCGACAACGGAAAGAATGTCGGAACAGCAAGCTGATGCTCTTACAACGGAACTGGAGCATTACAGACGGCTTTTAACTCCGGTTATCGAAAAAATATGCAAAACTCATTTGTATTCATACGGATATACCGACAAAATAGAGGTCGTTTGGGACGATATTACGCTCAGAGATACTCTCGAAGAGGCAAATGCACGCCATCTCAATGCACAGGCAGATGAAATATACAGTCGCTTAAATGCGCAGAAAGGGGGAGAAGATGAATAAAAATTACGGTTCTTCCGCAGAAAGCGGACAGTATACGGTTACCGATGAAGATATGAAACTTATCAACGGCTTTTCACAGAAAGAACTGACAAAAGACGATGTCTATGTCTTTTCCGTTATTTTATGCGATAACGATATTGACAGGGATTATGAGCGTTTTACAGAAGAGTCGATAGAAAAATTAGCGGAACTTTTCGTCGGAAAAACGGCGATTAAAAATCATAGTATGAACAGCGAAGACCAGTCCGCACGAACTTTCAAAACTCAGGTCATAACAGATGAGACAAAATTGAATTCGCTCGGAGAGAAATATGTTTATCTTAAAGCATATTGCTATATTCCGAAGATTAAAAAGTACGAAACTTTAATTGAGGAAATTCAGACGGGCATAAAAAAAGAAGTGAGCATCGGATGTTCGGTGGAAAAAAGCGTTTGCTCGATTTGCTCGCAGAATGTTTCTGCCGCAGCGTGCAATCACAAAAAGGGTAGATCTTATTCGGGAAAACTTTGCTATCACGAACTTGTTTCTCCGAAAGACGCTTACGAATGGTCTTTTGTTGCCGTTCCCGCTCAGCGTAATGCGGGGGTAACGAAAAAATTCGCTTTAGAAGGAGAAATGACAATGGATAATATTCTTAAAATGATGAAATCGGCACAAAACGATACGGTTTTGACTGCCGAACAGGTGCAAAAAATTTCCGAATATATCGGTGATTTGGAAAGAAAATCAAAAGATGCCGATATTTTCAGAAAAAGTCTTGAAGAGGATACTGTAAAGTGTTTCGCCCTTACATTGTCGGAACTGTCCGACAGCGTGGCAAAAAGGGTGTGCAGGGCGGTTTCAACCGAAGATTTGAAAACACTCAACAGTGCTTTAAGAGAAAAAAAGAAAACTGTTGCCGTGCCGCAGCTTGCAAAAGAAAAGGATGTTAAATCGGCAACCGAAAATTCACAGTTCAGATTTTAATTAAAGGAAGGAAGTATAATTATGGCAATTTATGAAAACATAAAACTTGATAAGGGACTTTATTCAACAGGAAAAGGCTTTACGGCGGAACTTGAAAATGTCGATCCGTCCGAAAACTACAAGGGAACATCTCTCGACGGACTCGATGCTTTCGAAAGACAGCTTAAGCGTTTTAATATTAAAGTAAGCGGAGCCGGAAGCGACACAATCGAAAAGTTTTTCAAAACAAGCGATTCGGCGGCGCTTTTCCCCGAATATGTCGCAAGAGCCGTAAAAAAAGGTAAGGAAGAAGCGGATATTCTTCCGCTTATAGTTGCCGCCAAAACTCAGATAAACGCAATGGACTACAGAACAATAGCATCTGTTCCGAGCGATGAGGAAAAATCTCTTGAAGAAGTGGCAGAGGGCAGTGCGATTCCGGAAACGAATGTAAATGTTCAGTCAAACCTCGTAAAACTCAAGAAAAGAGGAAGAATGTTAGTCGCTTCTTATGAGGCTTTGCGTTTCCAGAGACTGGATTTGTTTACGGTTATGCTTAAACAAATCGGTGCATATATAGCATCAATGCAGCTTAACGATGCGGTTACCGTAATTACGCAGGGAGACGGCAACTTAAATCCCGCAGAAACACAAGCCGTTGCAAAAACGGGAACGCTTACATATCAGGATCTTGTGAATTTTTGGAACGGCTTTGACCCGTACAGCCTTAATACGATGATCGCTTCTCCGGATGTTACCGCTAAAATTCTTGTCCTTTCCGAAATGAGAGATGCTTCTGCGGGACTTAATTTCCACGGCAGCGGTAAAGTTGTAACTCCTCTCGGAGCGAGATTGCTTAAAAGCTCGGCGGTTGAAAGCGGAAAAATTATCGGTCTTGATAAGAATTATGCGCTTGAAATGGTGCAGGCAGGCGGTATTATGACCGAATACGATAAACTCATCGACCGTCAGCTTGAGCGTGCGGCGATTACCGAAATTTCGGGATTTGCCAAAATCTTTAAGGATGCTTCCAAGGTAATGAGTGTCTGAACGGAGGAACTGAATGATTGATGTTGTGGTTGTCGCAAAAGCGGTCAGGAAACTGATAAATGTGTCTGACGGTGAGACCTTTGATGTAATACCGACTGTGTCGGTTGCCTGCGCTCAACTGTCCGACAGACTCAAAAAAGCCGAATACGCAACCGATAAAAGAGTGGTTGATGCGGCTGTTTATTTGAGTTATTACAGATTGCTTTTGCGACAGGTTTTGTCGGGTGAAGCGCAGACTTCCTTCAAAGCGGGCGACATCACGGTTTCGCAAAGTCCGGCGCTTATGCTTGAAAAAGCGGGAGAACTCCGTGATGATGCGATTTGTGCGGCTTCTCCGATGCTTGAGGATATGGATTTTGTTTTCAGGCAGGTGTAACGGTGGAAAGTATAGAAAGAATAATAAAAAAATTCGGCAGATCGGTTTATGTAACAAGCGACTCCTATACTTCGGAAATATACAAAGCACTTGTTCAGCCTTTGCGGTATAAAAACAAGATGTATGTCGGCGGAACGAATTCGGAAATGGGTCTTATCGAAGAAAATTATTATCTTTATTTAGGCCCTGCCGATAAGGATTTCGAAAAAATGGGAAATTCGCTGTTTTTACATACAGCCGATTCGAAAAGATACAGCGTAACCAAAAGCGAAAAGGTTTACAGCGGTGAAAACGCCTGCTATATATGGGCGGTAATCAAAGAAAGGTTTTAATCTGAAATGGACGGTAATACTTTAATTGCGACGGTATCGTCGGCGGTAAAAGTCGGAACGAAATCCGATGCCGAAGTTGTTTCGGCATTTACCAATATGAACGAAATGCCGTCTTTGACAAAAAGGGGATATATATGCGTCGGACTTGAGTCTTTTGAAATCGGTGAACAACTTACCGACACCGTGATTGACGGGAGCGGAAATATAATTCCGGGACAAAGACAGAAAACGGGGTGTGCGAGCGTTAATTTTTATTTGCCGAATTCCTCGAAACCGAGCGACGCTTATGCATTGTTTAATAAAGCGTTGATAGGACTTTTCAGTATGGGTAACTCAAATCAGGTTCTCAATGTCGAGTGCTTGGGAGCGGAATATGAAAAGACATATAACGCTCTTGTACTCAGATCAAAAGTAGTAATGAGTGTAATCGAATAATATCCCCGTGAATAAGGTTCTCCGTGCGGAAAAATTTTCCGTGCGGGGAATTTTTTTGTCAAAACAAGAGGAATTTGGCTAAAATAAACAAAAACAACTCGCAAAGTTCGTGCACTTATTGAATAAAATAGTCAAACTTCACTTGAATTTTGTTTTTCGGTTTGATAAAATATTATAGATAATGAATACAGAGGTAGTATATATGTCTGACATCTATTCGAAAAAAGCAAAAAAAGAGCGTGAAATTCCTCTTTATCTTTTTCACGAAGGAACAAATTCCCGTGCTTACGAATATTTCGGTTCGCATACAGCCGAAAACGGTAAAACGGTGTTTCGTGTTTGGGCTCCGAATGCGGTAAGCGTGTCGCTTGTCGGTGATTTCAACGGTTGGGATACCGAGAAAACCCCTATGTCCTTAATTAAAGATTCGGGCGGAGTTTGGGAATGTAAAGCGGAAAACATAAAGCGTTTTGACTCTTACAAATATGCCGTTACATCGAAAAGCGGAAAGACTGTTATGAAATGCGATCCCTATGCTTTTCACAGCGAGACAAGACCGGCTACCGCATCGAAATTTTACGAAATAGACAGTTGCTATGATTGGAAAGACGAAAAGTGGACCGAAAAACGCAGCAACACAGATATATATTCTTCACCCGTAAATATTTACGAAGTTCATGCAGGTTCGTGGAAACAGCATCCCGACGGAAATTTTTATTCGTACAGAGATCTTGCGAAAGAACTTATTCCTTATGTTAAAAAGATGGGGTATACCCATATTGAATTTATGCCGTTGACCGAATATCCTTTTGACGGAAGTTGGGGTTATCAGGTAACGGGATACTTTTCGGCAACTTCCCGTTACGGAACGCCTGCCGATTTAATGTATCTTATCGACAAGTGCCATCAGGCAGGTATCGGAGTGATTCTCGATTGGGTGCCGGCGCATTTCCCGAAAGACGAGCACGGTCTTTACGAATTTGACGGAGAGGCGCTTTACGAGTATTCCGATCCGAAAAAATCGGAACATTACGGCTGGGGCACAAGAGTTTTCGATTTCGGAAAAAACGAAGTTCGTTCTTTTCTTATGTCGAGTGCGGCTTTTTGGTTTGATAAATTCCATATCGACGGAATCCGTATGGATGCCGTTGCTTCAATGCTTTATCTTGACTATGACCGAAAAGACGGTGAGTGGGTTCCGAATGAAAACGGAGGCCGTGAAAATCTCGAAGCGGTTGAATTTTTGCAAAAACTTAACGAACAGATTTTCGCTCAGTTTCCGTATGCGATGATGATTGCCGAAGAGAGCACATCGTGGCCTATGGTCTCAAAACCCGTTTATATGGGCGGACTCGGTTTTAATTTCAAGTGGAATATGGGCTGGATGAATGACATTTTAAGATATTTCAGCCTTGACGGAATACACCGTAAATACAATCACGATTGTATAACATTTTCAATGTTTTATGCGTTTTCGGAAAACTTTATTCTTCCGATTTCTCATGATGAAGTGGTTCACGGAAAATGTTCTCTGATAAATAAAATGACAGGCTCTTACGACGAAAAATTTGCCGGTGTGCGTGCTTTTATGGGCTATATGATGGCACATCCCGGAAAAAAACTTATGTTTATGGGGTCTGAGTTCGGTCAGTTTATCGAATGGAATTACGAAAAAGGTCTCGATTGGCTTTTGCTCGGATTTGATAAACACTGCCGACTTCAAAATTATTTTAAGTTGCTTAACTCTTTTTACAAAAAGAATTCGCCGCTATGGGAGATTGATTATTCGTGGGAAGGATTTTCTTGGATTTCTTCGGACGATTGCGACAATTCGGTTATAGCATTCAGGCGTATTGACCGAAGCGGTAAGGAAATTGTTGTTGTATGCAATTTCACCAATGTAGAAAGAAAGGATTACCGAATCGGAATTCCTAAGGGTAAGTATAAAATCGTATTTAATTCGGACGATGAAAGTTTCGGCGGAGCGGGTATATGCGGCGATGAAAAAATCATCCCGGAAAATATCAATATGCACGGCTTTGAACAGAGTATTTCTCTCGACTTACCGCCGATGACGACAATTTATTTGAAAAAAACAAGGTAAAATATATTTCCAAAACATTGAATTATTATTCAGGGAGGCTTTTTTATGGCACGCAAAATGGAATGTATTGCGATGCTTCTTGCAGGCGGTCAGGGTTCAAGACTCGGCGTACTGACAAAGAATATCGCAAAACCGGCAGTTCCCTACGGCGGAAAATACAGAATTATAGATTTCCCGCTTTCAAACTGCGTTAATTCGGGTATTACAACGGTGGGAGTTCTGACACAGTATCAGCCGCTTGAACTTAACGATTATATCGGAAACGGTCAGGCTTGGGACCTTGACCGTGCTCACGGCGGAGTACATATGCTTTCACCTTATCAGCAGATAAAAGGGATGGAATGGTATAAAGGTACCGCAAACGCAATTTATCAAAACATAAACTTCATTGATCGCTACAATCCGGAATATGTGGCGGTGCTTTCGGGCGACCATATTTATAAAATGGATTATAATAAGATGCTTGAATATCATAAAAAGAATAATGCCGCCTGTACGATAGCGATGCTTGAAGTCCCGTGGGAAGAGGCAAGCCGTTTCGGCCTTATGGTTCTCAACGATGACAATTCCATTGCGGAATTTCAGGAGAAACCGAAAAATCCGACAAGCAATAAAGCCTCTATGGGTGTATATATTTTCACTTGGTCAAAACTTCGCCGTTATCTTATCGACGATGAAAACAACCCCGATTCTTCAAACGATTTCGGGCACGATGTAATTCCCGCTATGCATTCGGCAGGCGAGAGAATGTTCGCTTATCTGTTTGACGGTTATTGGAAAGATGTCGGAACGATAGATTCGCTTTGGGAAGCAAACCTTGATTTGCTTAATCCGAAAGTCGATCTTGATTTGTCGGATAATTCGTGGAAAATTTACTCGAAAACTCCCGTTGCTCCGCCTCAGTATATAGCGCCGACAGCGGATATACAGAATTCGATGGTAGCGGAAGGTTCTAAGGTGTTCGGAAGTGTAGACTACTCTATTCTTTTCGACAATGTTACGGTTGAAGAGGGCGCAACCGTTCGGTATTCGATTGTAATGCCCGGTGCGGTCGTAAAATCCGGTGCCGATGTAGAATATTCTATTGTTGCGGAAAATTCGGTGATTGAAAGAAATGCGAAAATCGGCTCACGCCCCGAAGAAGTCGAAAACAGAGACGAATGGGGAGTTGCCGTTGTCGGAGCGAATGTAACCGTCGGAGAGGGAATGAGCGTAAAACCCAAAGAAATGCTTGATGCAGACAGAGTAAAGGAGAGTGAGTGATATGACGGGAAATAACATAGTCGGAATTGTATTTTCAAGCGCTTATGACGGATGCTTGCCCGAACTTACGGCATTGAGAACAATGGCGTCCGTTCCTTTTGCGGGAAGATACAGACTTATTGATTTTGTGCTCTCGAATATGGTTAATGCCGGAATCGAAAACATCGGTGTTATAACAAAGTCAAACTACCACTCTCTTATGGACCATCTCGGTACGGGAAAAGCGTGGGACCTTTCGAGAAAAACAAAAGGTTTAATGCTTCTTCCGCCGTTTTCGACTGCCGAACAGGGCGGAAACGATAATAAAATCGCTTCTCTTCACGGAATTAAGGGATTTATCGCAAGAGCGAACGAAGAATATGTACTTTTGTCAGATTGTAACAGTATTTCGAACATAGACATCGAAGCTCTCACACAGTATCATACGGAGAAAAATTCGGATATAACAATCGTTTATAAAAAAGGCGAGGTTCCGGCGCTTTCGGATATGATGGTGCTTAATCTTGACGAAAACGGAAAAGTCAAAGAGATTGATATAACTCCCGTTGAAGAAAAAACGGGCAATTATTCAATGGGCGTAATTCTTATGAAAAAATCGCTCCTCGAAAGGCTTATGAATGAGGCGATGAGCCGAAGATATACCGATTTTGAGACGGAAATTATTCAGAAAAATGTTTCGAAACTCAATATTTACGGCTTCGAAACAAAAGGATATTCCGCAACCGTTGATTCTCTCGCTTCTTATTTTAAGGCGAGTATGGATTTGCTTAATATCGAAAACTGTAACGATCTTTTCAACAGCGAAAGACCTATTTTTACAAAAGTCAAGGATGATATGCCGTCAACATACGGTATAGGTTCGAAAGTTAAAAATTCGCTTGTCGCAAACGGATGTATAATTGACGGAGAAGTCGAAAATTCGATTATTTTCCGTGGAGTCCGTATCGAAAAAGGTGCTGTTGTTAAAAATTCAATCGTGATGCAGGACGGATTTGTTGCCGCAGGTGCACAGCTTAATTATGTAATTACCGATAAAGTTGCTGTTGTTACGCCGAACAAAGTTTTGTCGGGAGCAGAAAACTATCCGTTCTATATCGGCAAAGGAATTGTAATTTAACACGGATTTGATTTTAATATCGGAGGAAGAATATGAAGGTTTTATATGTGGCGAGTGAAGCGTTGCCGTTTATGGCTTCGGGCGGACTCGGAGATGTTGCGGGAAGTCTGCCTCAGGCTTTGCGTAAAAGAAGAGTCGGATGTCGGGTTGTTTTGCCGATGTACGATACAATTAAACAGGAACTTAAAGACACAATGACATTTGTTACGAGTTTTACCGTTCCGGTTGCTTGGAGAAGACAGTATTGCGGTGTGTTTGAAGCAAAGCACAACGGAGTTATATATTATCTTATTGATAATCAGTATTATTTCAAAAGAGACGGAATTTACGGCTATTATGACGATGCGGAGCGTTTTGCATTCTTTTCGAGAGCGGTGCTTGAAATGATTCCGCACATTGATTTCAAACCGGACATTATTCACTGTAACGATTGGCAGTCGGCACTTGTACCGGTTTATTACAGCACAATGTACGCTCAGTCGCCCGGATACGAAAATATAAAAACGGTATTTACCATTCATAATATTCAGTATCAGGGAACTTACGGCAGGGAACTTATTCCCGAAGTTCTCGGTTTGCCGCCCGAAGCGGAAAATATTGTCGAATACGATAACGATGTCAATTTTATGAAAGGTGCAATCGAGTCGGCAAACAAAGTAACAACCGTCAGCCCGTCTTACGCAAATGAAATTCTCGATCCGTGGTATTCTCACGGACTTGATCCGATTCTCAATCAGAGAAGTTGGAAGCTTTCGGGCATACTTAACGGAATTGATGTCGATTTGTATAATCCCGAAACCGATAAAGACATTTCCGTAAATTATACGGCATCGGATTTTGTTTCGGGAAAAGCGAAAAATAAAAAAGCCTTGCAGGAAATTATGGGACTTCCAGATAAACCCGATACGGTTTTAATCGGTATGGTAACAAGGCTTGTGTCTCATAAGGGACTTGACTTGGTTAAGGCAGTTCTCGAAGAACTTGTCGTTACAACGGATGTTCAGGTTGTCGTTCTCGGTTCGGGAGAGTGGCAGTATGAAGAATTTTTCAAGGATTTAGCCGCACGCTATCCCGAAAAAGTTGCGATAAATCTCGGATTTAATCCGCCTCTTTCGAAGAAAGTATATGCAGGCTCCGATTTGTTCCTTATGCCCTCGCAGTCCGAACCTTGCGGACTTTCGCAGATGATAGCGTTGCGTTACGGTTCGGTTCCGATAGTCCGTCAAACAGGGGGACTCAGAGACAGCATTACCGATTCCGGCGACGGAAAAGGAAACGGCTTTGTCTTCGCTAACTATAACGCTCACGATATGCTTCATACCGTTCGCAGAGCAATCGAAGGCTATCAGAATAAAGACGGCTGGAAAATTCTCGTAAAGCGTGCAATGGAATGTGATTATTCGTGGGGTAAATCGGCAAACGAATACATAAAACTTTATAAAGAAGTTTTGAACGGTTAACCGAATATAAAAATCGAAACGAATATAAAAATTTTATAAGCGGATAAATAAAAGGAGAAGATTGTTGTCTTCTCCTTTTTGCTTTTATTTGAATTTTACATGGGAGCATATTGCAACGGTTTGTTTAATGTTTTTATCAAAATTTCGCCATTATTACAATCTCAAATTCACGGGGGATATCATACCAGTAGGGGCGGCGTTCCGCCGCCCCTACGAAATTTATTTATACCGCAAATTTTATTTTTACATAAATATCATATCCCGATTATTTCATAATTAATTTTTTAATCGAATTACCGTTATTGTCAAAATAGTTGCCGTAGCAACATCAATTTTACAGGTTACAACACACCCGTAGGGGCGGCGTTTCGCCGCCCAATGCCGTTGCAACATCAAATTCACGGGTGAAATTTCAATCACTGTTTTTATAAAAACGGCATCAAAACGGTTATTTATCACCGATAAAATAAAAAAATCACTTTTTGACTTGACAAAATTGATTTCCGCATATATAATATTCAAGCATCAAGAAATGCGCTGATAGCTCAGCTGGATAGAGCATCTGCCTTCTAAGCAGAGGGTCGGGGGTTCGAGTCCCTCTCAGCGCGCCAGCGATTTGGTGGGATTAGCTTAGTCGGTTAAAGCGCCAGTTTGTGGCACTGGAGACCATCGGTTCGAATCCGATATTCCACCCCACTGACTAAACTCCGCCTGTCTTAATGATTTGGCGGAGTTTTCAATATCAAACTCTTAAAATTAAATATTGGGGTGTCGTCAAGCGGTAAGACACAGCACTTTGACTGCTGCATTCGTAGGTTCGAATCCTGCCACCCCAGCCAAATAAACGACGGTTTTCGTAAGAAAGCCGTCGTTTATTTTTTATTCTCCACACTGTGTAGAATCGGTTAAGCCTTGATTTTGCGTTTGGTTTATATATATTCGATTTTTTTTACGGTAGCAATGGCAACGGGATGTTACCCGTGAAATTGATATTGCAACAACAACGGGCGGCGGAACGCCGCCCCTACGGGTAGGATGTTGTTCTTAATTTCAGTAATTATGAAAAATATAAAATCAAAAATTCTAAAAACCAATCTTAAATTCACGGGTAGGATGTCATCCGCAAAATTCGATGCTGTAAGCACAGAGGACAGCATTTATCCGTCTTTACGGCTTTGATATTGCCTAATTCGAACGGCAGAAAACGACCTTAATTCGACATAATGAACAAAATGTTAAAAAACGCCGAAAAATCAACAAAAAAAGTTTGACAAACCGCCCGTAACTTTTTATAATTTAATATTATATTCAATGAAAATATAAAGTCGGAAATTTTTCGGTTTTTGTTTGTTGTATTTTACAGTGTAATGCTGAAAAATAAATTTTTTAGGAAAAAGAGGTTGTTACAAATGAAAAACTTCAAAAAAGTAATCGGCGTAGTTTTGGCACTCGCAATTGTTGTAACATGCTTTGCTGCTTGCGGCGGAAAAACATCGGGTACAAGCGGTAAAATCGTTGTCGGTGCTACAGGCCCTCTTACCGGTGATGCTTCCTCATACGGCATTTCGGTTCAGCAGGGTGCTCAGCTTGCTATTGATGAAATAAACGCAGCAGGCGGAATTAACGGAATTGAATTCGAATTTATTATGAAAGACGATAAAGGTTTGCCCGCTGAAGCGGCAACGGCTTACGATCAGTTGATGGATGCCGGAATGCAGATTTCTATCGGTTCGACAACAACAGGCGCTTGCGAAGCTTTTGCGGCTAAATCTGTTGAAGATAATCTTTTCTTCATCACTCCTTCGGCTTCCGCAGCTTCCGTAATCGAGAGCCGTTCCAACGGTTTCCGTGTTTGCTTCGGAGATCCCGACCAGGGAATTCTTGCCGCTCAGACACTTGTTAACGAATACGGTATGAAAAATATCGGCTGTATTTACGATACTTCCGATACATATTCTTCGGGTATTTACGAAGCTTTCAAAGCTGAAATGGACAGTCTCGGCGTCAGCTTCATAACAAAAACTTTCGACAAGGAAAACAATAAGGACTTCTCAACTCAGGTTGAAGCTCTTAAAGACTGCGATGCAATCTTCACTCCCTTCTATTACACAGAAGCAGGTCTTGTTGCCCGTGCTTGCTCAAACAAGGGCGTTGATGCTCTTATTTTCGGAAGCGACGGACTTGACGGTGTCGTTGATCAGGTTGACTCAAGTGTAACAAATGTAATCAAATACATCACTCCCTTCGATTCAACAAGCACAGATGAAAAGATTGCTTCTTTCGTTAAGAACTATCAGAACAAATACAATGCAACTCCCGATCAGTTTGCTGCCGATGCTTACGATGCTGTTTATGTAATTTATAACGCTATGGTTAAGGCTGACATCAAGGACGCAAACATTTCGGCTTCCGATCTTTGCGAAGCAGTCAGAAGCGTACTTGTAGGCGGTATGGAATTCACCGGAACAACAGGCACAATGACTTGGAGCGAAACAGGTGCACCCACAAAGGTTCCTGTTATCGTTACAGTTGAAAAGTAATTGTTCTAACTGAAAATGTTTTATACAGTCGGAGAAGGTGTTTTTATCTTCTCCGACTTTCCCATAAAACAACCGAGCACAATATTTGTTTTTTATTGTGTTGAGTTGCCTTATGGTAAATGTTATTCCGATTGACTGCGCCGGAATTAACAGAAATAAACTGTCAGCAGTCGGAAAGGCAAAGGGAATTATGAGTATATTATTAGACGGGCTTAGCCTCGGTGCTGTTTACGCACTCATAGCGCTCGGCTACACTATGGTTTACGGTATCGCCAAAATGCTCAACTTCGCTCACGGCGATGTTATAATGGTCGGAGCGTACGCAATTTTCTCGACAATGGCGCTTAATACCAATCCGTTTATCGCAATGGCGGTTTCAATAGTTGTTTGTACACTTACGGGTATTGTAATCGAAAAATTCGCATACAAACCGCTCAGAGGCGCTTCACCGCTTGCGGTTTTGATTACGGCAATCGGCGTAAGCAATCTTTTGCAGGGAATTGCTCAGCTTGTTTTCGGTTCGACTTCGAAAACACTTATTGTCGCAAACTTCGGAACGGTTAAAATATTCGGTTCGGAAATCAGTACGGGAACAATACTTACTCTTGTTGTCGGTGCGATTATTATGATAGGCTTGCAGGTTTTCGTAAAAAGAACAAAAACCGGAAGAGCGATGATTGCGGTTTCCGAAGACAGCGGCGCCGCTCGTCTTATGGGCGTTAATGTCGACAGAATAATTATGCTTACTTTCGCAATCGGTTCGGCACTTGCCGCTTTTGCGAGTCTTTTCTACATTATCCGTATTCCTTCGGTAACTCCCACTTTGGGCGCAATGCCGGGAATTAAAGCGTTTACCGCTGCCGTAATCGGCGGTATCGGTTCGATTCCGGGAGCTATGCTCGGCGGAATACTTTTGGGAATAATCGAACAGATTTGTAAAAACAATCCTACCGTTGAAGCGTATACAACGGCAATTGAATTTTGTTTGTTGATAGTTATCTTGCTTGTTAAACCCGTCGGTTTGTTGGGCAAGAGAAGAAGGGAGAAGGTATAATGGGATATGTAAATAATGTCAAGAAAACCTTCAAGCTTAAACACTGCACAAATTATATCGGTGTTGCGGCTTTCTTGGTACTTATGATAATTTTAAGTTCGACCGGATTGCTCAGCCGTTCTTTTGTAAATCTTCTTCCCAAAATCGCATACAGCATTATTCTTGCTGTTTCGCTTAACCTCGTTGTCGGTTTTCTCGGAGAACTTTCTCTCGGCCATGCGGGATTTATGTGTGTAGGTGCGTATCTCGGCTCGTATTTTTCGCTGTTTCTCAATAACTATATTGAAAACACCTTTGTATGTTTTCTTATTTCTCTTGTTGTCGGCGGATTGCTTGCTGCCGTTTTCGGATTTATTATCGGCTTACCGGCATTAAGGCTTAAGGGAGACTATCTTGCGATAGTAACTCTCGCATTCGGTGAAATCGTCCGTAATGTTTTCAAAAACCTCGATATTTTCGGCGGTGCGATGGGACTTAAAACCGATAAAATCAAAATTCAGCCTTCAACTCTTTATATAGTTGCCTTTATCCTCGTACTTGTCGTTCTTTTCCTTATTCAGAACCTTATCCGTTCAAAACACGGAAGAGCGATAACCGCAATTCGTGATAATGAAATTGCGGCAAAGGCAATGGGAATAAATGTAACATATTACAAACTCTTTGTTTTCGTTATCGCCGCTTTCTTCGCAGGCGTTGCGGGTGTTATTTACGGACATTATTACACCCCGATTATCTATTCCGCATTTGACTATAACTATTCAATCGAAATTCTCGTTATGGTTGTCATCGGCGGTATCGGTTCGATAAGCGGTTCGATAATCGCAGCAACACTCATAACATATATCAACTTTGTTCTTCAGAACAATCTTTCGGGCGATCTTGCGGCTGTAAGACTTCTCGTTTATGCGATTATTCTTATTGTTGTTGTTATTTTCAATAACGCTCCCGCTCTTAAACCGATTAAAGATAAATTTAATCTTAAAGTTCTTTCCGCAAAACTTTTCAAGAAGAAAGAATCCACAATTGTCGATGACGATGTTGCATGGAACAGAATCGAATCCAAAATAAATATGGATGAACTTCTTTCCGTTGATGTAAAGACATCCGACGGAGAGTTTACGACTCCGGATAAACCTGCAAAGGAGGGCAAATAATATGTCGGATATTATGCTTAAAACCGATAATCTCGGTATTTCCTTCGGCGGACTTAAGGCGGTTTCCGGACTTGATCTCGAAATCAAGAAAAAACAGCTTTACGGTCTTGTAGGCCCTAACGGTGCGGGTAAAACGACTGTGTTTAATATGCTTACGGGAGTTTATCAGGCAACAACGGGTACTTTTTATCTCGACGGCGAAGAACTCAAAGGTAAGACCCAAGAACAGATTAACCATAAAGGTATTGCGAGAACTTTCCAAAACATTCGTCTTTTCAACAATATGAGTGTTGTAAGAAATGTTATGGTCGGACTTCATAATCAGCCCGAATTCAAATGCAGTCCCTTTGCGAGTATGCTTCGTTTACCGGCTCATTTCGATACGGAAGTGCGTATGAGAGAAAGAGCAAAGGAAATTCTTAAGGTTTTCGGACTTTACGAAGAAAGAAATAATCTTTCGTGCAATCTTCCTTACGGTAAGCAGAGAAAACTCGAAATGGCAAGAGCGTTGGCAACAAATCCGAAACTTTTGCTTTTGGATGAGCCTGCGGCGGGTATGAACCCCAATGAAACAGCCGAACTTGTTGATATTATTAAATTTATCCGTGATGAATTTGACCTTACAATACTTCTTATCGAACACGATATGAAATTCGTATCCGGTCTTTGCGATGAAATCACGGTATTGAACTTCGGAACGGTTCTCGCACAGGGCGAAACCAAAGCGGCGCTGAGCGACCCCGAAGTTATCAAAGCGTATATAGGAGGTTAATTATGGCATTGCTTGAAGTAAAAGGACTTGAAGTTTATTATGGCGTAATTCAAGCTCTTAAAGGTATTGATTTTGAAGTCAACGAAGGTGAGATTGTTACTCTTATCGGTGCAAACGGTGCAGGTAAAACAACGACAATGCAGTCGGTTATCGGTCTTATCCCTTCGAAAGCGGGAAGCGTGTTTTTTCAGGGAAAAGAAATAACTCACCAACCGTGTCATAAGATTGTCTCTTTGGGTATGTCTCAGGTTCCCGAAGGAAGAAGAGTTTTTCAGGAACTTTCCGTTTATGACAATCTTCTTATGGGTGCTTATTCTCAAAAAGACAAAAAATCCGTAAAAAAAGACATTGAAAAAATATATGAGCGTTTTCCGAGACTTGAAGAACGCAAAAATCAAATTTCGGGAACTCTTTCCGGCGGTGAACAGCAGATGCTTGCAATGGGAAGAGCGCTTATGAGCCATCCGAAACTTCTTATGCTTGACGAACCTTCAATGGGACTTTCTCCGTTGCTTGTAGACGAAGTTTTCTCCATAATCAAGGATCTCAACGCAGAGGGAACAACGGTTCTTCTTGTTGAGCAGAACGCAGGCAAATCGCTTGCGATTTCCGACAGAGCTTATGTTCTCGAAAACGGAAAAATCGTTCTTTCGGGAACGGGAAAAGAACTGCTTGCAAGTCAGGAAGTTAAAAAGGCATATCTCGGCGGTTAATTTTATATTAAATAAAAGATTGAAAGGTGAGAGTTATGGTTTATCCCATTACTGTTGCAGGGGTTAAGAGAGATCTTCCTTTGTGTAAAATCAATGACAGCCTGACAATTGCGGCGTTTGTAATTTTCGGTGATGTCGAACTTACTTGCGAATGTGCAAAAGCGTTGCTTGAAAAAGCGCCGGAATTCGATTATATGGTTGCTCCCGAAGCAAAGGCTATTCCGCTTATTCACGAAATGGCAAGACAAAGCGGCAGAAACGAATATTTCCTTGTCCGTAAAAAGAAAAAGGCTTATATGAACGGTGTTTTTGAGACGGTTGACAATTCAATCACCACCGAGGGTGAGCAAAAACTTTATATGGACGGTGCCGATGCGCAAAAGATGAACGGAAAAAGAATTCTCGTTATCGACGATGTAATTTCGACCGGAGGCTCGATTTCTGCGGTTGAAAATCTCGTAGAGCAGGCAGGCGGAAATGTTGTCGGAAGAATGGCGATTCTCGCTGAAGGCGATGCGGCAAACAGGGATGACATAATTTTCCTTGAACCTCTTCCGTTGTTCAACAGCGACGGAACCGTAAAAGAATAATGATTATACGGCAGTGCTTTGTAAAATGCATTGCCGTAATTTTTATATTGACACCGAACAAATGTTCTGATAAAATATATTTGAAATCGGAAAAAAGGGGACGGATTTATGCAACGCTCGGTATTACACTGCGATTTGAATAATTTTTACGCTTCGGTAGAAACCGTTCTCAATCCCGAACTTAAAGGGAAAGCGATTGCCGTATGCGGAAAAAAAGAAGACAGACACGGAATCGTTCTTGCCAAAAGCGAAAAAGCGAAAAAATACGGCGTAAAAACCGGGGATGTAATATGGCAGGCAAAAAATAAATGCCCCGATTTGATTATTCTCGAACCTCATTTTGACGAGTATATGAAATACGGCAAGGCAGCACGGGAAATTTATTATGATTATACCGATATGATTGAACCGTTCGGGTTGGATGAATGTTGGCTTGATGTAACCGCAAGCGAAAAACTTTTCGGCTCCGATGTCGAAATCGCATACCGTATAAAAGAGCGTATGAAAAAAGAACTCGGTCTGACCCTTTCCGTAGGTGTTTCGTTTAATAAAATTTTCGCAAAACTCGGAAGCGATATGAAAAAGCCCGACGGAATAACTGTTATACGAAGAGACAATTTCAGGCAAAAAATATGGGATTTGCCCGTTTGCGATATGCTTTGGATCGGGAAAAGCACTTATAATATTTTGAAAAAATACGGGATTAAAACAATAGGCGATTTAGCGCAAACTCCCGAAAATACGCTTGTTTCCGTTTTCGGTAAAAACGGAAGCGTTTTATGGAAATGTGCAAACGGATACGAAAATTCACCCGTTTCCGATTTCTTTTACCGTCCCGAAATTAAAAGCATCGGAAGAGGTATTACAATGCCCTATGACCTTAAAAGCGACGGTGAAGTAAGGAATGTCCTTTTGTCATTGTCGCACGAAGTGTCATATAATTTAAGAAAAAACGCTCTGTCGGCATCCGCTGTGCAAATTTCGGTTAAAAGCAACGATTTGAGAACTGTACAGTTTCAAAAAAAGACCGAATTCATAACTCAAAATGCACGGGAAATTACCGATACGGCGTTTTCTCTTTATCTTGAGCGTTACGATAAAATACTTCCCGTAAGAGCGCTGAGCGTCCGTGCGATACAGCTTGTGCCTTCGACGGCGGCACAGCAGCTTGATATGTTTTTTGATATTGAAAAACACAATAAACTCGAAAAACTCGAAGAAGCGGTAATTCATATCAATGAAAAATACGGCTCACGAACCGTAAAAGAAGCGGTACTGATGAATACGGAGAATCCCGAAAAGCCTATAGCGTTTAATACAAGATGATTTATTTGCTTTTAAGTAAAAAAACAGCACTTCGAAAATGAAGTGCTGTTTGCTTATTAAGGCTGTTTTCAGTCGTAATATTTATCCAACTCAATATCGCATTTTTTGTATTTCTTTATTTTCGGTTGGTTATAAACTTTTCCTCTTACAACTACCGCATAAGGTGTCGAAAGCGCTCTGAAATCTTTAAGCGGATTGCCGTTTGAAATAAGAATATCCGCAGATTTTCCGACTTCGATGCTTCCTGTGATTTTATCCAATCCGAGAATTTCCGCATTGTTCAAAGTTGCGCTGTAAAGTGCGAATTCGGGCGTTACACCGACATTTTTCTCAAAGTAATGAAGTTCACGCCACATATTGTAATGAGTGGTGTAAGGACATCCCGTATCTGTTCCGAGACCGACTTTAATTCCGTTTTCGAGAGCGGTTTTGGAGCCGGCAACCATATTGTTGAAAACAACATTTGAATTGTACTGAACCGCTTCCGTAATTCCGAGAGTTTCCATTTCGAATTTTGCCATCGGAAGAGCGGGGGAAAGAGTACAAATTAAAACGGCACCGTGATTTTTGAATGTGTCGATTTCCGCTTGAGTGAGAGTTGAGCCGTGTTCGATTGAGTCGACTCCGTTTGAAACTGCGACTCTGACACCTTCGGGACTTTGAACATGGGCGGCAACTTTAAGGCCGTATTCGTGCGCTCTGTCGCAGCAGGCTTTAATCATATCCGCTTGCATCATAAGTCTGCCGGGTTCACCTTTAACTTTAGCGTCCATAACTCCGCCGGTAATCATAAGTTTAACCAAATCGGCGTTTTGCGAATGGAGTTCATCAACCATTTTAACCGCTTCTTCGACTGTTTGAGCGCCTCTTGCAACAGAACCGACCATGTGGCCGTTCGGAACACCGATTGCAAAGTTTGAAGCGATAATTCTCGGTCCTTCGAGTTCACCCGAATTTATTTTTTCTTTGAGTTTTGTGTCGAGATTATCAAGTCCGCCTACGGTTCTTATTGTCGTAACACCCGACATAAGACCTTGCATAGCGTATGAGTGGCACATTTTCAAAGTGAACTCACGCATAAACGAAGACGAGAGAGCGATTTTGGAAAGCAAATCCGCTTTAAGAGGTTTCTTTTGCGGTTTACCTCCTGCCGGTAAGTGAACATGAAGATTGATAAGACCGGGCATAAGATATTTTCCGGTGAGATCAGTTGTTACATCTCCGCAAGCAGCTTCGATTTTACCTATTTCGACGATTTTTCCGTCTTCGATTGCGACATCGACACCTTCCTGTGCGGTCATATTTTTTGTTCCGTCAAGAAGTGTGCAGTTTTTGAATATAAGTTTCATAAAATCACCCACAAATCAGTATTTTTGTTTTAACTCAAAGAAGTGAGTCGTATAGTTTTACGCTTACGGTTTCCCGTTCGCAGTTGTGCCTGTATATACTCATTATCAATCCGATTCCCAAATAAATACAGAGGTTAGATGAACCGCCTGCGCTGAAAAACGGGAGCGTAATTCCGATTACGGGAAGTACCATAAGGCACATACCGACATTGATTATCATTTGGGAAGCGATGAGAGATGCCATTCCGCAGCAGATGAGATTGGTTGACTGCTCACGGGACTTTTTACCGACTGAGATACAGCGTACAGCCATAAGCGTTAAAAGAAGCAGCGCCGCAGCACATCCGATAAATCCGAGTTCTTCACCGATTACCGTAAAGATCATATCGTTTTTACCTTCGGGGATAACTCCCGACTGAGTATATGCGCCTTTGAAAAGTCCCTGTCCCGTAAGACCGCCGGACGAAAGAGCGCTCATACCGACTTTTTGCTGATAGATTATGTTGCTGTATAAGTCGGGATAAATCAAAGCCAAAAATCTGTCCCGTTGAATCTGCTTAAATACATAAGTCCATACAAGAGGCGAAATTGCGCCGACAAATGCTATTGCGCCGACAAAATATCCCCAATGAACTCCTGCGACAAAAAGCATAACTGCGGTTATGAAAATGAATACGAGCGAAGAACCCATATCGCCCGTCAAAGCGACAAGTGCGATAGGTATGAGAGCGTGTACCGCAAGTTGAATAATGCTTACGATATTGTTGATTTTATCTTTGAGTTTTTCGATATGTACGCTGAAAGTTATGATGAAACCGATTTTAACGAGTTCCGAGGGCTGAAACTGTATCGGCCCTAAAGAAAGCCAAGTTCTCGCATCGCTTCTTGCGGAAGGGCCTGTACCGAATTTGAAAAGCAGCAGCATAAGTACGATACATACCGCAGCGATAACGGGCCAGAGTTTAGTAAATACCTGATAGTCGAGCATCGAAATCAGAACCGCTGCGGCAAGACCGATTACA
Source organism: uncultured Eubacteriales bacterium (assembly GCA_964527585.1). Taxonomy (GTDB): domain Bacteria; phylum Bacillota; class Clostridia; order Oscillospirales; family Acutalibacteraceae; genus Fimenecus. The sequence goes on from CAZGPE010000022.1 coordinate 22,863, forward strand.
ACCGCAATTATCATTACAACGGTTTCTCTTGTAACGGCTTGATTTTCTTCAAGGGAATATCTTGTTGCGCTTGTAACCGCAATGATTCCGAAAACGGAAGTAATAACGCATAAAACCAAAAGGTACATATCGGTTTCTTTGAAAAAAGTTATAACATTTTCGAAAGCCTTTTTCATATATTACTCCCCTTAAATAATTTACTGTTAATCATTATAATATGATATTGCATTTATTTCAAGCAAAAACTATTTACCTAACGGGTTTTTGGTGGTACAATATACAAGGTGATTTAATGCAGGTGTTTAAGACGGAAAGTTACTCACAGACAGTTGAACTTGCCCGCCGTTTCGGTCAAAAGGTAAAAAGAGGTACGGTTATCGCTTTTTACGGCGGACTCGGTATGGGGAAGACCGCTTTTACAACGGGAGTTGCAAAAGGGATGGGAATTGAATGTGATGTCAGCAGTCCCACTTTCGCAATAGTGAATGTTTACGGGAAAGATGCCCGGTTGTGCCATTTCGATATGTACAGAGTATCGACTTGGGAGGATTTGTATTCAACGGGATTTTTCGAATATCTTGATGCGGGAAGTGTTCTTTGCGTTGAGTGGAGCGAAAATATCGAGAACGCTCTGCCGGACAATACCGTTAGAATTACAATCGAAAAAGGCGAAGGAGATAACAGCAGAATTATAACTGTTGACGGATGTGATTTTGAAATATGAAAATTTTATCGGTTGAATGTTCATCCCTTAGTGCGAGTGTTGCGCTTACGCAGGATGAAAAGGTAATAGCGGAGAGTTTTCTCAATACGGGGCTTACTCATTCTCAAACCCTTATGCCTATGGTGGAAAACATACTTAAAAATACACAAACCGAAATTTCCGATGTGGATGTTCTGTCGGTCAGTACGGGTCCCGGTTCGTTTACGGGTGTACGCATAGGTGTTTCGGCGCTTAAAGGACTTGCTGCCGCACAGAATAAGCAGTGTTTCGGCGTTTCTTCGCTTGAGGCTATAGCCTATCCGTTTAAGGACAGCGAAAGCGTTGTGTGTGCGGTGATGGATGCCCGTTGCAATCAGGTGTATACAGCTTCTTTTTTGAACGGAGAACGCATTTCTCCCGATGAAGCGATATTGATTGACGAACTTGAGGAAAAACTCCGAAATCTCGGAAAAAAAGTCGTTTTTGCGGGCGACGGGGCACGGATGTGTTTTGAACGCTTGAAAGACAAGTTGCCCGATGTATCTTCGGCGGATCCTCAAAGGCAGTATGCAAAGGCATCGAGTGTTTGCCTCTTGACATATAACAAAATTTGTAAAAACGGTGAAAAGACGGTTTCGGCCAATGAACTTTTGCCGATGTATCTGAGATTGCCTCAGGCTCAAAGAGAACTTAACAGTAAATTAAAAAAAGGAGAATAAAATATGCTTTATTTAGGTGCGGACCACGGCGGTTATGAACTTAAGGAGTCCATAAAAAAACATCTTGACGAACAGGGAATCGAATACGAGGATTGCGGAACTTATTCAGCCGATTCGGTAGACTATGCGCTTATTGCGAAAGCAACTTGCGATAAAATCACAGCCGGAGAGGGAAACAGAGGAATTCTCTGCTGCGGAACGGGTATCGGCATTTCAATGGCGGCAAATAAAGTAAACGGCATCAGAGCGGCTTGCTGTTCGGATTATTTCAGCGCAAAATATACAAGACTTCACAATGATGCCAATGTTTTGTGTATGGGCGGCCGTGTTGTAGGAGCGGGTCTCGCAATCGAACTTGTCGATGTTTTTCTTAACACCGAATTTGAGGGTGGAAGACATCAAAGAAGAATAGATCAGCTTAAAGATATCGAAAACGCTCAAAAATAACTTGTTTTTATTTCGGCGTTGTTATATAATTATCGGTGAATGAAAAGAGATATGGAGGAAAATAAAATGGCAAATGTTACAATAACCAATCATCCGCTTATTCAGCATAAACTCAGCATTTTGAGAGATAAAAATACCGGTTCCAAAGAGTTCCGTGCTCTTATTTCGGAAATCGCAACTCTTCTTTGCTACGAAGCGACAAGAGACCTTCCGCTTGAAGAAGTAGAGGTTGAAACACCGGTAGCGGTTGCTAAATCAAAAGTTATTGCGGGTAAAAAACTCGCTTTTGTTCCGATTTTGCGTGCGGGTATCGGAATGGTAGACGGCGTTCTTTCGCTTGTTCCTTCCGCAAAGGTCGGACATATAGGTATGTACAGAGATCCCGAAACGGCTCTTCCCGTTCCTTATTATTGCAAACTCCCCTCGGACATTTCTCAGCGTGAAGTTTTCGTTGTGGATCCGATGCTTGCAACGGGCGGTTCGGCAATTGATGCCATCAATCAGATTAAAGCATACAATCCGAAGTCAATTAAATTTATGTGCATAATCGCAGCACCCGAAGGAATCGAAGCGCTTACAAAGGCTCATCCCGATGTTGATGTTTTCTGTGCCGCTTGCGATGAATGTCTCAATGAGCATAAATACATAGTTCCCGGTCTCGGTGATGCCGGAGACAGAATTTTCGGTACAAAATAATACGGAAAATTCATCAAGAATAATTAAGCCCTCTTTTTCATATCTATTATTGATATGAAAAGGGGGCTTTCGTTTTGAATTATACAGTTGAAGACCGTGCCGCAGAACTCGGAGAATATATCGTAAAAAACAACGCAACAGTCCGTACCGCCGCAAAAGTGTTCGGCGTAAGCAAAAGCACAGTACATACGGATGTTTCGCAAAGGCTTAAGAAATCCGATTATTCATTATACCGTCAGGTGAGGAAAGTTCTTGATGAAAATAAAGCACAGCGTCATATAAGAGGCGGCATGGCAACAAAAGAAAAATACGAGGCTATAAAGAAGAATACTTCAAACACAGCAAATTCAACAGACAAAAAATAAAAGCGAATCGGTTTTTACGCCGATTCGCTTTTTGCGAAAGGAGTTTATATTGATTTTATCAATACATTC
>CAZGPE010000023.1:0-25564 GCA_964527585.1 uncultured Eubacteriales bacterium
ATCGGAAAAACCTGCCTCTGTCCTCTGCTGCACATACCCGAACCGTGAGCACGGGAAAGAAGATCAATTTCGGCATTAAGAGGACGGATTTCATCAATACCTCTGCCGTCAACACGCTTGTGTTCGTCTTTAAGCCAAGAACGGACAACATGCTTTTGAACAAGATACATAATCTCGTCGATTTTTGCTTCGTTGCCTTCAAACTGCTCGTCAAATTTTTCGTGAACAGCGGCATAAATGGGAAGAAGAGCCTCATCACGAACAAGTTTATCGTCTGTGTCAAGTGCCTTCTTAACATCTTCAATGCAGAAATCTTCGATCTCTTTGAAGATGACCGGATCGGGATCTGAAGATTCATAAGCGAACTTGGGTTTGCCTACTTCGTCAACGATACCCTGAATGAATTTAACAACCTTTTTATTTTCTTCATGTCCTGCCATAATGCAGTCAAACATAAGGTCATCGGGAATTTCATTACCGCCTGCTTCGATCATTGCAACAAGGTCTGCGGTCGAAGCGACTGTAAGGTTAAGCTGAGTTTTAGCTCTCTGTTCGAGAGTGGGGTTGATAACGATTTCGCCGTCAACAAGTCCGACATTTACGCCTGAAATAGGGCCGTCCCAAGGAATATCGGAGATTGCAATTGCTGCGGAAACACCGATCATAGCGGCGATTTCGGGACTGCAATCGGGATCAACCGACATAACGGTAGCAACAACTGTGCAATCGTTTCTGAGGTCCTTCGGGAAAAGAGGACGAATCGGTCTGTCGATACATCTTGATGTAAGGATAGCTTTTTCGCTTGCTTTACCTTCTCTTCTCTGGAAAGAACCGGGGATTTTACCTACGGAGTACATTTTTTCTTCGTAGTCAACTGAAAGTGGGAAGAAATCAACGCCTTCTCTGGGTTTTGCCGAAGCGGTAACTGTACAAAGAACATTGGTTTCGCCGTAACGAACCATAACTGCGGCGTTGGCAAGTCCTGCCATTTTGCCGGTTTCGATTGAAAGTTTTCTTCCGGCAAGTTCGGTTTCCCAAACTTTGAAATTTTTGAAAAACATAGTTTTTACCTCTCTTTATATTTTTTCAAGGCAAAAATTCCGTTTAGCAATAAACACAACATTTGGTAAACAAACGCTCTGTTTACCGCTAAATACAAGAGTTTCCGCCTTGAGTATTAACAGCTTATAAAAGCAATTCAAGGCAAGCAGAAACCTGCTTGCCTTAAAAGTGTCTTATTTACGAAGACCGAGTTTTTTAACGATAGCACGGTATCTTTCGATATCGACTTTCTGAAGGTAAGCGAGAAGGTTTCTTCTATGACCTACCATTTTGTGAAGACCTCTTCTTGAGTGATGGTCTTTCTGATTTGACTTGAGATGCTCGGTAAGATCCTGAATTCTCTTGGTAAGAACAGCGATCTGAACTTCGGGAGAACCTGTATCTCCTTCGTGAGTAGCGTACTCAGCCATGATAGCCTGTTTTTCAGCCTGTGTCATTGTTTTTCACCTCATTAAAATTTATTTCGCCCCGCACACCACAGGATAAGGTCAGGTGAATACTTGTTTAACAAGTTTACGCCATATTCCGTGATGCCGAAATGCGTTAGTATTGTATACTACTTTTTGATTTTTGTCAAGGTCTTTTTGGTCTTGACAAACGCAGACTGTAAGAGGGTTTAACAGCGAATTGTTTGCATACAAATTCATTTGCGGATAAGACAGGAAATAAAATAACAGCATCCCGTAATACCTGCCGAAATAAGCAGGACACTCAGAAAAATCTCGGCATTTTCCGTTCTGCTTAAAAAATCGGCAATATTTGAAGGGAAGTCAAACATTGCCGTATCGGGATTACGAAATTTATATTCCAAAATCTTTCCGCTTAGCATAAAAATGCCGGATGATACGGAAAAGGCGCCGAAAAAAATCCCTATTGCCCATACTAAGTTTTTAATCTTCATAAACGCCTCGAAACCGCTGTAAAAACAGCTTAATATGTTTGAACCCCAACATTCTGACAGTTCGATTTTAGCGAAATTTTCGCTAAAAGTCAATAGCGAATAATCCGCTAACATATAATATAGCATAAACTGTTAGAAGTGGTGGATGTTATGTACCGAAGAATACGGAATCTGCGTGAAGATAAGGATATGACGCAGGCACAAATGAGTGAAATCCTTGTTTGCAGTCAAAGGGTGTATTCTAATTATGAACGGGGAGATATTGATATACCGACAGGAGTTCTGATAAAACTTGCGGATTTTCACCGTGTCAGTGTTGATTATATTCTCGAACGCACGGACAATCCCGAAACAAACCGATAAACCGCCTTTTTTTGAAGGCGGTTTTTAATTTAGAAAGCAATCTAAAGAATAAAAATCCGAAGAAAAAACGAATTTTAGTAAAATAGACGAAATTTTTCGTTTTGTTTTGCTTGCGGTTGAAAACACAATAAAAATAGTATAATATATAAGAGTTAAAATATATAATTGCATATAGATTTCGGAGGATATATATTTATGAATTATTCGCTTACAAAAAAGAAGGCGAAAGAGTTGGTTGAAGCTAAGCTTTCTCATTTTATGGGAGTAACTCCCGATGAGGCGACCAACGAGCAGTATTATAAAGCGATTTCGCTCATTGTCCGTGATATGATGAGTGAAGGCAGAGCGGAATTTACCGCCGATGCGGAAAAAAAGGGAACCAAAAGAGTTTATTATCTTTGTATGGAATTCCTTATGGGCCGTTCGTTAAAAAACAATCTTTACAATCTCAATCTTACGGATGTTTTCGAAAGCGTACTCGGTGATTACGGAGTAAAACTTGACAGTATCTATGAGTGTGAACCCGATGCGGGACTCGGCAACGGCGGATTGGGAAGACTTGCTGCCTGTTATCTTGACGGACTCGCAACGCAGGGCTATGCGGCAAGGGGTTACTCTATTCTTTACGAAGCGGGTATTTTTAAGCAGAAACTTGTTGACGGATGGCAGACGGAATTGCCTGATTTTTGGCTCCCCGGCGGAGAAGTTTGGCTTGTTCCTCATGAGGAGAGCGCTCTTGAAGTTCGCTTTGACGGAGAGGTTGTGGATTCGTGGGAGAATCAATTTCATCATGTTGAAATCGTAAATTACAATTCTGTGAAAGCGGTTCCTTACGATATGTATGTTTCGGGTAAGGACGGAAAAGGAATCTCCGTGCTTCGTCTTTGGGCGGCAAAAGCACCTGCGCTTGATATGACACTTTTCAATCAAGGCGATTATATGAGAGCGATGGAAAGGACGGCAATGGCGGAAGTTATTTCCAAAGTTCTATATCCCGCAGACAATCATCCCGAAGGAAAATCGTTAAGATTGCGTCAGCAGTATTTTCTCGTTTCCGCTTCGATACAGGATATTGTTCATAAACATTTGCGCACTTACGGAACTCTTGACAATCTTCATGAAAAAGTCGCAATTCATATAAACGATACGCACCCGACACTTGCGATTCCCGAACTTATGAGAATTATGCTTGATGAGTGCGGTTACGGTTGGGACGATGCATGGAATATAGTAACGAAAACCGTTGCTTACACAAACCATACCGTAATGAAAGAAGCGCTTGAATGCTGGCCGGAAGACCTTTACAAACGACTTATGCCGAGAATTTGGCAAATTACAAAGGAAATTGATAATCGTTTCAGAAGTTTTGTTTGGCAGGCGACAAACAATGCCGATCAAGTTGAGCGCATGGCTGTAATGTCAAACGGTGTTGTGCGTATGGCGAATCTTTGTGTTGTCGGCTCACATTCCGTTAACGGCGTTTCCGCACTTCATTCGGAAATTCTCAAAGATACCGTTTTTAATGACTTTTATTCGCTTTTCCCGATAAAATTCAAAAATGTAACAAACGGAATCGCACATAGGCGCTGGCTTTGTCAGTCGAACCCGAGACTTACCGATTATGCCGAATCGTTAATAGGCGGCGGATTTATAAAAAATGCAGACGAACTTATCAATTTGCATAAATATGCGGACGATAAAAAAGTCCTTGATAAAATCGGAGAAATAAAACTTCAAAATAAAAAGCAGTTTGCCGCTTATGTCAAAAAGACTGCCGGGATTGATATTGATCCGAATTCGATATTCGATGTTCAGGTTAAGCGTCTTCATGAGTATAAGAGACAAAATCTTAACGCATTGAACATCCTTGCCGATTATCTGGAAATAAAAGATAATCCCGACGGCGATTTTACACCGCACACATATATTTTCGGAGCGAAAGCCGCTTCCGGATATTATATGGCGAAGAAAATCATCGCTTTCATCTGCGCTCTCGGAGACCTTATTAACAACGATCCCGATGTTAAAGGCAGATTGAAAGTGGTATATCTTGAAGACTATAATGTTACGATGGCTGAAAGGCTTATGCCCGCTGCCGATGTGTCCGAACAAATTTCGCTTGCGGGAACGGAAGCGAGCGGAACCGGAAATATGAAACTTATGATAAACGGAGCCGTAACTCTCGGAACAATGGATGGTGCGAATGTTGAAATATTCGATGCCGTCGGTGAAGAAAACATTATAATTTTCGGAATGAGCACACCTGAAGTTGACGATCTCAAGCGCAGAGGATATAATCCGATGAGTTATTACAATAATAATTCTCAAATAAAGCGTGTGGTTGATTATATTTCGCAAAACGGAATTGCAGGAAAGCAATTTCCCGAAATCGCAAATATTATAAATCACGATCCTTATATGGTTCTTGCCGATTTTGCGGATTACAGAAGAGCGCAAAAACAAATGGTGGAACTTTATAAAGATAAAGATAAGTGGAACAGAATGTCTCTTATGAACATTTCGGGCGCAGGAAGGTTTGCTGCCGACCGTGCGATCAATGATTATGCAAGAGATATTTGGCATACGAAATCTGCTTTTGATACGGAAGAAAAAAATCAAAAAGCTAAAAAGACCTCAACTAAGAAATAATAAAAAGAAAGAGCCGCATCGAGAGATGCGGCTCTTTTTACCGGTTTTATTGATTTTATACTCGTTCGAAATCTTTTTTGATAAATATTTTGTTTGCAAGAACAACGCTTAAGAACATTGTTGTTCCGCCGATAAGAACATCCGAGAAGAAATGCGCTCCGCAAACAATTCTGCTGATTGCGACGATTGCGGTTATTGCAACCGAAAGGAAATAGATAAGTGCTTTCATTTTCGGAGTGTTGTATTTTTTGAAAAGTTTGGGAAGTGCAAGAAGTGTGTATGTTGTTGCCGCCGCACAGGTGTGTCCGGACGGGAAAGAACGGTAAGCGTCGTTGCCTACTTTATGACCGTTTGAAGAAGCGATATAAAGCGGAGAGTCTTTTGTCGGCAAATCGAATTTCTCATACCAACGGTGGAAGTTTGTATGTTCGGTATCACCGAGGAAATTCATTGCTCTGTATCTCGGACGGGACATAAAGTTTTTGATAACTTTAATAACAATGTTTGCAAAAGCAACACTGAAAAGAATAATTATCGAATATGTAAGAAGTGCTTTTGCCGTTTTATCGTCAACTTTTGAAAAAGCAAAGCAGATAAGCATTCCGCAAGCAATTGAAATAAGAATAAATATGATTTTTGCGAAAACGGTTGAAGTAAAATTCTCGACATTTGCGTGCTGTTCAACATATCCGACGGTATCGTCTACAAGCACATACATACATACAACGGAGCCGATAACCGAAATGATAGAACCGATTACACATAAAGCCTTATTTTTATTGCGTTTGGTGTTTGTATAAATGCAACCGAAAGCCACGCTTAAGAAAAGGAAAACAGGCCAAGAACCGATACATTCGAAAACGGTTCCGAAAATGTTGTTTGTAAAATAGGCATTAGGCTCAAGGCGGACGAGAATTTCGCTGACACGAAGGTCAAATACCGTAGCCAAAGCCAAAAGTGTACCGAATATTACCGCAAAAAGAGAAATACCGATAACTGTTTTCATTTTTGAATTAGTTTTTTCCATAAACTCACCCTTCTTTAATTGTTAAGATAATTCTATCACGAATCAGGAAATAAAACAATACTGTCTTTGATTGACAAAATAAAGGTAATTTGATACAATTAACCCTGCTTTAAGGATATGAAATCCGATATATAAGAAAAACGCCTCCTTAGTTAAATGGATATAATAAACCCCTCCTAAGGGTTAGTTGTGAGTTCGATTCTCGCAGGGGGTGCCATAAATAACGCCGAAAGTCAAGATTTTACAAGACTTTCGGCGTTGTTTATGTTTAAGAAAAAAACTGGGAATAGGTTTTCAGGTCAGTTCCGAAGCTTATTAACTATACGGTTGATCCCTATGTAAATAAATCCGCATATTTTATGAAGTGTAAATGCAGCTGCCAATATCGAAGCGGTTAAGACGATCCAGTTAATCGGGAAATGCCCGATCGGTCTTAATTTATCTATCAGTACGCTTTGAACAACATAAATTTCCAGTGTGATAGAAGATATAAACTCAATTACTTCCTTTATCCGATTGGGAAGCTTTTCAAGTTTGGAATCAAGCCCGGCAAATGTCAGGAATATCGTGGCTAACAGAATAAGAATAGCATATTGATTGAGTATTTGAAAATTGCTTAGACTTGAAATTTTTGAAAACGCCAACTTACTTACAAAATAAATCAAACACATTACAAGTGTTGCGAATAAATGTCGAACCTTAAACTTATTTCGTATTTTTTTGTCATTCTTTCGGAAATATGCGCCCATTAACATACTTTGCATAAACAAAAAGCGAATCATAGGTTCACGCACGGTGTCGATGTGATAATAACTTTTGTCATAAAATATAATGTAAATCAGTGTCCAAATAACTGCTATGGCACCCATTACCGCTAACAAATGTTCCCTAATCCAATTTATCTTCATACAAAACCAGAAGGGTATATAGAGAACGATTATTGACGCTACAAAGTGATAGCAAGTCGGATAAATGAACCACCATAATGCATTGTGTTCTTCAAAGGTATATGATCCCAAAAGCACATAAATCAATGTTATTATCAAAACAGGCATATATATTCGGTAAAGACGCTTTGCATACCACTTGCCGAACGACAATTTTATATTGTAAAGACAGTAGCCCGATACCGCAAAAAACAAGACATCACCGATAAGTCCGCCGTTTGCGATTAAGTCCGTAGGATAGATGCCCGTATAATGAGCATTTGTAATAAGACATGCTGCGAGCGCTCTTAAAACCGTAATAAAGAAAATCATTTATTTCCCTCCCTGTTTTGCTTTTGTAAAATTATAAATCTGTCAACACCTTGCAACCGGCAAATACACATGATTTGTAAAAACGGTTATTAGAAAGAGGTGGCGAAAATATTAAAAACGGGCAAATATTGAGAATTTTGTGCAAAAGGCGGGAATTTTAATTTTACAGTGTATGAAAATACAGCTTTTCATAAATAAGTGCGTTTCGGATAGGTGATTTTTTTAATTGAAAAATTTCGGCGTAAAACCGTGAAAAAATAAAGGCAAAAAACTACTGAAATCAAGGGATTTTCAGTCGATTTTGTCTTTACAAACGAAGCTTTGCGGTGATAGAATAACCGATAAGGAGGAATGAAAAATGAAAAAAGTAATTATTGTCTCAAAAACGCATTTGGATTTGGGATTTACGGATTTAGCCGAAAATATAAGAAAAAAATATATTGACGAATTTATCCCCAATGCTATTGATATGGCAAACGAACTTAATAAAAACAGTAAAAAATTTGTTTGGACAACAGGTTCATGGCTGATAAGAGAAGAGCTCATGTACGGAACTCAGGAAAACAAAGAAAAACTTATCGAAGCGTTAAAATGCGGCAACATAGCGGCACACGCCTTGCCTTTTACAATGCATACGGAACTGCTTGATGTCGATACATACGAGTACGGACTGTCATATATAAAAGAGATTGACAAAATATCTTCAAAACAGACAGTTGCGGCAAAAGCAACCGATGTTCCCGGACACACCAAATCGATTGTGCCGATACTCAGAAGAAACGGCATAAAAATGCTTCATATCGGAGTTAACGGTACATCTTCGGTACCGACTGTGCCGAAGAGTTTCCTTTGGCGTGTTGACGGAGAAGAAGTTGTTGTTGTTTATTCGGGAGAATACGGCGGAGCATATAAAAACGAGTATGTTGACGATGTACTTTATTTTGACCATACACTCGACAATCACGGGGCAAGCGGCAAGGATGCGATTATTGAGAGAATTGCGGAAATACAGGCTGAATATCCCGATTATGAAATAGTTGCCGGTACGCTTGACGATTACGCACAGCAGATTTGGGAAGTGCGTGATAAACTTCCCGTTTTGACTTCTGAAATCGGGGACAGTTGGATTCACGGAAGTGCTGCGGATCCGTATAAATCGGCATCGTTGCGCACCTTGATTGCTTTGAAGAACAAGTGGTTGACAGACGGTACTTTGACCCGTGAAAGCGATGAATACAAATGTCTTGCGGATAATATCCTTTGTCTTGCAGAACATACCGGCGGAATGGATGTTAAAGTTGCGCTTAACGAATATGAAAATTATCTTAAGGTGGATTTTGAAAAGGCGAGAAAAGAAAATCCGGCATACGAGAGAATTCAGAGAAGTTGGGCGGAACAAAGAGAATATATTGTTAAGGCCTGCGAAAAAATGAGCGCAGAACACAGAAAAGAAGCCGAATATGAACTTTCTAAATTAAGACCCGAAACCGCATTTGAGCAATTGGACGATCAAGCACAAACAAATAAGGTTTATACTTGTGGGAAAAACGAAATTTCTGTCAATTCTTACGGCGGAATAAAAAGTCTTAAGTTGAACGGCAAAAATGTTGTTTCGGACAGCGAACAGCCGTGCATTACTTTTGATTCTTACGGTAAAACGGATTTTGATTTTTGGTTTGCCCATTACATAAGAAACATCGAAGAAACAAAGGCATGGGCTTATGCTGATTTCGGAAAACCGGGAATTGATGCGCTTACGGATAAATATATGCAGGGAAGATTTAATTATACGCTTAAAAATCTGACCGGAAACATTTCCGATAACCGTGTTTCTTTACTTGCCGAACTTACCGTGGATGAGAAAATAACCGCTCAACTCGGTGCGCCGGCGGTTTTACAAATTAAATATACCCTTTCCGAGAAAAATCTCGAAGTTGAGATTTTATGGAACGGCAAGCCCGCTTCGAGATTGCCGGAATGTATTATGTTCCATCTTTATCCCGATTGTAAGGAACTTACATTTACAAAACTCGGCGGAAAAGTTAATCCGTTTGATATTGCGGAAAATGCCGGAAGAAACTTGTCGGCTGTCGAAAATGTTTTTGCCGATACGGTAAAAATCACAAACTTCCATTCTCCGCTTGCTTTTGCCGGAAAAGGCAACATACTGCATTACGATAATGTTTATCCCGATTTGAAAGACGGTATGGGCTTTATTCTGTGCGATAATGTATGGGGAACGAATTTCCCGCTTTGGTACAGCGATAATGCATATTTCAAATATGATATTCGTTGATTGTGGGTAAGAGGTATGAATAAAATTCAGAAGAAAAAGATAATTTATTCCGCAATACTTTATGCCGTGCTTTTTGGGTTGATGATTTTTGCGAGTGTTAACGGCGGAGTTTATGATTTAGCGCTTGATAAAGTGCTTTACAGACCGGATTTATCTTTTCCGAAATTTTTCGAAGATTTCGGTCAGGCGGTTGCCTGGGCGATGTGGGGACCTGCCTTTGCCGTCATTTTTCTTTGCAGAAGAGATTTGAACGGCTGTCTTGGGGTCATAAATAAAATCGTTCCGAAAATAACGCCTGTCGAAAATGTTAAATCAAAAGCATATAAATTTTTTGACTTTCTTGTTAAATTGCTTGAGTCGGTAGGCTTTTTTGTTCTCTGCACAATCGGGTGGAAAAAACTGATTGAAAATGTTATTAAAAACATTTTGAAAAATGCGGGAAAAGATAATCTGAGCCAAGCGGTATATTTCTTAATAAGTTTTTGCGTTGCCGTATTATCTGTTATTATATTTTCACGCCTTGATAAAAAGATTTTGAAAAAACTTGAGGGGATCGCTCTTGCGGGTGTGTTGCTCGGTGTTTTATATAAGGTTGTCGAAGAATGTAAAACCATTACGCACCGTGTAAGATTCAGAGAGATGATTGCATATTCCAACGGCTTTTTTAACGAAGAAGGGCTAAGTGAAGGACGGTATTCACCTTTAACCCGTGAAATGATTGACACTACCGATTTCGGAGCGTTTACTCCGTGGTACAGAAAAAGTTTTTCCGAGGGAATATATAATTACCGCTTGTTTAACAGAACCGATTCTTTCCCCAGCGGACATACAACGAGTTCCTGTACGGTTTTCCTGAGTGTAATTTTTTGCTCTGCATTTGAAAAACTTAAAAAGTTTTCGGGTGCCGTTTGGGGCACTTGTGTTGTATATGTCGGCGTGATGGGATATACAAGGCTTGTCCGTGGTGCGCATTATTTAAGCGATGTTGTCGGAGCCTTTATTATCGCTTATACACTGTTCTTAATTGTAGATGCCGTTTACGGATTTTTTTCAAAAAAGAATATACTTTCATAAAATAAACGCCGTTCAAAACGAACGGCGTTTATTTGTGTCATATTTTAAGTTTCGCAAGTCCGGCTTCCGATGTCTCTTTATAAGGAGATGACATATCGTGTCCGGTTTCTTTCATTGTTTTAATTACATTGTCGAGAGAAATTTTCCTTGTGTCCCATAAGAAACTTGAAAGATTTACTGCGTTTATCGCTCTCATTGCGGCAACTGCGTTTCGTTCGATACACGGTATTTGAACAAGTCCGCAAATGGGATCGCAAGTAAGTCCGAGATGGTGTTCGATTGCGATTTCCGCAGAATATTCGATTTTGTCGATGCTAAGTTCAAACAGTTCGGAAAGAGCCGCCGCAGCCATAGCACAGGCACTGCCGATTTCGGCTTGACATCCGCATTCCGCACCGGAAATAGATGCATTTGTTTTTATAAGGTTTCCGATAAGACCTGCTGTCATTAAAGCTTTTATTATTTGAGAGTCGGAATAATCGTTTTTCTTTTGCTGATAATACAGTACAGCGGGAAGAACTCCTGCGGCACCGCAAGTGGGAGCGGTAACGATTGTTTCTCCGGATGCGTTTTGTTCTCCGACGGCAAAGGCATAAGAGCAAACAATTCTGTTTTCTCTGGTTTCCGCTTTTTCGTCGATATGCTGACTGTTATAAAGCGTTTTCGCCTTTTTCTGTATATTGAGCCCACCGGGCAAAATTCCTTCATCGCTCAAACCGTTGCGAATAGAGTTTTTCATCGCTTCCCAAACGCTTTTAAGATAATCCTCGAATCCTTCGTCTTCGTTTTCGAGAACATATTCCCAAAGCCTAAGTCCGTGTTTGTTGCAGTAATCCGCAATATCGTTAAATGTACTCAGAGAGTATACGGTTTTCGGCGGTTCAACCGCATAATTTTCAAAAACAATATTTCCGCCGCCGACACTGAAGACTTTTGCTCTGTCGATTTCAACAGAATTGTTGTAAGCGATTAAAAGCATTGTGTTAGGATGAGGAATGTCGGATTCGTCAAAATTAAATTCTATATCGCATTTTATCGGAGCGAGTGTTTTTCGAATTACGGTGTCGGTTCCGTGTCCTTTACCTGTTTTTGCAAGCGAACCGTAAAGAACCGCTTTGAATGAGTCGGCTTTTGAGTTTTTCGATTTGAATATTTCGCAGGCTCTTTCGGGGCCGATTGTGTGAGAACTTGACGGTCCTCTTCCGATTTTATATATATGGGCGACGGAAGACATACCTTCTGCTTTTGCTTTTACGGAAGGTTTAACATCCGATTCGTAAAAATAGTCCATAGGGACATTGAACATTTTGGAAAGGCAATAGATGTGTTTTGCCGACGGAAGAGACAGTCCGTTTTCCCATTTTGAAACCGCTCTGTTGCTTATGCCGAGTTTTTCGCTGAGATCTTTCTGACTCATACCGCTTTTTATACGCAATTCTTTTATCGCCTGATGGCAAAACTTGTCCATATACCCATCTCCTTTGACTTTATGTAATTATCTTAACACAGTATCCGTCAACTATAAAGTAAAAATGTAAATATTTTCGTTTTAAGGTCAACTGACAGTTGATTTGATAAAAAATACGGCTTTTATAAAAAGCCGTATTTTTACTGTTTATTCACATTCGCAAATGTGTTTTTTTGTTTGTAAAATCGAAGAAGGAGATACGGAAAATTCGTCGAGCCCCCACTCTATAAGTTTGGGGATGATTCGTATATCTGCCGCTGCTTCTCCGCACATACCTACGGGAATACCGGCTTTTTTTGCGTTTTTAACCGTTAACTCTATAAGCCGCAAAACCGCTTGATGCGTAGGGGAATAAAGAGAAGCGACTTTTGCGTTTCCTCTGTCGACTGCCATTGTGTATCCGGTGAGGTCATTTGTTCCGATTGAAAAGAAATCCGCTTCTTCGGCAAGCAAATCGGAAATTAACGCCGCAGAAGGAGTTTCAATCATTACACCTATGGGAACTTCACGAAATCTTAATCCTTCGTTTTTTAACTCTTCGGCACATTCACCGATCAATTCTTTTGCTTTTTTTACTTCATCGACCGTTGTGATAAGCGGAAGCATAATTTTTACATTTCCGAAAACGGCCGAGCGTAAAATCGCACGCAACTGAGTTTTGAAAATTTGAGGGTTGTCAAGGCAGAATCTGATTGCTCTGTGGCCTAAAAAAGCATTATCTTCTTTTTCGATACTCAGATAATCAATCGCTTTGTCTCCGCCTATATCGAGGGTTCGAATAATTACTTCTTTTCCGTCCATTGCTTTTGCAACGGTAGAATACGCTTCATACTGTTCTTCTTCATCAGGCAGAGAAGTCCTGTCCATAAATAAAAATTCGGTTCTGAAAAGGCCGATACCTTCTCCTCCGTTTTGAATAACATTTTGAGCATCTTCGGCTTTTCCGATGTTTCCGTACACGGATTTTTTAACGCCTGATTTTGTGATTGCTTTTTTTGAAAAGTATTCGTTAAGACTTTCTTTTTCTTTCAGATAAGCTTCTTGCTTTTTGCGGTAATTTTCAAGTTCACTCTCATTCGGAGAGGTAATAATCTTCCCCTTAAATCCGTCTACAATCAGCAAATCACCGTCCGAAACGGTAGCGAGTGCATTTTTTACGGATAAAACCGCAGGAATCCCCATCGCCCGTGCCAATATTGCGCTGTGGCTTGTTATACCGCCGACTTCTGTTATTATTGCGGAAACATTATCTTTGTTTATTTGAGAAGTCATAGAAGGGGTAAAGTCTTTTGCGATAAGAACAGAACCTTTACCTACGGCGGAAATATCCACGGTTTTAATTCTCAAAAGTAATCCGAGCAGAGTATCTCGGATGTCTTTTACATCGGATGCACGCTGACGGGTAAGTTCGTCGTCTACACCCGAAAACATATTTATGAACATTGTGCAAACGCTGTCTACAGCCGATTCGGCAACAACTCCGCCGTCAATGTTTTCTTCCATTTGAGAAAGCATAAAAGGATCTTGAAGCATTACAAGATGACCTTCGAGAATTTCCGCTTCTTTTTCACCGGCATTGTTTTTCAAGTTTTCTATAAGGGCATAGGTCTCGTCGGTAAAACTTTTTACTGCATTGTTTAAGCGGAATTTTTCGTTTTCCGCAGAGGAGAATTTTATATTGGAATAATCATAATCGGCATCATTTATAATAACTGCTTTGCCGATTCCGAATCCTTGCGAAGCACCGATACCTTTAAGCATAAAAATCAACCTTTCTCAATCGGTTATTCTTCTCCGAAGCCCGATTCGATGAGCTGTGAAGCTTTGAGAAGCATTTCGTTTTCATCGGGGCCGTTACATTCAACGGTAATTTCACTTCCGCATTTTATACAAGCCGCCATTATGTTCATAATGCTTTTTCCGTTAATTTTTTTGCCGGCAAAATCAATGCTTATGTCGGAAGAGAATTTTGCCATTTCGGTTACAAAAGTGTTGGCGGGACGCATATGAAATCCCATTTTGTTTTTTATTGTAAAAGATTTTTGTGTCATAATTATACCTCTTTTGTTTTTGCTTGCCGTACACCGAAAGAGTCTCTCTCGATGCACGGCAACTGTTTTTATACTTTTTCCGGCTGTGTTTTTTTCAATATGGAGAGCATCAGTGCGCCGACGAGCGAACCGATTACAAGGGCTACAATATACAATAACGGATGGTCGCAAACAATAAATGTGAATATTCCGCCGTGCGGAGCGGGGCAGGTAACATTGAAAATCGAAGTTAAAGCACCTGCAACCGCAGAACCTATCATACAAGAAGGGATAACTCTAAGCGGATCCGAAGCGGCATAAGGTATTGCACCTTCTGTTATAAAGCAAAGTCCCATAAGATAGTTGACAGGACCCGATTTAATTTCTTCCGATGTCCATTTTTTCTTGTTAAATGTTGTTGAAAGAGCGATTGCTATCGGAGGAATCATACCGCCGATCATAACGGCTGCCATGATCCATGTGTTTCCGTCTGCAATTGCCGCCGTACCGAAAACATAAGCGGCTTTATTGAACGGTCCGCCCATATCGGTTGCCATCATTGCGGCAAGAACGATTGAAAGAAGAAGTTTGCTTGTATCTCCCAAGGATGAAAGGAAAGAGGAAAGTGCGGTGTTTATTACGCCGATAAAGGGGTTGATTGAGCACATGATCAGTCCGATAAGCAGTGTACCCAAAAGGGGATATATGAATACCGGTTTTATACCGTCCATTGATTTCGGAAGCCATGCAAACGCTTTTTTAAGAGCGTTTACAAGAACACCTGCGAGAAATCCCGCAAGCAAAGCACCGAGAAATCCCGATACAGCCTTGTCATCTCCGACGAGATTTTGATTTTCGATAAGGGATGAGAATGTATATCCGCTTGAAGCGAATACACCGCCGATCATACCGGGAAGAAGTCCCGGACGGTCCGCTATCGAAGAAGCGATATATGCGGATAAAATCGGAAGCATAAGCGCAAATGCGGCCTTACCTATCCAAAATACAATTGCGGCTATCGGATTTGTAAACCCGAATGTTCCGCCGACATCGGCATTTCCCGCAAGTGTATCAATAAAGAATCCGAGTGCGATAAGAACACCGCCTCCGACAACGAACGGGAGCATATGGGAAACACCGTTCATCAAATGCTTATATATTCTGTGCCATCCGCTTTCTTTTTCATCGGAGTCAATTGTTTGCTTTTCGTTTTCATCGGCGTGATATATTGCCGCTTTTCCGTCGATGATTTTGTTAATAAGTTCTTCGGGTTTGTTTATACCGTTGGAAACCGAGGTTTTGATAACGGGCTTTCCGTCAAAGCGTCCCATATCGACATTTTTATCGGCGGCAATTATAATTCCGTCGCAAAGGTCGATTTCCTCTTTTGTGAGAATGTTTTTGGCTCCGCCTGATCCGTTGGTTTCCGCTTTAAGAGGATAACCGAGTTTTTCTCCGGCTTTCTCCAACGCTTCGGCTGCCATATAAGTGTGTGCGATTCCCGTAGGGCAGGCGGTTACGGCGAGTATTCTGTAGCCGTTTTTACTGACTTGGGGCGTTGCGGTTTCTTCGGGATATTTTTCGGCTTCTTTGAGATCAATTGTTTTCAAAAATTCGTCCGTTGTTTTTGCTTTTCTTAAATCCGAGCAAAATTCGGGTTCCATAAGCATTACCATAAGTCTTGACAAAATTTCGAGATGTAAATCACCGTCGCCTTTAGGTGCGGCAATCATAAAGAGTATATCGGACGGTTTTCCGTCGGGTGCTCCGTAATCAACACCTTCTTTAACTGTTATTGCCGAGAGCCCCGCTTCTTTTACAGAGCCTGATTTAGCGTGAGGAACGGCAATGCCTTCGCCGATTGCGGTTGAGCCTTGATTTTCTCTTGCCCAAATGTCCTGTTTGTATGATTCTCTGTCGCTGAGATTTCCCGCTGCTTCGTGTAAAGAAACCAATTTCTCAATTGCTTCGTCTTTGCTTTCGGCACTTATGTTAAGTGCTATCGCATTGGGTTTTAACAAATCTGTGATTTTCATATTTAATCCTCCCGTTTGTTTTATATTTCAAGCGGTTTATATTCGGAACGGAATATGTCCGAAATTTCCTGCTTTGTTGCCAATTTTTCACTGAAAGCGGTTGCGTTTCCGCAAGATGAACCGAGTTTAAGAGCATATAAACAGTCGTTTGTTTTTATATAGCCGGCGATAAACCCGGCAACCATACTGTCTCCGCATCCGACTGAATTTATCAGTTTGCCTTTGGCGTTTTGAACGCTGTGGACACTTCCGGTTTCATCAATGAGTAAAGCGCCTTTGTCCGCTCTTGAAATTAAAACATTTCTCGCTCCGTAAGACTGAAGAATTTTTGCATATTTAACCGTTTCTTCGGTTGTGGTTATTTCTGTTGAAAACAAATCCCCGAGTTCATGGTGATTCGGTTTTATAAGAAACGGTTTGTATTTCAAAACGCCTTTAAGCAAATCTCCGGTTGTATCGGCTACCAAATTGATTTTTTTGTCTTTCACCTTGTTGAGTATAAGTTCATAAATACTGTTCGGAAGTGTTTTCGGCACCGAACCTGCCAAAACAAGATAATCACCGTCGGAGATTTTATCGAAGTTTTTCAAAAAAGAGTCGAGATCCGATTCGCTTATTTCGGGTCCGGATGCATTGATGTCGATTTCTTTATCCGCTTTGATTTTTACATTTATCCGTGTGTCTCCGTTTTTTAATTGGTTGAAGTTACAGTTTATACCGTCTTTAACAAGCATTTCTTCGAGCTTTTTGCCGGTGAATCCGCCTAAAAAACCGAGTGCGGTGTTTTCTATACCCAATTGAGTAAGAATTACGGAAACATTGATGCCTTTTCCTCCGTAGTAAATTTCTTCGGAGGCGGTTCTGTTTATATCGTTGAATTGCAAATCGGGAACCTTCATTACATAATCCAATGCGGGATTAAGTGTTACAGTGTATACCATTATAAAGCCACCTCTTTAACGACTGTTTTCTCTTTTAAGGTATCGTCGCCGCATTTGTCGCATATTATACACGCCGCAGCCGGTTGGGCGAACGAAACGGCGGATACCTTGCCGAATTTTGTGTTATCACACAGAATATATGTTACGAAACTGCGTTCGATTGCAACCGCTTTGAGCATCGCTTCTTCGGTGTCGGGAGTAGTGAACCCCTGTTTTTCGCTGACTCCGTTTGTTCCGATAAACGCTTTGGAAAAATTATACTTTTGAAGATTGGATGCGGCCACTAATCCTATGATTGCCTCGGTACTGCTTTTTAATTCGCCGCCGATAACAAATACCTTACATCCGTTTGCGGTTAACTCTTTTGCATGAGCAATTCCGTTGGTAACAAAAGTTGCTTTTGAGTTTTTCAAAAACTTTGTCATAAGAAATGTCGTTGTTCCGGCATCTATAAAGACAAAGTCATCATCGTTAATCTGCGAAGCGGCATATTTCGCCACAGCGGTTTTTTCTTCGATATTTAGAAGCGATTTTTCCCGCATATCTTCTTCGCTGTGAAGATACTCTTGTCCGAGAGATGTGGCACCGCCGTGTACTTTATTGATCTTTCCCAACTGAGAAAGGGCGATGAGATCTCTTCTTATTGTGGATTCGCTTGTATTGAATTGCCGTGCGAGTTTTGTTACGGTTACCGAACCGCTTTGCCGCAGTATTTCAAGAATTTGAGTTCGTCTGTCGGTTGTAAGCATATTAACATCTCCGAAGTGTCTTTTATGTCTTAATTATACAAAAACGCTCAAAATCGGTCAATAGTGCGCAGAAAAATTCGGCTTTTCTACCTATATGTTATCCGAATTGTTGTGAAATATGCAGAGAAACAGAGGCGTGTATGCACGAAAATGATTGATTTTTTTGAAGTGAGCATAAATTCGAGCAGGGGGTATAAATGAAAATGCCGAACTGCTTTTCAAAACAGTTCGGCATTTTTGCTTAATATTATCTTTTTTTGTTTTTCAAAGGACTTTCATCTTTTCGGTCAAGAATTGCAATTGCTTCTTTTGACATAGGGATGAGAACAATGAGATTGATAACGGTCATAAGACCTATTCCGACATCGCCTAAATCCCATACAACTGTATATTCCTGCAAACCGCCGATGAACAGCATTACAAGTGCGATGATTTTATATATCGTTTGGCTTGTCCAGTTGTTTCCGCAAACATATGCGACATTGGAGCGGGCATAGAATAAAATTCCGATAAATGTCGAAAAACTGAAAAGGAAAAGGATTACGGCGATAAATACCGTGCCGATGCTTCCGAGGTGATATGTCATTGCATTTTGGAGAAGAGCCATTCCCTGTGCATCTCCGATTACTTCGTCGGGAACAAGAAGCATTATCATTGCCGTACAAGTACAAATTATCATCGTGTCGATAATGACGCCGAGAGACTGAACCATTCCGACGGTTTCGGGCTTTTTGCCTTCGGCTGCCGCAGCGGCACAGGGAGCGGAACCGGAACCGGCTTCGTTTGAGAAAAGTCCACGCTTAATTCCGTTCATAAGAACCGCACCGAAACCTCCGCCGGCAACTTGTTTTATTCCGAACGCTTCCGAGAAAATTCTCGAAAATACAGCGGGCATCAAGGTAATGTTTTTGAAGATTATGAAAAGTGTGATTACGAAATATAAAACCGCCATAATCGGAACGATTACATCGAGGAATTTAACGGTTGCGTTTTTACGCAAAACGATTACAGCCGCCAAGGCGACGATTATTACGGTTGTGTAGATCGGCGGGATTGAAAAAGCGTTTTCAAATGCTGAGGTTACGGAATTGCTTATAACTTGGCTTATTCCGCACCAACAAATAAGACCGAATATCGCAAATAAAACAGCGAGAACGGATTTTTTTATTTTTTTCTTTCTTTTTTCTTCGACGAAATCGTGTATATAATATGCAGGTCCGCCGTGATAACCGTCGTAAAGAGGATCTTTTTTCTTATGAAGCTGAGCGAGTGCACCTTCGACATAGGCTGTCGAAGCACCTAAAAATGCGGAAACCCACATCCAAAAAACAGCGCCTGCTCCTCCGACGGAAATCGCCGCCACAACACCGACAAGGTTACCCATACCGACTCTGGTTGCCGTGGATACGATAAGAGTTTGAAAAGTCGAAAGGCTGCCGTGTTCTTCGTTTTTATCATTGAGTGCACGAATCATATGCGGGAATTTACGGATCGGCATAAATTTTGTGCGAATCGTAAAATAAATTCCTGCCGGAATAAGCAAAAGTACAAGGAACGGAATTCCGATACTTGTTTCTCCGAAATGAAGAGTGAATAAATCTCCCCAAAGCAGATTGTAAACCGTTTCGATAAGTTTTACCATTAGCAATACCCTAATCTTTCCGCACAGTATTAAATTACCGCAAATCATTTTATATGGTTTGCGGTTTTCGTGCATTATGTAATATGTTTATTGTATCACAGATTTTTCTCTATCACAACCGATTAAAATTTTTTGTTAGATTTCAACAAAAATCAGTTCTTCGTTTTGACTTGCCGACGAGATGATATGTCCGTTTTTATCACAAAGAAAACTTTTTCCGCCGAATTGTGTACCGTTTGCTTCGCCGCAGGAATTACATACGGCTACGAATGAACCGTTTTCCGATGCACGCTGTTTTGCGAGAGCTTCAAGTTGGTCAATGCGTACATCGGGCCACTGAGCGACAACAAACAGAATATCTGAATTTTCGGAAACTTCTTTTACAAGTTCGGGGAAGCGGATGTCAAAACATATAATTATTCCGCACTTAACCCCGTCAATTGTGAAAATGCAGGGCGTTTCTCCTTTGGTGAAATATATATTTTCTTCCATTGGATAAAACAGATTGATTTTATCGTATTTACATATAACGGTTCCGTCTCTGCCGAAAACACAGGCGGTATTGTACGCTTTTGAGTTTCTGAAGTCGGCAATGCTTCCCGCAATAATGTTTATGCCGTATTTCTTTGCCAACGAACCTATTTCCGCATTTAACCGTTCGCAATTGTTATCGCAGAGCGATTCGAGATTTTCGGTAGGCAAAAACCCGGTGTTCCACATTTCAGGAAGAACGACCGTATCGCATTTTTGCCGTGCCGCACAATCTATCATCTTTTTTGCTTTTTCAAAGTTTTCGTTCGGGGAACAAAATTTCATATTCATTTGAGCAAGGCAGATTTTCATGGAAACACCTTCGGTTAAATCGTTTCTTCGGCATGCCGTGTTACATGACAGCCTATATTTACGGCTACCGGGAGACCGGCGATATGTGTCGGTGCGGATTCGATATTTACGGCAAGGGCTGTTGTTTTTCCGCCGAATCCCTGAGGACCGATATCTGTTTCGTTTATACGCTCAAGAAGGTCTTTTTCCATTTGAGCGTAAAAGCTGTTTTCGTTGCGTTTGCTGACTTCTCTGCAAAGCGCTTCTTTCGCAAGATAAGCGCACTGTTCGAAATCTCCGCCCAAGCCGACACCGATTACCATAGGGGGACAAGGGTTTCCGCCTGCCGTTTTCACCGTGTCGACAATATAGTTTATAATATCTTCTTTTGAAGCCGAGGGAGTAAACATTTTAAGACTGCTCATATTTTCGCTTCCGAATCCTTTGGGACAGGCACGGATTTTAACTTTTTCTCCGGGAACTATTTTTGTGTGTATAACGGCAGGGGTGTTGTTTTGTGTGTTTACTCTGTCAAAAGGATCACGGACAACGGATTTTCTCAAGAGCCCGTCAACATACCCGTCGGCTACGCCGTCATTTATACTTTCGTATAAATCTCCGCCCGTGAAATGAACATCCTGTCCGATTTCAATGAAAATTACCGCCATACCGGTATCTTGACAAATCGGGATGTTGAGTTGCTTGGCTGCATCGAGATTATTGAGAAGTTCGCCCATGATTTTTTGAGGAAGTTCTTTTGTTTCGGTATCTTTTGCACATTTGATGCAATTGCATAAATCTTCGGGCAAAACTTTATTCGCTTTGATAACAAGGTCCTTTACCGTGTTTCTGATTTGTAAAACATTTATTTCTCTCATAACTTCACCTAAAAAATATGCAGGCAAAAATGCCTGCACTTATATTGTTTATTTTCTTCTGTAAGAATTGCGCTTTCCGTCATTCGCTCTTTTAAGATCGGTCATTTTTTCGTCGCTGACCTGTTTGAATTTAGCCATCATATCTTCAAACGACATAGGAGCATCGTTTTTATTTTCGGGCGTACCTTTCCAAACATTTGACGATGAACGGGGCTTCGGATTTCTTTTCGGTCTTTCACGCTTTTCTTCGTTTTCCGAATTGTCCGCAGCTTTCTTTATTGAAAGACTGATTTTTCCTTCGGCTGTAATGTCGATAACTTTAACTTTTACCTGCTGTCCTTCTTTGAGGTGTTCGTGAATGTCGTTGACATAAGTTGAAGAAACCTCGGAAATATGTACCATACCGGTTTTATTGTCGGGCAAGCTGACAAAAGCACCGAAATTTGTAAGTCCTGTAATTTTTCCTTCGATTATTGCGCCGATTTCGACCATAAAAAAGAATTATCCTCCCCAGAAAACTGTATCAGTTATTTGGCGTTACATTGTAATATACTTTTTCGCCGGGCATAACATAGCCTAATTTTTCACGAGCGACACGCTCGATGTAACTGTCTCGGTCGTCATTGTCGATAACATTTTGAAGGCTTTCGTTTTCGGCAATTTGCTGTTGATACTGTGCATCGAGTTGTTCGATTTCATCTTTTCGCTCTTTGATTTCCATTTGAGTGTTAATAAGACTGATAATAAAGTATCCTGCGACGAGAAGTAAACAAACCGCAAGGATGAAACTGAACTTTTGCGTTTTGGGAGCAGATTTCTTTTTCTTCGCTTTCATTGTTTCTTCACACCTGTCTGTTTCGCTTTTTTACAATAATTATGCATCTTACCGTCTAAATTATATAACAAAGCCTTATGCCTTTGCAAGAGCATTTTTGTCTTTTTAAGCAGTTTTTTTGCCGATTTTCCGCTTTGTGCCGACATTTTCGATACGGAATTTCCGATTGCGGCGATCAACTTTCCGAAAGGGGAAAGTAGACGGGCGAAAAACGACGAGAGTAAAGTCTTGATTTTCAGGACGGTTTTTTCGGAAAAACGCACTGCGATTATTCCGAAAGAAAAATAATAAATCAAAAAGCCGAGGATTTCTCCGAGAATAATGTAAAGGCGTATTTCACCGTCTGTTGTTCCCAGACAAAAAAGAAAGGTTGCGACAGCCGAAACAAAGACGAATAAAAAATCGAATATGTATAAAATTTTCAATGAGTCGGATATGCATATTCGAACAATTCTCAAGAAATCGTAAAACGCTCCTATTACCGCACCGAAACCGAGGGAAAATAAAAAATTTTTTGTTTGAGAAGAAATACTTACGATATATTCCATTATCTGAACACCTTAGAAAAAAATCCGCCGCCCGATTGCTTTTCTTCTTTTTCCGAATAAATGAGTGCGTAAATTTCACCTTCGACAAGCAACTCTCCCATTTCGAGACTTAATCGGTTAATATGCAAATCACTGCCTTTTACCGTGAGTTCTCCCATTTCGGTATAAATAACTACCGACTGTTCATCGAAACTGTCAATGTCCGAAACTCCCGATACAGTAAGATGACGCCTGTCCTCCATTATAATATTATGCGGAATTCTCGAATTTGAAATGCCGTTGTTTTCTGCCATAAAAAAACCTCCTTGTTCTTATAACATTGTATGAGAACAAGGAGGTTAATATTACCGTTTGTCTGACGAATCAATATTTTCTTTCGAAAGAGAAATTGTAATCGTCGGGAGCGGCGTTGTAAAGCGCACTCTTTATCGTTTCCGCAAGTTCGGGTAAAGAAGAGAACTTCTTAAAGTGAGCGAGTTTGCCGACAACACTGTCGATAATTGCGGCGAAAGCCTTGTATTCGGGAGTGTCGGGAGTATAGGGCTCGTTTCCACGGTATGTATTTTGAAGAATATCAAGGCAGAAATCTCTTAAAAGAAGATTTTTGACGCTCGGATCAATCTTCTTGGAAACTCCGCAAAATCTTCCCAAACTGCCGAAAGTCCATTTCTTCAATCCTTTTCCTACGAATTTAAGCGGAATTTTGAGTTTGTAGACCTGCTCTTTTGTCATACTGAATCCCTTACCGAGTTCGGCAAAGTGGTCAATATCATCGGCTGCCGAGTTGATAATGTCGTTGAGGAAGAAAAGGAAGTGGTTTTGAAGATATTTCTCAACCGAAAGACCTTTTCTGTCCCAATTGAAATCGTCGATTGTTTCCGATTTAATATCAATTGTTTTATCGTCGATACGGACTTTTCTCATGTTTGACGGATAGCCGACAAGAGAAGAGGTGTTAACATCATAATAAACATTGCCTTTTTCGGTAACTTTTTTTGCAATGTTATGCATATGGGTGTGTCCGGTGAACATAACTTCGATTCCTTCGTCTGCGAGGAAGGTTGTTGTTTTGTCCCAATCACCGAGCATATCGTGAGGACAAACCAACGGATATATCGGAGAGGGGGGCAGAGTCGGATGGTGGGTCATGGCGAAAATATAATCGCCCGCCTGTCTTGCGTCGTCAATTTGCTGTTTAATCCAGTCAAGCTGAGGCTGGAAGTATCCGCAGAAAGTTCTGTCTCCGTCGTCGTTAAGGCAAAGAAGTCTGTACCCGTCCTGCAATTTTACGCAGTAAGAATGACTCTCTTTTTCAACACTTATTGCTTCGTCCATACCGAATTCGTGATACATATCGACGAGTTGTTCTCTCTCGGTGTATGTAGCGGGAACCATTGTGTCTCCGACACATTTTTCGGCTTTGCCTGTTCCGATTCCTTCGACATGGTAGTCGTGAGTTGCGGTTATGAGGTAAATTTTCTTTCCTGCTGCCTTAAGTCTTTTAAGGCGGGGGAGCAAGTCCTGATGGCTCTCAAGAGCGCCGTTGTTTGTAACATCACCGGCAATCAAGACTATGTCGATGTCTTTGTCGGCTATAATTTTATCGAAATATGCGTCGATAATTGCGCCTGTTTCCGCAAGACATTTCTGCTCACGGGCATTGATCTTTTCATAAGCTTTTCCGCTTATGCCGAGTGCTTCGCCGTAATGGTGAAGGTCGGTTAACAAATAGAAATTCAAAGGGGCTGCCATGAATTTCCCTCCTAATCACCTTTTTATTTTGAGTATATTATGAACTAATTAAGGTGAATTGTCAACTAATATAATGCTTCGTAAACAACACTTAAACGGTCGAAAAGAAGGTCGTCGATTTTCGGGATTTCGGCAATGTCCGTATTTTTACCCTGAGCAATCGGAATTGCGACGGTAAGGACGGTTTCGCCGTTGTCGGAACACATAAGAGTCCGTCCTTTGAGCGAAGCGGTGATACGGGAAATATAGTTTAAGGTTTTGCCGAAAGAAGATACACCGGAAAAATATTTTTCGATCGGAAACTCTCCGGAATTGCCGACTGAAAAAACAGCAAAAGAATTTCTTTCGATCAGCGAAACGGTAATAAAAGGTCCTACGGAATATTTTACGGCGTTTGCGATTGCACCGAGAAAAACTCTGGACAACGATTTAATATCGGCATCTGCGAACAAGTCGGTTTCCTGCGTGATAAACAAAACTCTTTTTTCGGTTTCCGATATTAGTGTATCACAGCAAAAAACAAGATTTTCCAAAAGTTTTGTAATGTTACAGCGGCTTGGATTTTGTAAAAAACGAACATCGCAGTTATTTACCTTTCTTAATACGCTGAAGGCTTTTTTCAGCGCATCCGAACATTCGGAACTGTATTCGATAAGCAGTTCATCGAATATTTCCTGCAAGCAGTTGCGCAGCTGCGAAAAATCCGAATTTGAAGATATACTGTTTTCGACAGTGCTTAATTTGAGCGCAAAATCCAAAAATCTCTCATCCTCTCTTTGTGAATAGTATATCCTTTTCCGCTTAATTAACGCATATTTTAGTCAGATTGACAAAAATATGTCAACAAGATGTAAAATGACTTGCATATTTGACTTTTTCGGTATAAAATAATATCGCAATAAAAATGATAATTTATTTTGGAGGTAATACCTATGTCAGTTAAAGTTGCAATTAACGGCTTTGGCCGTATCGGACGTCTTGCTTTCAGACAGATGTTCGGCGCAGAAGGATATGAGGTAGTTGCTATCAACGACCTTACAAAGCCCTCAATGCTCGCAAACCTTCTTAAGTATGATACCGCACAGGGCGGTTACTGCGGAAAGATCGGCGAAAACCTTCATACTGTTTCCGCTGATGACGAAGCAGGTACAATCACTGTTGACGGAAAAACTCTTAAGATTTACGCAGTAGCAAATGCCGCTGAACTTCCTTGGGGTGAAATCGGTGTTGAT
>CAZGPE010000024.1:0-22864 GCA_964527585.1 uncultured Eubacteriales bacterium
AACGCCGACCATACAGGTGCTATGTTACCCGTGAAATTGAGGTTGCAGCGGCAACGGACAGCGAAACGCCGCCCCTACGGATATGATGTAACCCGTGAAATTGAGGTTGTAATGGCAACGGGCGGCGGAACGCCGACCATACGGGTTGGATATTATTTACAAAAATGATAATTACGAAGATTTGATTAAATAACAAATTATGAAATAATCGTGATATGTTATTATGTAAAAACAAAATCGCCCGTACAAATAAATATCGTAGGGGCGGCGTTTCGCCGCCCGTTTTTACCGATATATCATATTATCGGGTTATTGCGAATTCACCCACATCCATACAAAAAACTCCCTTATCGGATAAAACCTTTAAGGGAGTTTTTTATTACATTGTCTTTTAACCGTCAGTGCTTAACTGATTTTCTTTTTACGAAATACAGTATTAAAACAACAACTGCCATGCTTAACATTGCCGTCGAAATCCACAACGGCAAATCCGCTGTCTTTCCGCCTGTTTTTGCTCCGAGTCCGTCGGAATTTGTCGGTATAACGCTTTTATCGGTTGTTAATCCGCAATTTTCACATTCTTTCCAACTGTAAACACCGTCGGTTTTACTGATCAATGAATGATCTTCATACATCGTTACCGTTATCTCACTTATATTTCCCGCCTTGTCTTTAACGGTTATTTTTTTAATTCCCGCTTCGTTTTCAACGGTGAATTTTCCGTTCACAAGGTCTTTTTCAACTCCGTCTACGGTAACGGTACCGATATTTTCCTCTTCGACCGTCAATGTCAACGGCGAACAGTATTTTCCGTTATCCACCGCTCCCGAAATAACGGGTGCGGTACTGTCGATAACAAGTCCGTTTGAATTGATATAACTCACATTTCCGCTTTGATCTGTCAATTTCGCATAAATGACATATCTGTTATCTTTTTCAAGAGATAACTCTCCGCCGTATTCGGTAAACTCGGCATTGTCAAGTTCGGACTCGGACATTTCCGAATTTGAAATCAAATATCCGATTTCAACCTCTTCCCCGTCATTATCGCTTGCCGTTATGCTCACTGTTTGTGTTTTATTAAAAAACAGTCCGAAGGTAATTTCGTTCAAAAATGATTTCCATTTATTTTCTCCGAGCGAAATCTCTCCTGTCGGTGCGGTAACATCTTTCCACTGAGCATAAAGGATTACGGTTGAATTATTTACACTTGAAAGATCGGAAACTTTCTGCATATCGGCGTATGCGCTTCCCGATCCGTCGGCAGCGGTATTCCAGCCCGAAAATTCGTAACCGTCTTTAACAAAAGCGTTTGCCGTCAATGTATTTTCGGTACCGTATTTGATATACCGCATTGAATCCGTTTCTCCGTCTGCACCGTTCGAATCAAACACGATATTATATGAAATCGGACTCCAAACAGCATAAAGAGTAATAATTTCGCCGTTATGAATCGCCTTGAAATTTACCGTTTCGTTTTTTTGATAATAAGTGCCGTTTGCGTCCGCCTGCGTATTCCAAGCGGTAAAATAATATCCGGTTTTAGTGAAGGGACACGCTTTAGCGTTTATCGAAACCGCATTGGTATAATAATTGTATGTAGCACTTGAAGAAGATGTTGTTCCTCCGTTGCCGTTAAGACGCAAAATATTCGAGGTTTTGTTTTTCCATTTTGCCGTATAAGTAACATCTCCGCTGACTTTGTCTGCGATTTTTTTATCCCAGCCGTTAAATGTATAACTCAAAACATCGCTTAAATCACCTTCGAATCGGGGCATACTCTCCCCGTCATAAGCGGTATAAACCTGCGCAGTGAATATTTCTCCGTTTTTTCCGTCTTCGTATTTAACCGTTCTTTTTCCGATTTCAAGTGAAAATTCGGAAAATCCGCTTCGGAAATTAAGGTTATAATCCGAGGTTATTTTTTCGTTGAATATTTTCAATGTATATTTTCCCGCCGGAATTTCAGACGGAATGTTTACCGAAACCGTGCTCTGCGCAATGTCGGATTTTTTCAGTTGTCCGTAATACACAATTTCATCGCTTGTGTTTACAAACATAGCGGAAACATATTCGTTTTCGTCTGTTTGCGCTCCGGTATAGTTAAAGGTCAATGTTTCGCCCTTTTCCGCTGTTGTTTTTGTTTCCCCGTTTGCCGAAGCGGAAAATTCACGGCTTTCGTCAAGGTCGGAATTTTGCGCAAGGGTCAGCAAAAGAGACGATTGTTTTTGAATATTGTAATCAGCCAAAGTTTTTTCGCCGTCTAAAATTTTACCCTCATACATTAAAATCTGAGTTACTTCGGAGTATCCCTTTTCGTCTTTGATTTTTTTCTTAACATTATCAATACTGTCTCCGCTTTCTACTTCGAGAGAAAATTCATCCGCACCTCTGAAATTGAGTTTTATTCCGATCTGCATTGCATTTGCCGAAATCGGAAACATCATAACAAGTATCATCAACGCCAAAACCGAACTCATAATCCGTTTTTTCATTTTATTCTCCCCCTAAGTCGATATTGTTTTCTTTAAGATACATTCCGATACCCTTTTTCAAGACCGTTAACTGAGACTGAAGATAAAACTCATCTTCGAAAAGCGCATAATGAACACACGCACGGATTAAAATAAAAATCAGCGGCGTTGTAATTTCGTAAGGGATGCCGATTTTATCTTCCAGCATTTTAGCATATTCGGTATATCGGTTGTTTACGCCTTTGAAAAACTCTTTACCATATTGAATATATTTCGGATTGGTATATACCTGATACATAAGGCGGTACTTCGCACCGTGCTTTTGCGCCGTCCAATACGGAACTTCATCAATAAATCTTTCCAAATCATTCGGATCCGTCGGAGCTTTTCGCATAAAATCGTCTTCGACCTTACTCATACAGTGTTCGGTTGACTGCACTATCAAATCATCTAAATCCTCAAAATATGTATAAAGCACCGCAGAATTGCAGCCGCAATATTCTCCCAAGGCTCTTATTCCGATGTTTCCGAGTCCGTTTTGTGCGAAACACTCAAAGCATTTTTCCATAAGTTCGGTCTTTTTCCGTAAAAACCGTTCTTCATTTCGTACTCTCATTTTACTCTCCGTTATAAAACAATCAATTGATTACATTATTATGATATATTACGCCCGAAAAGTCAATAAACACCGATAAAAAAAGCTCTGCTAAAAGCAGAGCCTTTCGTTTATTCGTGATGATGGTCGTAATGACAGCAGTCCTCGGCAAAAAGCGATTTATCGTATTCAATGCCGTTCTTCTCATAATAATCCTTGATTGCCGCTTTGATAGCTTCTTCGGCAAGAACGGAACAGTGAATTTTAACAGCCGGAAGTCCGTCAAGAGCTTCAACAACCGCTTTG
Organism: uncultured Eubacteriales bacterium; assembly: GCA_964527585.1. GTDB lineage: Bacteria > Bacillota > Clostridia > Oscillospirales > Acutalibacteraceae > Fimenecus. The sequence continues at coordinate 3,376 of CAZGPE010000024.1, forward strand.
TTGGTAAGTTTAAGAGCTTCCGAAATCGGTTTACCCTTAATCATATCGGTTGCCATTGAAGAAGTTGCAATCGCCGATGCACAGCCGTAAGTATTGAATTTAACATCGGTGATTATGCCGTCGTTAACTTTGATGTACATTTTCATAATATCGCCGCATTTTGCGTTGCCTACTTCTCCGATACCGTCGGCATCTTCGATTTTTCCGACATTGTGCGGGCGGGCAAAATGATCCATTACTTTTTCAGAATATTCCATTATATATTTCCTCTTTCTTTCTGAATTTTTTCCCAAAGCGGAGACATTGAACGAAGTCTCTCGATTATTTCGGGTACACATTCGATTATATAATCTATTTCTTCCTGCGTGTTATTCTCGCAAAGCGAAAGTCTCAAAGAACCGTGAGCGACTTCGTGAACAAGTCCGATGCTCAAAAGCACATGGCTCGGATCAAGGGAACCCGATGTGCAAGCTGAACCCGATGAAGCCGAAACGCCTTTCATATCAAGATAAAGCAAAAGAGATTCGCCCTCAACGCCCTCGAAACTTATATTGACATTTCCGGGAAGTCTTTTTTCTCGGTCTCCGTTAAGACGGCTCGACTCGATTTTCAAAAGTCCGTCAATAAGTCTGTTGCGAAGAGCCTCTGTTTTCTTCATATTTTCTTCGAGGTTATCATTAGCTTCTTTCAAAGCCGCAGCCATACCCGCCATAGCGTAAACCGCTTCGGTTCCGGCTCTCTTTCCTCTTTCCTGAGCGCCGCCTTCGATGAGATTGGGAATTCTTATTCCCTTTTTCATATAAAGAGCGCCGATTCCTTTCGGGCCGTGGAATTTATGGCTCGACATAGACAGCATATCAATGTTTTGCGCCTTAACATCAATCGGAAGATGTCCGACAGCCTGAACGGCATCGGTATGGAAAATAACGCCTTTTTCACGGCAGAGAGCACCGATTTCGGAAATCGGCTGAATTGTTCCGATTTCGTTGTTTGCATACATTACCGTAACAAGAGCTGTATCTTCTCTGATAGCGTTTTTAACATCTTCAAGTTTAACGATTCCGTTTTCGTTTACGGGAAGATAAGTTATCTCACAGCCGTAAAGTTCCTCAACCCTTTTAAGAGTATGAAGCACGGCATGATGTTCGAAAGCGGTTGAAATAATATGCTTTTTACCTTTTTTAGCCATCATCTCGGCAACGCCTTTTATTGCCCAGTTATCAGCTTCGCTTCCGCCCGAAGTAAAATAAATTTCGTTGGTTTCGGCATTTATTACCTTTGCAACGGTTTCCCTTGCCGCCGCAACGCCGTGATGAGCCTGCTGACCGATGTCATAAAGGCTTGAAGCGTTTCCGAAAGTATCGGTAAGGTAAGGCATCATCGCCTTGAGAGCCGTTTCGGACAACTTTGTGGTTGCCGCATTATCGGCATAAACTTTCATAAAAACATCTCTTTTCTATGATAAAAAATATAATTCATACTTGTTTTGTCGGAATTCGCATATATCATACAACATCAGTATGATATTGTCAATAGAGTTTTATAACATATTTTTACATATATTATCCTTGAGAAAACAGTCGTTCGGCATACCTTACGGAACCCATTGCATCTTTCGAATAAAAATCCGCACCGATTCTGTCGGCATAATCCTGAGTAAGAACCGCACCGCCTACCATCACCTTGCACTGCGGATACTCTTTTTTGAGCAAATCAATGGTAATTTCCATATTCGCAACCGTTGTTGTCATCAGCGCAGACAGACCGACAAGTTTAACATTTTCTTCTTTCGCAGTCTGCACCACGGTTTCGGGGGCTACATCTTTTCCCAAGTCGATAACATCAAACCCGTAATTTTCAAGCAAAACTTTCACAATGTTTTTTCCGATGTCGTGAATATCGCCTTTTACGGTTGCGATAACGATTTTGCCTTTGGACTGTCTTTCGCCGCCGTCAAGTGTCAGTTTCAGCTTAATCTCGTCAAATGCGGCTTTTGCGCAGTCGGCACTCATAAGAAGCTGTGGCAGGAACATCTTACCGCTTTCAAACGCCTGACCCACCGTATCAAGCGCCGGAATAATATATTCGTCTATAATTTTCAGCGGCTCGGTATCTTTGAGCATCTTTTCGGCACATTCGCCGGCATGGGATTTCATTCCCTTTATTATCGCCGTTTTCAAATCGACTTCCTGTGAAACGGCAACACTTTCCGTTTTAACCGTGTTTTTTATATAATTTTCGCAGTTTTCGTCAAAGCCTTTAAGCGCACAGAACGAATAATAAGAATTCATCATCATATCGCTCAGAGGATTTATTATTCCCGCCGAAAGACCGCTGTGCATCGCCATTGTGAAAAATGCGGAGTTTATCGTTTCTCTCGAAGGCAAACCGAACGAAATATTCGAAACTCCCAAACAAGTATTGACACCGAGAGTGTTTCTTATATAGTCAAGCGTTTCGAGAGTTATTTTCGCATTGTCCTTACCCGTACTCACCGTCATTGCGAGAGCGTCGATTACAAGATCATCTTTCGTAAGTCCGTACTCTTCGGCTTTTTTTATCATTCTTTCGGCAATTTCGATTCGTCCCCGTGCGGTATCGGGAATTCCGTTTTCGTCAAGTGTCAGACATACAACCGTTCCGCCGTACTTTTTGGCAAGAGGGAAAACTTTTTCCATACTTTCTTTTTTCCCGTTTGCCGAATTGATAAGCGGTTTTCCGTTGTATATTCTCAATGCACGCTCCATCGCTTCATAATCCGAAGTGTCTATTTGCAAAGGCGTATTGATAACGCTTTGCAGAGTTTTAACGGTTTTTTCAAGCACGGAAGCCTCGTCAATCTCAGGCAAGCCGACATTGACATCAAGCACATCGGCATTCTTATCGCTTTGGCTCACCGCTTCGGAAACAATATAATCCATATCTCCGCAGAGAAGTGCCGCTTTGAGTTTTTTCTTTCCCGTAGGGTTAATCCGTTCACCGATTATTATCGGTTTTTCCCCAATCAGCGTTGTTTTCGAATAAGATGTTACCGCTGTAAAGTGTTTTTTCTTTACAGGAGAAATCGGTATATCTTTACATTTTTCCGCAGTCATTTTAATATGTTCGGGAGTGGTTCCGCAGCATCCGCCTACACAGCAAACTCCGAGTTGTGCAATTTCGAACATATCGTCGGAGAACTCTTTCACATCAACCTTATAACTTGTTACTCCGTTTACACATTCGGGCAATCCCGCATTGGGATTTACAAGCACGGGGGTGCTTGAATAATAAAGCATTTCCTTTACATATTCAATCATCTGTTTCGGTCCCAGACCGCAGTTAAGTCCGATTACATCAACACCGAGTCCTTCCAAAGTAAACACGGCTGTTTTAACATCCGCACCCGTGAGCAACTGACCTTTTTCGTTAAATATCATCGAAACGGCAATCGGCAAATCGGTATTTTCTTTTACCGCAAGCACCGCCGCCTTTATTTCGTACAAATCTCCCATTGTTTCAAGCAATACAAGATCGGCGCCTGCTTTCTCTCCCGCAATCGCCTGCTGAGAAAAAAGTTCGTATGCCTTTTCAAAAGGCAAATCGCCGTAAGGAGCGAGAAGTTTTCCCGTCGTACTCATATCAAGAGCGACAAAAACATCTCTTTCAACATCGGCTGCGGCTTTTTTTGCGATTTCAACCGCTTTTTCAATTACCAGTTCGACGGAATATCCGCTGTCGGCAAGTTTCAATGCGTTGGCGCCGAAAGTATTTGCGGTAATTATATCCGCACCGGCATCAACATAACTTTTGTGTATTTTATAAAGTATATCGGGATGCTCGATATTCCAACATTCAGGCAGTTCTCCGGCTTTAAGACCGTTTTTCATAAGAAGCGTTCCCATCGCCCCGTCGCATACAAGCATCCGTTTTCCCAATACATCCGAAAATTTCATTTTTTCACGACCTTCTGAATTCACATTCGGTATTGTTACAATTAAGGCAGGAATTAACACTGCACTGTTTATCTTTTGTCAGTCCGATAAACGCACTGACGGATTTAGTCGGCACCATAAGGCAGTTATCCGTAAGATAAACGCCTATTCGCTTCGTTACATCGAGTAAAGAGAAAAACTCTCTTTGCGACTCAAGATCCAAGTCCGCATAACCCGATGAAAAACGGGGTCTTAAATAATAGCCGTTTTTTTCTTCCGATGCGGAAATCTCGGCGCATATCTCATCGCAATAACTCTCACATCCCGCCGCAAGCACAGCCTGAGCGAGAACGGCTTTCGCACGGTCGGATGCCGAATATTTTCTTAAAATCATATCGCTTTGCGTTCCGAGAGTTGCCGCAAAAAGCAAAAGTCTGTCGGAATTTTTAAGATGCGAAACAAGTTTTCGGCTTTTGAAAAAAACATTTTCGACGGTTATTCCGTTTTCCGTTTTTTCAAATCCGACTTCTTTGAAAATACTTTTCGGTTCGCAAATTAAAAGCGTTTCCTCTTTCAACCGTTCAATCAATTCAAGCGTTTTTTCGTCGGGATTCGCCCCACGGTAACCCGCATAACGCAAAACTTCCTTAGTATCAATCCGCATTTTTATCCCTTGTTACAGCAAACGCCTTTGTTTTTTTGTTTCTTCACAAGATAATCGAGTGTTATCGAATCGACAACTTCGTTAATCGCATCGAGAACATTTTGCCAAATTTCAATCGTTACGCAATCTTCACAGTGTTCACAGTGATTTTCGCTCTCATCAAGACAGGAAACCGGAGCAAGACTGCCCTCTGTAACTCTGAGTATTTCTCCGACGGTATATTCCTGCGGAGTTTTCGAAAGACGGTAACCGCCCTGTGCTCCTCTTGTGCTTTCGACAAGACCGCTTTTCGAAAGCATTTTTATTATCTGCTCAAGATATTTTTCCGAAATCCCCTGCCTTTGAGCAACGGTTTTTATCGAAACATATCCCGATTCTCCGTGCATTGCAAGGTCAAGCATAAGCCTTATCGCATATCTGCCTTTTGTTGAGATTTTCAAGTTAATCACCCTAAAATAAATGATAGATATATAATAATACAATTTTAGTAGGAATTCAATATAAAATTACTCTCTCATAACGGAAAAAGCAACACTTTTAAGCGTTATTATATTCATAAACGCTTATAATATGCAAAAACACTGCGGAAGAGAAAAGTTCCGCAGTGTTTATCATTTCAAAATCATAAAATATTTAACCGCAATCGCAACGGCTCCGATATAGTCCGCCTTATCCCTCAAAGAAGAAAGCACTATGTATTTCTCGGAAAATTCTTCGTAATACCCTTTGCAGTAAGAAATAAACCTCTCTGCCGTTTCCGGTGTGAACATATTTCCGAAAAGAACAACTCGGTCGGGATCGAAAAGCGTAGCAGCATTAACAACCGCCCTCGCCATTCGGTTAATTCTTCGGTCTATTATTTCACGAACACATTTGTCTTGACGGGAAGGGTCGGCAAAAACGGTTTGATAGTTTATTTTATCGGGATCTCCTCCCGTTTTTTCGTAAAGTATGGGCGTGTTCTGTTTTGAATAATCGGATTTTATTCTGTCTATAACGGCATTTACGCTGACATAAGTTTCAAGACAGCCTTTTCTTCCACATCGGCAAGGTTTACCGTCGGGATTGACTATATAATGTCCTATTTCCGCTTCGGAATTTCGGTTACTCGAAAAAACATCGCCGTTAATAACAATCGCAGAGCCTACGCCCTGTCCCCATTTAATAAACAGCCGATTTTCTTCGGCGGCTCCGTCTGCGTAAATCGTCTCGGCAAGGACGAAAGACTTTATATTATTCTCGACTTTTACCGGCATACCCAGTTTCTCTTCAAGTATGCCTTTTACATCGACTTTACCGTTCCACAGTCCGTATTTTCCGACTGTCTCTCCGTTTTCGTCAACCGAACCGACTATACCGACTCCCGCTCCGAGTATGTTTTCGCAATTTATTCCGAGAGAAGCGATAAGGTCGCAGGTCTTTTCTCCGATTTTTTCAAGAAAACTTTTCGCATCGCTTTGAGCGGAAAAAGGTATCTTTTCGCTCTTTATCGGCTGCGCTAAAACATTATAAATTCCGTAACTGCAAACATCGGATTCGAGACTTATCGCAACCACAAAAAGTTCTTCCGAATTTACGGAAAGCAAAATCTTTTTTCTTCCCGCTTTTGAGGGGGAATCAGACTGTCCGACCTCAACGAGCAGTTTTTCCTCTATGAGTTCACGGGTTATTTTCGTAACGCCGGCGGGAGTAAGACCGAGTTTTTGGGAAATATCTTTTCTCGACATATTCCCTTCACGGCTTAAAAGATATAAAACGGCAGTTCGGTTAGACTGCTTTAAGTCATTTAGATTAGTACCGGTCAGTTTCATATCTTCCCCCTTATTTAATGAAAAGCGATGTTCCGGAAATTACAAGCAGAACATAGGTTATTTTCATAAACAAATCTCTGCTCATCTTTTTATACAAAATGTTTCCGATTGCCATTGCCGCAAAAAGCACCGCAGCACAGACTAAAAGCAAAACACATACCCGAACATTAAAATAACCGGCTTTTATGTCATCTGCCATTATAACGCCGTTAAGCACTATCCAAATTGCCGAAACCGTTGCACGAAACGCCTGTTTCGACTTGACTTTCCGTGTAAGATAAGCAACGAGCAACGGTCCTCCGCAAACAAACATTCCGTGAACTATGCCCGACGAAACAAGCAGTAAATACGACACGGTTTCGCTACGGGGCTTTTCGGACGAATCTTTTTTGATAAACATTTTATAAATACCCGACAGCCCGACGGCGATTACCGTCGCACCGAGAATTTTATAAAGCAACTGCTCGTTTGCCGTAAAAAAAGATTTAATATAAATCCCCGCAGCCGTTCCGAGAAGCATCACGGCGGTACATTTAAGAAACTCTTTTTTGTCTATATGCTTATACGAAAGCACAACAACATAAATCCCCGCCAAAATACCGAGAACATTAAGTATCGGCTTTGCTGTATTGAAACCGACACTCATCACGGAAAACGGCATCGCCAGAACCGTGCCCGCAAATCCGGTTATGCCCTGAATTATATTGGTTATTAAAACCGTTATTAAAAAAATTATTTCCCCTGCCATTTTATACCTTAATATTCGCAGATTTCAATTCCGAGCATTTCACAAAGCGCTTTAAGTTCCAATGAAATATCACCGTATGCGACGGCAAAATGCGGTTCAAAACCTGCCTTAACGCTTGATTTAACTGTGTTTTCGGCACTGCTATGTGTTTTTACGACAAGAGAAGTACCGTTAAACTGTTTCGGCTTGTCAAGTATTTCACCTTTACAAATAAACATTCTGAATTTGCCCTGTGCATCTTTTCCTATACGAAATACAGTTGCTTTTTCGGAAGGTTTACAGCCGAATTCAAGCGTCGGGCCGATTTTACGGTTACAGTGAACACCGATCTGTGCTTTCGTATCCTCCCTTGCAAGCGAACACGCCGCAGTTCCGCAATGCCAAAAAGTAATTGTATTTTCGGTTTCGTCAAGAGATACGGGATCTCCGAAAAATGCAGGTGTGTTTGTAAGACAAAGAGATATATACATCGACAGCGCTCCGTATGTATCCGCTTCGCACGAACAGGCAACTCCCAAGTCGTTCAACATCGCAAGAACGGTACAAACCGGAGTTCCGAATTTGGTAAAGAAATCGGGCCAACAGCGTGATGACAAAGCGCCTATACTGTTTTCTTTGACAAAAGCGTAATACGCTTTATACAGCCTTGCGAAATCCTTACGGTTGTTTTCCGGGATTTTTTCAAGTCCTACGGTTTTGCTTTCGGCATCGGCAAGATAATCCGCAATTTCGTCATCCGAATACGATTTTGCGGTTGAAATAAGTTCTCTCGCTTCAACCGACATAAGATTGCATCCGAAAGTTTTAAGCATTTCGTTATCGAGCGCCCTTCCGAAACCGAAGCCCTGAGGAGTATGTCCGACGCTTACGATATTCAATTCGGTTAGTTGCTTTTTAACTTTTGCCGCTTTAACAACCGCTTTAACCTGCGAAAAAACTTTCTGTTCTTCGGGTGAACCGAAAACATACTGCAACTCACGGGAAGAAAACTGTTTTATTGTGTTTGCGGCGGAATAAGCTCCCGTAAGAGAATTCAAACGCAACCTTGTTCCGTCGATTACGGGCTCCCGCAGAGTCCATAAAAGTATCGGGCAGTCAAATCTTTTGACAACTTCAGCCGTGTAAGCCGAATTTGCAAAAGTTATGTTCTGAAGTACAATCAAGTCGGGATTTTTGCCTTCGATAAAAGCGCAAAGTTTCTCAATTGACAAAAGCATTTCATCGGGAATTTGAGTTTCGGGATAAATTTTCTTTAACATTTCCGCCGATTTTTCAAACTGTTTTTGTGCGCTTTCCAGATGGAAAGTCGGCACACCGATCGGTACATATATTACACTGAAATCGTTCATATCTTTTCTCCGTTAATATTTAAGTTCTTTGTTTTCTCCTATAAGTCCCGCAACAGCCCCCTGCTTTATAAGAGGTTCACGCTGTGGGTGAGCGATAACCCATTTGTTTTTCATCAGCAACAGTTTGGATTCGCCGTCTGCCGTGCATTTTCGATCAAGCGGAGTGTTTGTTCCTTTGGTAAGGATTACTATATCCTTGAAGCCTTCGTCGTTTGTTCTGCACGGAGACAGGTGAAGTGTCGTACCGTACATCTCGATTGCCGTAGATTTCGGAACAAAGAAAACTTCAGCCTGCTCGGTTTTATAGGTGTTGTTTTCAATATCCCAACTGTGTCCGAGAACAAGCATAAAATCGGTTACTGCAATATTGATTTCGGGAGATTTATGATATTCGAAACCGTTATATGTTGTATTTCTGCCGTTACAGTATCCTATCTGAATTTCACTCGATCCGAAAACGGAATATCTTATTCTTTCGGCAATTTCGGTGTTTTCCATTTCGGGAACAGACGGTACATATACATTGCCGTTTTCACAAATCGAAGTATTGTTTTTCATATACTCTTCCAATTGAGAAAAATCGAAATCGGTAAGAATCCGTCCGTAAGAACAAAATTCCGAAGAAAAAACGGAATGTATCTTTACATCGTTTACACTGTTTAATCTTTCAATCATTTTCTTTTCCTTGCTTTAATTATCTTATATGTCGCTCTGAAATCCTCTTTGCCGATACCGGTTTCCATTCCCTCGTCATAAACCGCCTTTGCATTTTCCGCTCCGCTCATTTGGACTTCGCTCAAGATAGCCAGACGCTGACATATTCCGAGATCTTTATGCATATTTTCAAGCGAAAAAGCGGTTGTCCAATTTTCGTTTTTGAGATTTTGAGCCTGAGAATCGAGATAAAAATTCTGTCCGCCTCCGTAAGAAACGGCAGTTGCGAAATCGTCAACCGATATACCGTTTTTGCCTGCTAAAACAAGGGTTTCGTTAACTCCGTTTTGAATTTGCGCAACAAGGGTGTTGTGGCAGATTTTCATCACAAGACCTTTTCCGTTTTCACCCATTCTGATTATGTTGTTTCCCATATAAGAAAGAATAGGCTTCGCCTTTTCAAACGCTTCCTCACTCGATCCGACATAAATTCCGAGAGTACCCGAAATCGCCGCAGGCTTCGATTTAACTACGGGAGCGTCGATAAATTCGGCACCCGTACTTTTAACGGATTTTGAAATTTCAACCGAAACATCGGGATCAATCGTACTCATATCAATACAAAGTTTTCCCTCTTTGAGTTTCGGCAAAATCTCAGTGTATACCGCTTCGGAATGTTCCGATTTCGGAACCATAGTAATTATAACATCGGAGTTTTCGGCAACCTGCGAATTGTTTTCGCACGCAATCGCTCCGAGTTTTACAAGAGACTCGACTTGATTTCTGTTTAAGTCGTTCACATAAACTTTTCCGTTATGTTTTTTAACTATATTTTCACACATTGACTCGCCCATAATGCCGAGTCCGATAAAACCGATATTCATTTTACTCTCCTATCGAACAGACAGGCGATGTTTTCAAAAACACCGCCCGAATTTTTTTGTTATTCAGTTACGGTATTGTCCCAAGCGTCTTGGAATTTCTTAAGACCGAAATCGGTATAAGGATGATAGAAACTGTCCTTAAACACTTGAAGTCCCGCTGTTACAATATCGGCACCGGCAACCGCACAGTCGACAATCTGCTTACCGTTGCGAACTGCGGCACAGATAATTTCCGTTTTACCGTAAAATCCGTAATTCGAATAAATGTCGACAATATCCTGAATATACTGCGCACAGTCCTCGCCGCTGTTTTCTTTCCAACCGATAAAGGGAGAGACGAAAAGCGAACCGTTCTTCGCTGCGATAAGTGCCTGCGAAGGTGAAAATACAAGAGTAAGATTTGTTCTTACGCCTTCTTTTTCAAGACGCCTTGCCGCTGTAATTCCCGCTTCGGTACACGGAATTTTAATTACGAAGTTTTCACACATCGAAGAAATCTTTTTGCCCATTTCAACCATTTCGTCCGCATCGTCGAAATGAGGGTTTATTTCAACCGAAATCGGAAATTTCTCCCAACCTTCGATTCCCTTTTCCTTAACGAAATCGGCAAGTTCTCCGATTACGGTATAAAACGGTTTTCCCGAATTCATTATATGATTTGGGTTTGTCGTAATTCCGTCAATTCCGAAGGTGTCATACGCTTCACGGATTTCATTGATTTTCGCACTGTCTAAAAAATATTTCATATCTGTTTCTCCTAAATATTATGCGTTTCTTTGCGCATCGAGTTTTACATACATTTCTTCAAGTTTTGTTTTTGAAAGCTTATAGCAGAATGTAATAATTATAAACATCACAACAAGCGCCGCTGCCGGAACAAGCGTTGAAACATCATAAAGTTTTTCAAGTACCTGCGCCGACTGACCGACATCTACATTCTTAACATCGTATCCGATAAGCGACAAAATCGCCGATGAACCGGCGCCGGCTGCCGTCTGACCGAGTTTTCTCGTAAATGAGAAGAACGCATAACTTGTTCCTTCTTCTCTTCTGCCGGAAAGCAATTCCTGATAATCAATAACATCCATTACAAGCGCCCATACCTCAAGCACCAAGAAGGTCTGTCCCATTCCGCTGAAGAAACACAGAACGAGGAAAGCGTAAGGGTTTTCCGCCATCGGTGTAAATTTAAGAAGATACATCAAAATGTTGATAACCGCAGAAAAGCCGATACCCGCCGCACAAATTTCCTTTTTTCCGAATTTACGGATAAGCTTGCTCATTACGGGAAGGAAGAATACCATCGGAAGATAGGTACAAATCGTTACAAAACTGTAAAGAGCCGGTTTTCCGTAATAATTCTTGAAAAGATAATTGTAGTTGGTCTGAGTATACATTTGATATGCAATCAAGAGCATTGAAACAATACACAAAGCGATAAACGGACCGTTTTTAAGAAGCGTTAACACAGTGTTGCCGATGCTGTATTTTTCTTCTGTGTTTTTAATCGGAGGTGCAATTCTCTCTTTTGTGAATTTGAAATGGATATAATAAATAACAACCGTCAGCACCGCCAAAATAAGCACGCAATAAAAAACCTTCATCGAATCGAGTTTTTTAATTGTCGTGTCTCCGACCGCAACGGTGGTATAAATGAGCATCGGCATAATAATCTGAGCCGGAAGTCCGCCTATACCCGCACCGACGCTTCTCCACATTGAAAGCGAGGAACGCTCGATTTCGTCGTCGGTTATAACCGAAGCAAGCGAACCGTAAGGGATATTGGCTCCGGTATACATCATTCCGTAAAAAATATAAGTTACATAAGCGTAAATAAGATACTGATTTTCCGACCAAGCAATGTTTGTGCCGAAAAGGTTGTTGAAAACAAGCGGTAAATCGGTAAACATAAACACCGCCGAAATCGCCAACGGAACAGATGCGCCCAAAATATACGGACGGAACCTTCCGTATTTAGTCGGCTTTCTCGAATCGACAAATGCGCCCCAAATCGGATCGTTGATTGCATCCCAAATTCTCGCAATCATAAACAAAACCGCTACTTTTGCGGGATCAATTCCGATTGAGTCGGTATAGAACACCTGTAAAAACGAAGAAATAAGCGCAAAGGTAAGAAGTCCTGCCGTATCGCCCAACGCATAGCCGAGACGGTCTTTTGTTTTAATGCCGTGAGTCAATGATTTTTCAGCCATTATAAAACCCTCCGTTATTTTATATTTTTAAGAGTGAGAAATTCCTCTTTATACTGACTTGATTTTCTGATAAATACGGGTATTTCGCCTATCGGAGCGTCAACGGTATATTCTCCGCCGGAATACTCCCTGCCTGACCACAGATGCACCCATTCGTCATCGGGCAGATAAACCTTACGCTTATTCGCTTTTCTTTCGAGAACCGGACAAACGAGAACATCCCGTCCGAGAAGATATTCATAACTTTCGGTATACGCTCTTTCTTCATTATAATAGAAAAACAGCGGTCTTACGGCGCCGACACCGTTTTCGGCATTATATTTAACCGCATTTTTGATATAAGGTTTAAGTGCCTTATGAATTCGGCTGAATTTCGAACCGTGAACAAGAACCTCTTCGCTTGCGTCAAACTGCGCATTAAGATCGGGGTTGAGTCCTTCGTGTCCACGCAGCAAAGGTGAAAAAGCGTTCATTTCACACCAACGCATAAACAGTTCTTCGCTTCGTTTGAGATTGAAAAATGTCGTATAACCGCCGATGTCCGAATGAGAAAGTCCGTATCCGATACAGGTAAGCGAAAGCATTGCCGGGATAACCGACGGCAAACCGAAATCAATCGAAAAATCAACATGATTGTCGCCGTTCCACATCATTGTGGAATATTTCGGCGTTTCGCTTGAGCCTGCCCGTGTAAAGAACATAATTTCACCGAGTTTTCCGGCTTCTTCAACTGCTTCACGGTTAAGTTTTGCCCAGCGTCCCGGCCAAGTATTATGCACAAGTTCGGGATCTTCTCCGCTGTAAAGCACGGCATCAGTCGGAAGATACTCTCCGAAATCCGCCATCCAACCCGAAAATCCGAAATCAATCAGATTTTTCTTTATAACCGATTTGAGCCATTCGCACGCTTCGGGATTTGTCAAATCGACAATTGCCGCAGGAAAAGTCGTTATCGTAACAAGATAATCTTCTCCGCTTTTATTCTTTACACAGTAACCTTTTTCAGCGGCATATTTATATAACGGTTTCTCCACCGCCAAAAATGTGTTGCAGTAACCAAGGACTTTTATTCCCCGTGAATTGAGGTCTTTTATTTTTTCCGGAAGTTCGGGATAAAGTTCGCTGTCGTGTTCCCAATTCCAATAAAGCTGTTTTCCGACAGCGGTAACCCGTCTGCCTTCCCAATCCTGTATCCAAACACCGTTGACCGCCATATTATGATTAAGTGCCGTTTCGACTTTTTTCATCATAACATCGGTTCCGCCCTGAACACCGAGAATTTCGCCGTCATACACCCAATCGGGCAATTCCGGTTGGCGTCCGAGAGTTAAAGAAAGATCTGTCATCAACTCTTCGAAAGTGTCTGCGAATCCGAAGCAAAAATCGGCAATTTCATCAACGGTTATAAAGAGTGTTTCCTTTTCGGTGAAATCAAATTCACATCTTGCCGTAGCGAAAGTATGGAAATAATACTTTTCAGAAGACAGATATGTCGGCTGTGCATAATAGGTTTCGTATTCGGAAAATTTCTGTTTTCTGCGTGTATCTCTGATGCCGAAAACCTGCTTAACGAGTTTCTTCGCAACCTGCTTTGCGTTTATATGCTCCGCAACCCAACAGTTAACCTTTTTTCCTTTAAGGTCAAACTCCGAGAAAATCTCTCCCGTGCCGTAAAAATGCTCATCGGCACCGCTGGGAAGTTTAAGGTAAAGTCTGTTATAATTTTCCGCATTTTCAATATGAACATACAAAAAGTCATCTCTGACAATTTCAAGGTTTGCCCTACCGCCGCCGAGAGTGAACGAAAGCGTTTTTTCGCTACATTCGAAATCCGAAATTTTCAACGGAACGGGCCGTGATGCAGTTTCTTTAATCTTAAAAGACCCGTGGCTCATCGAATATTCGTTTTTTCCGTAACCCATACATATAGGTCTGTCGCCTTCATTGAACGCAAAGAGCACTTTGCCGTTACGGACAATTTCATATCCGTTTTCCCTTTTTTGAAAAGTCAGCATATTCACTTCTCCCCGAGCAATTATTTAACTGTGTTAATCAATTATATTTTACTATTGCCCATAAGATCATGTCAATAAAAGCAAAGAAAAAAAACCGCACAAAAAAGTGCGGCTGTTTTCGTCATTTTGCCGATAAAATTATCGGATATAATTCTCCGCCGCCGATTTCTCTGCGGCAAGGCCTCTGTTGTAATTAAGCATAAACTTTTCAAAGCCTTTAACATCGTTTTCGTTCGGGGAAACCGTCGAACTTTGAGCATCGGCAAAAACTTTGCGTTCGAGATAATCTTCGAGAGACTCGTTTTCGTCTTTACTGTTCATATAAAGCGCAAGCACAGCCATACCCCACGGTCCGCCCTCACCCGCAGTTTTCATAACGGTAACATCGGTGTTGAGAGCCGCAGCCGTAATTCTCTGCGCTACGCCCTCGGTTTTATAAATTCCACCGTGAGCCGAAATCTTATCAACACTCACACCTTCTTTTTTAATGAGAATATCGTTTCCGTTTTTCAGTGCGGCAAAGGCCGAATAAAGTTGACAGAGCATAAAATTCGAAAGCGTCAGTTTCGAATCGGGGAATCTCATCATAAGAGGTCTTCCCGAATCAAGATTGAGCACGGGTTCACCCGAAAGGCAATTATACGACACAATACCGCCGCAGTCTCTGTCGGCTTTGTCGGATGCGAAATAAAGCATATCGTAAAGTGCGGATTTTTCAATCGGATGTCCGGAGAGTTCGGCAAACTCACCGAACAGATTAACCCACGCATCAATATCGCCCGTACAGTTGTTGCAGTGAACCATCGCAACTGGATTTCCGCTCGGAGTCGTTACAATATCAATTTCTTCATATACGCCTTTCAATTCTTTTTCAAGAACAATCATCGAAAAGATACTTGTTCCGGCAGATACATTTCCCGTTTTCTCTCTTACTGCGTTTGTTGCGGTCATACCGGTTCCCGCATCGCCCTCGGGAGCGCATAAAGGAATTCCTGCCTGAAGGTCTCCGCTTTCGTCAAGAAAAAGCGCACCCTCTTTTGTCAATGTCCCCGCACGCTCACCGGCAACGAGAACTTTCGGCAAAACCGAACGCACACAAAAACCGTATCCGTCCGCTTTTATAAGAGCATCAAATTTTTCGATCATATCTTCACGGTAATCTTTTGTTTCGCAGTCAATCGGAAACATACCGCTTGCTTCACCGATTCCGGCAACGAATTCCCCGGTAAGTTTCGAATGGATATATACCGCCAATGTCATAAGACGGGAGAGTTTATTCAAATGTTCTTCTTTGTTAAGCATAGCCTGTCTCAAATGAGATACCGACCATCTTTGCGGAATATTAAATGAAAACAGTTCGGTCAGTTCCGCACTCGCCCGAGCGGTCATTGTATTTCGCCAAGTTCTGAACGGAACAAGAAGATTACCTTCGCTGTCAAAAGGCATATAGCCGTGCATCATTGCGGAGATTCCTATTGAGCCGACCGTCGTCAGTTTGACGCCGTATTTTTCAAGCACTTCTTTTTTTAAGTCATTATAACAACTGTGAAGTCCCGAATGTATATCTTCAAGAGTATATGTCCACACGCCGTTTTCAAACCTGTTTTCCCAGTTATGACTTCCCGAAGCAATCGGATTGGCATCGCAATCGGTAAGCACGGCTTTTATTCTCGTTGAACCGAATTCGATTCCGAGACTTGTTTTTCCGAGTTCGATTTTTTCTTTAATTTCCATTACGCACCTCTGAATTTTTTCTCTTTTCCTATTTTAATATATTGTTATTCTTTTTTCAAGGCTGATTTAACGCAACTTCCACAAACGCCCGAAACCCTTGATAATGCGTGGTTGCGCAGTTTCGCAACCTGAAGTTTCCCCGAAAAAACGCTTTTGCAAACCGAAGTTGGTAGCGCAACCGCACATTTTTGCGTATGATATGAGCGTACCGAGACAACGGGAGTTAAGTCTCGAATGAACACTCAATAAAAAAACAGTAAACCTACATTTCGTAAAGTTAAAAGGAGAAAAACACTATGAAAAAAACAAATACAATCCATTTCGGAATACAGAGAAAAATCGTTTCAAATATGACCGCTGAAAGCTGGGAAACAATCCCCCATGTAACATATAATTACGAACCCGATGTTACGGAATTTATGCGTGAATACAAAAGACTTAATCTTTCAAGAGACGAACAAAACAAAATAACCGTAAACACTCTTATGCTTAAAGTTATAACAGAAGGTCTCAAAGCGGCGCCGATACTCAATTCACATATCGACTTTAATCGCAAACTCGTAAGAGGCGAACTTAACACTTTCGAAGACATAAATATTTCAATGCCGATGATTCTTCCCAACGGAGAAATGATGACAGTAAATCTCCATAATTTCGAAAACAAAAATCTCGATGAAATGACACAGAAAATTAAAGATGTATATCGCCGTGCGGAAAACTCGGATTTGAACGAAGTTATGTTCGATGTCTCACTTGACAACACTCTTACATCACTTAAAAAAGGTAAAATTAAACAGGCAATTTACAGACTTATCGGTTCGAAAACCGGTAAGCATAAAGTCAAAACTCTTTCGGGAAAAGCAAAAAAAGAATATAACAAAATTCCCGTTGAAGACAGACTCACCAAACATGACATCGAACAGGGAACAACTACCGTTTCAAACATCGGTTCGACATACCGTCAGCAGAAAGGTTCAATGTGCCTTCTCGAAATTATTCCTCCGCAGGTAACGGCATTTGCTGTCGGTGCCGTTCAGGATAAACCCGTTGTGGTTACCGATTCTTTCGGCAAAAAAGAAGTTGCGGCAAGACAGGTTCTTCCGATTTGTATCGCTTTCGACCACAGAGCAATCGACTTCGGAGATGTTGTTCCGTTCATTGAGAGACTCGACGATATTTTCGAAAATCCTTCTCAAATCAGAGAATGGGTTTCTCAAAGCGAAAAAAATTCTCTCGCAGAAACTCTCGATGCTTAAATTCGCTCCCCCCTATTTCCTTTTAACAAGCGCCGCCATACAGTTTTCTGTATGACGGCGCTTATAATTTCCGATAATATCTTAAAATACAAAATATGCAAGCGTTCCGGCTGCAAGTCCGATAGCCGCCGCAACAAATACATCCGATATGTAATGAACTCCGCCGATAACCCGTACCGCTGCCAAAACAACTGCGATTACAAAAAGCGGTATGCTGAATATCGGACTGATATAAAGAAAGGTCATTGCTATCATAAAAGCGGAAAAAATATGTCTGCTCGGCATTGACTCGCCCGATTTGTCTTTTTTTATTATAGGATTTATTTTCATCTTTTCATAAGGTCTCGGTCTGTTGATTATCTTACGCAATACGCTGACGAAAACAAGCATTACCGCAGGAACCAAAACACTTTTCAAAAACTTATCACGGCAAAACAAAAACACATACAAAAGCAACATCGGATAAGCGATATATACCGAAGCGGTAAGCAATTTATTAAGAAGATTAAAAAAGTATATTCTCTTTTCGTTCTTAATAAACACTGCGGATATTTTTTCGTACTGTTTGGCAGTCAATATTCTCACCTCTTTCGTACAGTATATATCAATCTTCGATTTCTTTCAATATTTTTCGGCAATTCGTCCCTTTATTCATTGACAAATATCCGCTTAAAATTTATACTATCTATAACGAATTAAAAGGAGAAATTTATGGACAGGTATAACCCCAACAGTAATAAATCACGGCACATTTCCCGTGCGAAAAAAGCCGCAGCAACAAAAGAAAAAAGGAACCTGATAATCATCGTTTCCTGCATTCTCGCTTTAATAATTATTGCGGGTACGGTCGCTTTAATCAGCCATTTCAAGTCGGACAAGCCTGTTGACGAACCCGAATCGACAATTGCTCAAACCGAAGTTTCAACTTCGCAGTTAACTTCCGAACCGACACCGGAAACCACCCAAACCGTAGCAGACACAACGGTAAGCGATTATTCGGCAACAATGTATTCGACAACCGTTACTCTTAATGTAAGAAGCACACCCTCAACCGACGGTCAAATTCTCGGTCAAATCGGGCAGGATACTCCGATTAAAGTTACAGGCAAAACTTCTAACGGATGGTTCAGAATCGACTTCAACGGACAAACAGGATACTGTTCGGAAAAATACCTTAGAGGCACTCAAAACGAATCCGAAAGTCCATATTATATAAAAGTCAACCGAACTCAGAATATTGTAATCATTTACACCAAAGACGAATACGGCGGATATACCGTTCCCTACAAAGCAATGGTTTGCTCAGTCGGTCTTAACGATGCGACTCCGACCGGAACTTATTCCACAACCGACAAATACACTTGGCGATTGCTTTCGGGAAATGTTTACGGTCAATACGCTACGAGAATTACCGGTCATTATCTTTTCCACTCGGTTCCCTATTTCACACAAAGCAAATCCGATCTTGAATACGATGAATTCAACAAACTCGGTCAAGCCGCTTCTCTCGGCTGCATCAGGCTCTCGGTTGAAGACTCAAAATGGATTTACGATAACTGCCCAAAAGGTACAACAGTTACAATCTATGACAGCACAGATCCGGAACCTCTTGAAAAACCCACTCCCGTAAGAATTGATACAACGGATTCGAGAAAAGGCTGGGATCCGACCGATCCCGATCCGAGCAACCCTTGGAAAAACTGAACAACACAAAATTAAAGCGGCTGAATTCAGCCGCTTTTTTGTTTAATCAGTCTTCTGTTTGCTTGCCCAAAAACGATGCCGCAACTTGCATTAACTTTATCTCGGCATCGTCAGGTAAAGGCTTTGCTTCGTTATACATCATAACAACCGCTCCGGAAACATCACCCGAACCGATTATCGTAAACGCAAGCGATGCTCCTTTTTCGCTGTTCATTATCGGCTTCATCAGTTGCGTTTTACTGTCTGCGATAAATCCTCCCCTGTCTTGCATAAGCTTTTCGAGTTCTGCGGAAATTCGGTTATCGGCAAGTTCTTTTTTCATACTGCCCGATACCGACACAATACGGTCTTTGTCGCATACAAAAACAGTCGTTCCCGTCGCCCTGCTTAAAACTTCGGTATACTGTGCCGCAAACTCCGAAAACTCGCCTATCGGCGAATATTTTTTGAATATAACTTCCCCATCCGTCGCCGTGAATATCTCCAACGGGTCGCCTTCACATATAACATTGACACCGAAGGCCTTGTCCTTTTGGTTTTTCG
>CAZGPE010000025.1:0-22540 GCA_964527585.1 uncultured Eubacteriales bacterium
GCAGAAGAATTCAAGCTCCATCTGTTCAAATTCACGGACACGGAAAATAAATTTACCGGGAGTTATCTCGTTTCTGAACGATTTTCCTACCTGAGCAATACCGAAGGGTACTTTTCTTCTTGTTGTTCTCTGAACATTTTGGAAGTTAACGAAAATACCCTGAGCGGTTTCCGGTCTGAGATAAATCTCGGAAGTCGAATCTTCCGTAACACCCTGGAAAGTCTTAAACATAAGGTTAAACTGACGGATGTCGGTAAAATTGTGTTTTCCGCAGTTGGGACAGGGAATGTTCTTTTCTTCAATATAAGCACTCATCTGTTCATTTGTCCAACCGGCAACATTAGTACCGTCAAAATCTTCAATAAGATTATCCGCTCTGTGCCTTGTTTTACACTCACAGCAATCCATAAGCGGATCGGAAAATCCTCCGAGATGTCCCGATGCGACCCAAGTCTGCGGATTCATAAGAATCGCACAGTCAAGACCGACATTATATTTGTTTTCCTGAATAAATTTCTTTCTCCAAGCCTTTTTTATATTTTCCTTAACTTCAACACCGAGAGGGCCGTAATCCCAAGTGTTTGCAAGCCCGCCGTAAATTTCGCTTCCGGGAAAAACAAATCCTCTTGTTTTACTTAACGAAACAAGTTTGTCAAGCGATTTTTCAGTGTTTTTAAGCATAGTATCATTCCTTACCGTAAAAATATTAACAATTAAGTTTATAATATTAGGCAAAGAATGTCAAGCAAGCAATTGACAAACCGAAATCTTAATATTATAATAATATACACAATTTCACACGGGCCTGTAGCGCAGTTGGGAGCGCACCACATTCGCATTGTGGGGGTCGTCGGTTCGAATCCGATCAGGTCCACCAAAAAAATCCGTCCTCATAAGAGGGCGGATTTTTTATTGTTTGTAAACCTTTTTAATCTACATAAACATCAATTATGTTTTCGTCTTCACGCAATGTGGAAACAATAAGATTTAACGAATCTTCGCTTTTCGGGAAAATAATCATCTTAATTGTTGACGACTCTTTTTTCTTCGCACGGTTAAGATTACTTTCATCAAGAATTTCCATTGAATGAATTGTCGCTCCGGCACGCTTAACAAGTTTTGAAATTTCGGGAACTTTTTGAGCAAGATGTTTAACTTCGACATAAATCACCTTACCCGCATTTCCTTTAACAACAACTTTTTTAAGGCTGTTAAGTGTAAAATAAATCACAATTGTCGCAACAATCGCACCTGCGTAAAAGCCGCTGCCTACGGCAATTCCGACACACGAAACCGCCCAAAGACTCGCCGCCGTAGTAAGACCTTTTACGGAAAACCCTTCACGCAAAATCGTTCCCGCTCCGAGAAAACCTATACCGCTTACAACCTGTGCGCTCATTCGTGTAACATCCGTGGTCGCATGGAGATTATTTGAAATATAAAGCGAAGTCATCATTATCAATGCGGAGCCGACGGCAACAAGAATATGTGTTCTGAATCCCGCAGGTCTATGGGAATGTTCTCGTTCAAAGCCGATTATTCCGCTGAGAATTACCGCTAAAATCAATTTGAAAAGACAAATAAGCGTTTCTTTTACTACAGCAATTCCCCAAAGAAACTGTGCTGTGCTTATTAACCAATCCATCTTCACTTACCCCTTTTTATTTTTTTAATCTGCGGAACCAAAGCCATTATCACAGCCCAAATTCCTTCAAAAAGAATTATTTGCAAATTTCCCGCTTGAGAAATACCTGAAAGGAACGAGAACATAGCCATAATAACTATGCCTATTCCCACGCAAATACCCTGTAAGATATTTATCAACTTTTTCCGTTCGCTTAAATTAAGCGCCGAAGCAAAAGCGTATAAAAACGAATTAAGTGTTCCGTTATGCAAAATTCTGCACGGTTCGTTTATCGCCTGAGTTTTACTCATTTCATTGAACATCAGCGATGCAACGGGACTTATAACTTTAATAAAATTTCTCGGCAGCCCGAAATACTGCTCGACAAGTTCTTCGGTTATGTTGGCATCGGTAGTTCTCACAAGAATACTGATTCCGGCTTTTTCAATTTCTCTCATATACTGAGCCGTTTCACTGTTAGCGGAATAACCGACAACAAACATCGCCGCAATTTTTCCCTCAACCGCAAGATAGAGCACCTGTTTTCCCGAACGGGTAAAGATACTTTCTTCTTCCTTCGACTGAACTTCGACATTGTGCTTTGCCAACAAATCACGGTTACCTACGAGAACCCTGTAATTATATATCCATCCGGAACAGCCTAAGCGTTCTTCGTATGCAAGAGACTCAACCTGCGGCAGCATTTCCCGCTTCGAAAGGATAATCGAATCAAATTCATCACTCAAAGCACCTTCGGATTGAATAACAACCGCAGCGGTATATAAAATCGCTTCGTCAATTCTCATCGAGTTGAAAAGTTTTATTCCGTAAATATATGCGGCCCCGTTTGAAAACAAGTCTTTGGCATCAACAATCACCGCATTCGATTCAAGCGCATTTTCAACCGCCTCATATCCCGAAATCATACCGTTTTCGGCATTAAGTTTTTTGTTTGTATTTTTAAGCGCATAATAACACGCAATAACGCTTGCCGACGGAACAGCCATAACAAATGTGCCTGTAAAAGAAGTTACTCCGATAAATAAATTTCCGTTTACTATCGCAGAAACAATACCGACAATTACGCTTGCAAGTAAAACGACGGGAAGCATCAATTTGAATGTATCGGCCGTCGGATCGAATATTTTTGTCATCTCAACAAACTTATACGGGAAATTGACTTTAGCATTGTATCTTATATCCGGATCTTTTATCATAAGACCTCTTCCGACTTCAAACGCAATCCCGTCATCTTCGATTTTTCGAACGGCGTAAGAACTGTTCTGTTCCCTGTTGACAAGTGAAAAGTTTCTCACATCGTTTTTCGCTTTGATATATTCTCCCGTATTTATCATTAAAACAGGGAATACACTTGCCGCCGCATAAATATGTGTTCCGCTGAGTACGAGTTCTCCGAAAAATAAAGAGACCGTACACTGTATAATTCCGACAATCAGGCAAACCGTAACCGCCGTATCGCTTGTGATTTTCTTTTCGGTGATTTGGTCAAAAGCATTGATTACCGCCTTGTAATTTAACGCACCCACGCATAAAAGCACAATAAGATTTACTGCCGAATATATCAACGGACTTTCGGAAAACATCGAAAAGTTTCCTAACGATGAAGCCATCACCGAAGCAAAAAGTAAAATCAAAACAGCTAAAGCACTTACGATTATTTTTCTTTTGGCGCTTGAGCGTTCTCCGACAAGAATTTCATATACGGCTTTTGCATCTTTAGGGCCGAAAAACTCTCTTGCAATATTAACCTTTTCGGCTTTTCTTTTTTTCTTTTTCGGATTGTCGGGAATTTCCTCTTTCGAAACAGGGCCTTCTTCCTGTATATCGTCGGGAATATTTACCGCTTTCGTTTTTTCATCCGCATCTTCAAATGCGGTGTTCGGCTCTTCGCCGTATACATCGGAACTGTCGACCTCTATGTTCGGGAAAAGTCTGAATTTACTCGCTTTATCTTTTCTGATTTTTCTGAGTTTTTCTTCCTCTTCCGCTTCGCTGACAATTACCGCTTCCTCTCTGTCGTCAAAACCGTCAAGCATAATTTGATTTTCGTCTTCTTCAAACGAATTGCTTTTAAGAACTCCGGACTGCAACTCTTTTTCAAGTTTAAGCTGTGCATCATATTCGTCTGCCGCATCAACAAGAATCGGAATCGGAGAAAGCCCGTCCGCAGAAGTTTTTTCATGAGACGGCTTTTTAATAACTACGCCGTGCTTTTCTATCGTCTTCGCAGGCAAATCCTTAAGCATTTCTCTATGGTCCTGCGTTTTTTCTATATCAAGTTTAGGCTTGTTCAAAAAACGCTCACGGTAAGGATCCGATTCCATTTTACCCGAAGAATATGCCGAAGTTATTATTTTGGCGGTTCCGATATGATGACTGATTTTTTCATCTCTGACCGCCCTCGCTTCAACTTCGTTGAAAACTCGGGTCTTTTCTATGCTTATCTGTCCTTCGACTTCATTTTCTTCGGGGAGTTCGGCTTTAACCGTTTCCTCTTCACTTTCGCAAACGGTTTCTATCAAAGGCTCGATTTCATCTTCATCCGCAGCGCTTTCTTCCGGCGCCGTTTCTTGCTCATCTTCGTTTTGCACAAGCGCATTTTTCATCGCAAACTCTTTAAGACCGAGTCCCGACTCCGTATTTTGAGCGCTAAGCGTCTCAATCAATTCGTGCTCCGATTGCATTATCGGTTCTTCTTGCCGTGTTTCAGGCTCGGTTAAGTCTTTACTTAAGATACTTTCCGAATTTTTCTGCGGGACTTCGTCCGAAAGCAAAGCGTCAATTTCATCAAGAGACCAAATTTTTTCGGGCTTAGTCTCCTCTCCTGTCATACGCTTAACATCGCTTAATATCGACTCTATTGACATATCGTTAAAAAGATTGTTCTTTGCCATTCTTCACACCCCAAATCGAATAGATTATCTACCGTAAGATATTTCATACATCAAAATTCCCGCCGCAACGGAAGCATTAAGAGAATTTATCTTACCTTTCATCTGAAGCGATACAATCGCATCGCACTTTTGACGGATAAGTTTGCCGACGCCCTTTCCTTCGGAACCGATTACCAAAGCAACTGCTCCCGAAAAGTCGGTCTTTTTATAATCGGACCCGTCCATATCCGCCGCATAAATCCAGCATCCTCTTTTTTTCAGGTCATCAATTGTCGAAGCAAGATTGGAAACTCTTGCAACTCTCATATATTCCAACGCTCCCGCCGATGTCTTTCCGACGGTAAAATTCAATGATGCGCTGCGCCTTTTGGGAATTATCACCCCATGCACGCCGGCACATTCGGCGGTTCTTATTATTGCGCCCAAATTGTGCGGATCTTCTATTTCATCACATATCACAATAAACGGATCTTCGCCTTTTTCCCGAGCAAAATCGAAGATTTCGTCAACACTTGAATATTCGTGTGCGGCAACATAAGCGGCTACTCCCTGATGATTTGCACCGCCGCACATAAAGTCCAACTTTTTTGAATCGACTTCTTTTACTACCGCACCTTTTTCCTTTGCCATTGACGCAAGTCTTAATACAGCCGGATTATTGATGTTTCTCATCAAAATAAGCGTGTCAATCTGTCTGTCGGATTTCAGCGCTTCCGCAACCGCATTTCTTCCGATTAACAAATCAGGCTTTTTTTCATCTTCTCTTTCCTTAATCATATCCGTCTCCGTTTATTTGATATAAAAAATTATAATTACTCTATTATTCAGTTATTATAACATATACAGATAGTGTTTTACAATATCAAATCAGCCATATTTTGTGGTAAAGTTGATGTTTTTTCATAAAAAAACGGTGTTAAACAAAAAAATACGCCCCGAACATCTCCGGAGCGCATTATTTTTATAAATTTTATTTCTTAACCTGTTTGGAATACTTCTTAAGATAAATAAATCTCATAAGGCGAGTTTCAACCGGGTTAATCGGTTTAGCGGTTCCGAACAAGTCGGCGCCGATCTGAGTCTTAGCACCTTTTTCGAAAACATGCTCAACCGCCGTTGCATCATATTCGCTTCCCGCAACGCAAAGTGCACCGTTGTTATCAAGAAGAACCGCATTTCTTCCTTTAAGCGCTTTTACGACTTTTTTAGCCGATTTAAGAGTGCTGTTAGGATTGAATGTTGCGTGTCTTACGGTTGCACCGCAAAGCTGTGCGAGGTCATCAAGCAACGGTTTCATTGTCTTGCCCTTAACGGAAAGAGCCATAGCCTCTGCGGATGTGTTATGAATAATAAAGTTTACATCATCACGCTTTTTGTAAATCGCTCTGTGAAGTTCTGCTGAATTGGGATAGTTTTCACCGGCTACAAGTTCGCCGGTTTTAATATCAATTCTTGTAACCTTACCGTCGCCGTCAACAGAAGTAATGTTAAATACGCTTCCGTCTCTTTCGCTGTTACAAACATCGAATTTAAGAGCTTTTTCCGCCTTTGCATCGGCATATTTTTCTCCGATATAGTTAGCTATTGCATCAAGATTTTCCGCAATCTTGCCTGTTACTTCATTGTACTTTTTACGAAGGCAGTCTTCACAAATCACTTCGAGTTCGGATGCAACTTTCGAAGCCTCATCATAATCCGCACCCATGCAAAGTGCACCGTGATGCGCCATAAGAACCGCTTTTGAATCGGTTCTCTTGATTGCGGCGATAACGCCTTCACGAAGTTTACCCGTGCCCGGAAGTCCGTAAGTTGCAAGCGGAACATCGTTACCTACAACTTGTGCACTCTTATCGGAAACGCTGTTAATATCAAAGCCGAGCGAACCGATAACAGAAGCCTGCTTCTGATGAGTATGAATAACAAAGTTTACATCGGGGCGAAGTTTATATGCCGCTGCATGTATACCTTTTTCCGACGAAGGTTTAACATCGCCGTCATAAGAACAGTCCTCAATATTTACAAGCACGATTTCATCGGGAGTGAGATTTTCATACGCTCTTCCCGAAGGAGTAATAACAAACTGTGTATCGGAAACACGGCATGAAATGTTACCCCAGGTACGAACGATAATACCTGCCGCAAGCAATTCTTTACCTGCTCTGATGACAAGTTCTTTTGCTTCTAAAATGTCCATTTATTTCACCTCATAAAGAGAATACGGGGCGGGCGGTTAGGCTGCCCGCCCCTTAAAAATCCGTAATAAAATTATTCGGGCTTAACTGCTACATTTTCAAATACCTTATCGAAGCAAGCAAGAGCCTGATCAATCATCTTAGGTGTATAAGCAGCAGAAGTATAAAGTCTTGAGCCTGCAAGTGTAACAAGGCCCTCTGCCATATAAGCAGCGCCCATGTACTGCATCTCTTTCTTACGAACAGATGTAGCGTTGAGAACACCCGGAATTGTCCAAGGTTTGTTCCATTCGATTGAATAGTGCATTGTGCCGACTGTCTCGAGGTGGCAGATAGAACCTTCGTTCCAGCATACAAACGGAAGACCGTGTTTCTTAACGAGTTCTTTAAGACCTGCTGTAAGTCTGTCGCCCATCTGACCTGCCTTCTGACACGCATTCTGCTTATCAATTTCTTCAAGAGTGAAGTAACCTGCGCAGCATGAAAGCGGGTTAGCTGTCATTGTACCGCCTGTGAATGCCTTCTTAATCTTTTCGCCTGTTGCGTCAAGACCTGCACCGAGATACTTCATGTACTCTTTCTTACCGCCGAGTCCGCCTGCACCCGGATAACCGCCTGCAATAACCTTACCGAAGATTGTAAGGTCAGGAGATACACCGAAGAAGCCCTGAGCACCTGCCATACCGATACGGAAGCCTGTAACAACCTCATCGAATACGAGAAGTGCACCGTACTTACGGCAAAGTCTTTCAACGCCTTTGTTGAAGTCATAGTCAACAGGTGTTGTACCGCTTTCGGGACCGACCGGCTCGATGAATACGGCAGCAGTACCGCCTCTGAACTGGTTGAGCCAAAGTTTTCTTTCGAGGTCTTCAAGATCTCCGGGGAAGAATTCCTGAGTGTGCTTGAAGAGGTAAAGCGGAACACCGCTTGCCTGTGTGAATTTAGAACCGGGAACACGGATACCGTAACCGAGCTGATCCGACCAGCCGTGATAAGCACCGCCCATTTTAAGAATGTTCTTTTTACCGGTTGCAAGACGAGCAACACGGACAGCTGTCATACAAGCCTCAGTACCTGAACCTTGCATACGGAACATATCAACTGTTTCAACAGAGTCGGAAATCTTCTTAGCGAGTTTGTACTCGAACTCATGGAAAAGGCCTGTTGAAGGTCCGCAAGTGTTAAGAAGATCTATAACCTGATCACGAACAACCTTCGGGTTTGAACCGAGAACTGTCGGGCCGCCTGCCTGAAGGAAGTCAAAATATTTGTTGCCGTCAATATCGTAAAGATAAGCGCCTTCAGCCTTTGTGAAAACAAGGGGGAAGGGATAGTTAAATGCAAGGTTGTGCTGAACGCCGCCGGGAATAATTGTCTTAGCTTCCTCGATCATCACTTTTGACTTTGCACATTTTTTGTCATAATACTCTTCTTCATACATTTTAAGAGTATCGGGTTTAATTGTGTAAATCGGCTTCTTGATAAGTTCGTCAAGTTCACGGTTTACAGCTTTTGCGTCATGGTATTCGGAAATAGCGAATCTTGTATCCATTGGTAATTCCTCCGTCTAAATATTTGCGAATTCACATTAAAGTGAATTGCTATTCACCTAAATTATACCACTTAAAAATAAATTGTCAAATAATTTATATTAACAAATTATAAATTTATTTTTTGCTTTTAGATAGTTTTAATCTAAACGGCAAGTGCTTTAGACACTTTTTATCTACGCTTAGTTTTAGACCCACAACATCTATGTTTTTTCAAAACAAAATCCCAAGATATGATAAGGTTACAATTTTTTCGGTGAATATATAGTCAATTTACCCATATAAAAACAGGCGAAAGCAACACTTTCGCCTGTAACCGTTGTTTTTCTTCTTCTTATTTCATTGAAAGAGCATTTATGATGCTTTCATCCGCATCTTCGGGGACGGTTAATGTTACCGTGTCTCCGACATTTAATATAACAACCTTTTCCGCATCTTTTACTCCGACTTTATAAAAAGCATTTCCGATATCGAGTTTAAGATAGAAATAGGTTTCGCCACCGGTAACGACAGATCTTATTTCGGTTACGGTTCCGGTAATTTCTACGGTTTCCGTTTGAACGGTTGTCTGATCGTTTCCGCCGATTTCGTCAATATCAATATCAAGATTTATGCCAGCTTTTTCAAGCGTCTGAGCATAGTTCTCGGTACATTCGGTAAGTGTTGAGCCGATTCCGACAACGGTTGACTGCTTAACATTTACCATCGCATACATTTTAACGAGATCGCTTGAATCTTTGAGCGCCATAAAATATGTCGGTTCTCCGCTGATATTAAGAAGCAACGGGAATGTTGCAGTATATGAATACTGCTGAACGGCACCCTCAGCCGAAGTCTGAGCCGTATCTTCAAGCGCACCGGAAATCGAATAATACTTTGTTTCTTTTGTACGCTGATTAAGAAGTACAAAACCGATAATCGACTGGTCGGAACTTATTGAAGTAACTCCCGTATACATATAAACATCGTCATTCAGCGCAAGATAGTTATAACCCGAACTTGCAACTTTAACGCCTTCCTGTCCGATAATTGAATTTATAAATCCGTTTGAAAGTTTTCCGTAATAATTATACTGTTCATTAAGAATGCTTGCTGAATAAACTCTGTCAATCCACTGCCACTTTTCGTCGCTTACAAATTCTTGTGTGGGAAGTTTTGTTTCCCCGTCGGAACTTGTCGAAATCACCTGGCACTCTCCGTTGATTGCATCGACGACAACCGCACCGATAACATCCGTTCCGCCGAAAAGACCGACTGTTTTATCAAGGATGGGAACAATCCAATACGGATTTCCGCTTTCGTCTATTTCGAAACTGGGATCACCGAACATATAGGTCGGAAATTCAAAGCGGAGATGTCTTAAAAGGTATCTGTTGAAATGCTCAGCCGGAGAATATTTCATTCCGTTTTCAAGACGGACTATTTCGCTTTTCTGCGTTGTCATATCGACAATAATATAAGCCGGAAGCCCTTCCTTTGTATTTTTAAGCCATTTGAAAATATCGCCGTAATCAAGCGAAGTAACACGCACAGGTGTTCCTTTATAATTTATCTGCGTTGAATAGTTCGAAACCACAAACTGCGAAACCATATCGGAAAGATCACCGAGAGTTCTAACCGCCAGATTGTTTGCGGATGTCGAATCAAGCGTAGGAACCGACGAAAAGTCAATTTCCGCAACATCTTCCGTAAAATCGCCTTCTTCGACATTAAGCAAACTCGAATAAGCACTTGCTCTGAAAATCTGTGCTCCCGAAATATAACCGCCGATACAAACAAGTGCCAAAACGCCGATAACGATTCCGGGAACAACGGAGCGTTTCTTCACATAGGGGGTATATTCGGGATGAAGTGCAAGTTTGCTTGTAAAAACGGTAAGTCCGAGATAAATCAAGCAAACAAATGCGATATACATATAAAATTCAATCGCCTTAAAATTAAGTGCGGGAATCATAAGATAATATGCAACCGCAGCAAAAATAACCGTGAGAATTATATTTATCACTATTTTCTTTTTCGCATTTTTCGGCGGGATGTAAACATCGCTTACAGGCGTGTTTTTATTCGAGTTATCACCCTTGCCGTGTGTAAAATCTACATTGATAGGATCCATAATCAAACTCCTTTTTTATAATAAAATCAAGTATATAGCATTTCACTTCTTTTTGCAAGAAGCGAAATATCATATCACCATTCCGCCGTTAACGGAAATAACCTGTCCGGTAATATAGGCGGATTTTTCACTTGCTAAGAACGACACCGCTTCGGCAATGTCGTTTGCCGTACCGATTTTCGCAAGAGGTATCTCATCTTTCAACGCATCAATATCTTCCTGCGAAAAAGCATTCATCATATCCGTTAAAACAACTCCGGGTGAAACCGCATTTACGCAAATTCCTGATAAACCGACTTCCTTCGCAAGCGCTTTCGTCATCCCGATAAGCCCTGCTTTCGATGCGGAATAATGAACTTCACACGAACCGCCCGTCTCACCCCACATCGAAGCAATGTTTATTATCTTTCCGGATTTTTTCGAAATCATCGCAGGCAAAACACTGCGTGCGAAATAAAACGGACCGGAAAGATTAACCGAAATCATCCTGTTCCAATCCTCATCGGTAATATCGGTAAAAAGTTTCTGCTGAGCTATTCCGGCGTTGTTTACAAGCACTTCTATTTCGCCTCTGTCCGACAAAACCTCGTTCACTGTCTTTTTAACCTGTTCGCAGTCCGAAACATCGCATTTATATGCTTTCACATTCGGAAAACACTCTTTTTCAAGTTCCCGAGCCGCTGCCTCGTTTGAAGAATATATCGCAGCGACAAAAAAGCCGTCTTCAACGAGTTTTTTTGCCGTTTGCCGTCCTATTCCACGGGACGCTCCCGTTACTATTGCCGTTTTTTGCATTTTCATCACCGCTTCAATTGTAACATATTATCACAGTAAATACCAATCTTTTTGTCGATTTCACTCCACAATTTACCGTTCGTTAACAATTTCACAAAATATGTTGTTTAGGGCTCGGATTTTATTGACTTTAACTGCCTGTTTTGATATTATTATATAAAGGTATATTCAATTGAATACCAATAAAACTTTAGGAGGAGTTATTTTGACCGACTCAAAAACAATGGCGTACATAAATATGTATGCGGTGCTCGGCACTCTTGAAAATCTCTGCGAACTCGACAGTAAAGCAAAAGAGCTTCTTGCAGGAATGAAAAAACCCGTTTCGATCGGATTTGTTGTAACAAACGGGCCAAGCGCAACTATCACATTTTCAAAAAACGGTTGCCGTATGGAAGACGGATTAAAGGATTGTGATATAAAAATCCCGTTTTCGTCATGCGAAAAATTTAACGGAATGATCGACGGAACAGTTACACCTATTCCCGTAAAAGGATTTACAAAAATAAATTTCCTTTTGAATACCTTTGTCGCTCTTACTGACAGACTCACCGAACTTATGCGTCCGACAGAGGAACTTTTGAAAGACAGAGAGTCATTTATACTTTCGACTCAGTTGACATTCTATACAATCTGTGTTGCAATGGCTCAGATTGCCAATCAGGATGCTATCGGTCAGGCTTCCGCCTCATATATGCTCGACGGCGATATCTTAATCGGAATTAAAAACGGTCCTATGGGTACAATCCGTGTTAAAGATCACCGACTTGTCGCAATCAAGAAAGCTCCCGCTAATCCCAGAGCGATTATGACATTTTCCGATTACGACCTCGCAAACGCTCTCTTCAATGGTAAAGTAAACGCTCTTGAAGAACTCGGAAGAGGAACTGTCGAGATTAAAGGTATGGTTTCAATGGTTGACAATATGAACAGACTTCTCGACAGAGTTGCTTTGTATTTAGCATAAGGAGGAGAAACAATAATGAGCAAATTTCCTAAATACACTCACGAAAAAGGCCGTGAATATTTTGACAGAGCGCTCAAAGTAATTCCGGCAGGTATATACGGTCATCTCGGTCCTTCAGAGGGCCTTTGGATTCCGATAAACAACTGGCCCTTCTATTCCAAAAAAGCTCAAGGCTCTTATTTTTGGGATGTTGACGGCAACAAATATATCGACTATATGTGTGCATACGGTCCCAATGTTCTCGGCTACAATGATCCCGACGTTGATGCCGCAGCAAAAGCACAGCTTGAAAAAGGCAACTGCACAACCGCACCGTCAAGTGTAATGGTTGAATGTGCCGAAACTCTTGTTGACACAGTTGCTTCTGCCGATTGGGCGTTCTTCTGCAAAAACGGTTCGGATACAACAACCCTTGCCGTTATGAGTGCCCGTGCACACACTCACAAGAAAAAAATCATCTTCCTTAAGGGCTTTTATCACGGTGATTTCCAGTGGGCTCAGAAAATCGACTATCCCGGTATCCTTCCCGAAGAGGTCGCAAACAATGTTGTTGTTCCGTGGTTTGACCTTAAAGCTCTTGACGAAGTTTGGGAAAAATACGACGGAGATATTGCAGGCCTTATCGCTCAGCCCTATGATCACGGCAACTTCAAAGACAACGAAGTTGCAAGCAAAGAATACTGGACTTCCGTTCGTAAATGGTGCGACGATCACGGCGTAGTTCTTATATTCGACGATGTCCGTGCCGGTTTCCGTCTCGACCTTGCAGGATCCGACCATTATTACGGAATCAAAGCCGATCTTATCTGCTTCTGTAAAGCACTTGCCAACGGCTATAATATGTCGGCTCTTTGCGGCGGTGAACATATGAAGGCAACTGTTTCCGGTATGACATATACAGGTTCATATTGGATGAGTGCCGTTCCGTTTGCAGCTTGTATCGCTTGTATTAACAAGATGAAAAAACTCGATACTCCTACAATGTTCCGCAAACTCGGTACTCAGCTTACCGACGGTTTCAAAGCCGCTGCGGCAAACAACGGATTTGATCTTGTCGTTTCAGGCGAACCCGCACTCTTCTATTTGAGAATAGCAAACGATGACAGCCTTATGCTTCATCAGGAATGGGTTGCGGAATGTGTTTCAAGAGGTCTCTTCATCTCTTCACACCACAATCATTTCATCAACGCTTCTCTTACGGAAGACGATGTAAAACTTTCAATTGATATTGCGGAAGACTCATTTAACGAAGTACGCAAAAATCACCCCGAACTTTTCTGATTTAAGTAACTGACGGGCGGGCATCCCGCCCGTAAAATAAATAGGAGGAAAATTCTATGGCTAATTTACCCAAGCAGGAATGGTTAGCACTTGAAAAAAAGGCTTACGACTTGCGTAAACTTTGCTTGCAAACAACTATATGGGCCGGAAGCGCTCATGTCGGCGGCGGAATGAGTGTAATGGATCTCTTAACCGTTCTTTATCACAAATATCTTAACATTAAAGTTGAGGATCCGAAATGGGAGGACAGAGACCGCTTTATTTTAAGTAAGGGTCATGCCGGTGTTGCTTATGCTCCCGTTCTTTGCGACAAAGGATTTAACGATGTTGAAATGCTTAAAACTTTCAACCTTTCGGGCTCTAAAATGGGTATCCACCTCGACTCTAACAAAGTGCAGGGTGTAGATGCATCCACAGGTTCTCTCGGCCACGGCGTTTCAATCGCTGCCGGAACCGCTCTTGCAGCAAGACTTCAGAACAAAGATTACCTTACTTATGTAGTTACAGGCGACGGCGAACTCGGTGAAGGTTCAAACTGGGAAGGTTTTATGACAATAAACCACTATCAGCTTTCTAACTGTATCGTATTTATCGACCGTAACCACTGCATGATCGACGGACCGACCGAAGAAGTTATGAAACTTGAGCCTTTGGCTGACAAAATGACCGCTTTCGGATTCAACACAATCTGTGTTGACGGTAACAACATAGGTGAACTTTGCGATGCAATAGATCAGGCAATCGCAAGAAGCAAAGAAAAATGCGCTCCTACCTGTATTCTTATGGACACCAAAAAAGGCGCAGGAATTAAATCTGTTGAAGGTGATTACCACTGTCATTATATGGCTTTGGATGAACCTACATTTGAAAAATACTCAAAAGAACTCGATGAAGATTATGCTCAGAGAGTTGCAAGAGCAGAGAAGGAGGGCAAATAATTATGGCAGGCGGATTTGTATATAATGCAATTGACCAGACTGAAGTTGCTACCGCTGAAATTTACGGAAAAGCGATTTCGGATATTATGCAAAAAGACCCGAAGGTTTGTGCTATCACAGCCGACCTTGCGAAATCAACAAAATTGGGCGATGTTCTTAAAACTTGCCCCGAAAGAGTAATCAATGTCGGTATTGCCGAGCAGGATATGTTCGGAGTAGGTGCCGGAATGGCAAGAGCCGGTATGATTCCCTTCATCTCGGGCTTCTCTGTTTTCACATCAATGCGTGCTTGCGACCAGCTTCATACAGACATCTGCTATCAGAATGTCAATGCTAAAATTATCGCAACTCATGCCGGTACCTCTTTCGGTCAGGCAGGTTCAACACACCATGCTATAACCGACCTTGCAATTACCCGTGCAATGCCTAACCTTACGGTTATCGTTCCGGCTGACGGACTTGAAACCGCAAATGCGGTTAATGCCGCATACGAAAACTACGGACCTTATTATATCCGTATCAACCGTGGCTTTGACCGTGTTCTTTACGAAAATATGGATTACGGTTTCAAAGTAGGCAAAGCAGTTGAAATCCACGAAGGAACCGACATAACCGTTATCGCTTGCGGTTCCTGTGTTTTCCAAGCTAAGCAAGCTGCCGAATTCCTTGAAAACGCAGACGGACTTAAAGTTCGTGTTCTCAATATGCATACCATTAAACCGATTGATAAAGAAGCTATCATCAAAGCGGTTATGGATACAAGAAGAATTATAACAGTTGAAGACCATTCGGTTATCGGCGGTCTCGGTTCGGCTGTTGCCGAAGTTATGGCAGAAGCGGGAAAAGGCTGTGCATTCAAGAGACTCGGTCATCAGGATCAGTTTGCTCCTATCGGTCTTCATGAAGATATTATGGCTGAAGTCGGAATTGACGCTAACGGAATAATCGCAGCAGTGCGTGAAGTTATGAAAGCCGATTTCGAAGAAGATGACAACTGGGACGACGATGTATAATAAATACATTAAAGATTGATTATATATCGGAAAGTGAGTTGATAAAATGCATACACAAGAAGATCTTTATGCTAACAAAATATTTTTCAATGCGGCATTACCTCTTATAAAGGTTCTCGCTCAAGATGTTCCGTCTCTTAAAAAGCAGTATGAAAAGGTTCACGCAATTATTCAGGTAAGTGCGCTTGATCCCGATGCCGAAGGCGGAAAAATCGGAATGCATTATGTAATAAACGGATCGGAAGATTGGCTTGTTCATCTCAATAAAGTCGAGCCGAATCCTCATGTTGAACTTGAGTTCAAATCAATCGAAGCAATGAACGCTTTCTTCAAAGGCAAAATTGCTCCGTCCACCCTTCCGAAAATGAAGGGAATCGCAAAACATTTCGGCGCTTTCAAAGCGTTCCTTATGACTTTGCTCAAAATGTCAAGCGTACTTTCGGCAACAACACCTCCCGAAAAAGAAGAGGATAAGTTGTTGATGGTTAAATGTATGTTCTATCTTTTGTCAAGCGGTATCAGTCAGCTTAACAAAATGGGACACGAAGAAATTAACGCTTGGACAAAAAAATCACCCGACCGTGTATATGCTCTTGCTGTTAACGACTGCCCCGAAGTTTCGGCTTTCATTCGTATTAAGGCCGGAAAATCAAGAGCAGGCAGAGGCGAATATAAACGGGCTATGCCGTTCTTTACGCTTCGTTTTGACTCGCTTGATTCGGCACTCGGAACACTTCTCGGAACCGACGATATGCTTACTGCAGTTAAGCAGGGACATATCATTATGGACGGTGCTCCCGAATTCGGCGGACAGTTCGGCGGATTTATGCTTGCAGTCGGAGACTTGGCAAGATAATTTACTGCAAAACAAAAGACACCTATCCGATAAAGATAGGTGTCTTTTTATTGTCTTAATATCAGCGTCCGGCATCGTAAACCCCGGCTGCCATACAATCGTTTTTTAGCCTTTCTAAACTTTCCAAAGCATGATCTCTGTGTCTTTTATGTGTTTTGATTTTCTTTCGACAAGTTAAGAGAAAAAATATCGGATGAATAAAATTCAATATTACAATCCATCTGAAAAAGATTATAAACACACCCGCAATTATCGGTCCGGAACCGGTGTGATAATTGTAATAAATACTCAATGCATAAAAAGGGAAAGCAAACAGCAAAACAACAACAAATATTACAAACGGAACAATTAAATCTTTTTTTGCCTGAGCGATTTCCCGATTGCATTTTTCTTCGATTTGCGTATATTCCGCAATATACTGCGTTCTCGTCATCCGAATTTCTTTATTTAAGAAATCCATATCTTCATCATATAACTGATAAAGATACTCTCTGTTCATTGTATCGTTTTTTGAAAAAGTATCAAGATTATTTCCGAAAAGCATATCATTCATATTTAATTTTTCTTCGTTGCTTTGAAGTTCTTTATCTTTTTCCATTTTTCTCCCTCCTGTTTTGATTATATATCAATTTATTTTATTTTGTCAACACATATAAAAAAGACACCGGTTTTTTTCAGCCGATGTCTTTAATAAATCAATAAATATATTATTTTTTAACAGTCTTTTTTGTTTCTCCCAAGTCAACAAGTATATTGGCGCCGGATAAAATAAACATACCTAAAAACAGCACAAACATAATAACCCATGCCGAGCTCAAATTGAAGGTTGAAACACTTGCAATATATGAGGAAAGTGCGCCCATTATTTGAGAGTTAAAGAAGTTTGCCAAACTGACCGTTCCATCTGTAATCGGATTCGAAACAAAGCGGAAAGAGATAAACATCGCAATCGTGCTTAAGAATCCGGATGTGGCAAATGCAAAATGCAATTTTTTATTATTCGATACAATCGCACAAACAAAAACAGCAACAGCGCTTATTATTATCAGCGCAAAAAAGATAACAGTCAGTATAATCGGAACTTTAATTACCGAAACATCGTTAAGAAGTTCTGTTATCGCAGTTTTGTTTTCAGATGAACCGTTTATCGCCGGAAGAATTTCATCAACAAACATTTTAATTCCCAAATATCCGTATGTTGATCCGTCATCGTCCGAATTTCCCGACAATTGCGAAATCAACTTGAAAAGGGGCGACTCTAAAACATAATAAATAAGATTCGAAAAATACGCTGCAAACGGAACCGAAAAAGCACCGGCAGCCATAATCGCTCTGCATCCGATATCATATCCGGAAAGTTTTTTCTTTGATTTTACGCTCATAGTTTTTCTCCTTATTTGCCCCAAGAAGAGTTGAGGGCAACTGTTAAGTTGAATATCTTATTATCTGCGGCGGATTTTTTATCTACGCAGAAATAACCCTGACGCATAAACTGGAACACATCTCCCGCTTTCGCATCTTTAAGCGAGCCTTCGATTACACAGTCTTTCAAAACGACTAACGAATCGGGATTTAAGTTTTCTTTGAAATCTCCGTTTGTCTCATCGGACGGATTGGGTGCATTGAAAAGTCGGTCATACATATTAACCGTAACTCTTTCGCAGTCATCTGCACTCACCCAATGAATTGTACCTCTGACTTTTCTGCCGTCGGGAGATTCTCCGCCTTTTGACAAAGGATCGTAAGTGCATATGATTTTTGTCGGATTTCCGTTTTCGTCGGTTTCATAATCTATGCACTTAACGAAATAAGCGCTTTTAAGTCTGACTTCGTTTCCGGGGAAGAGTCTGAAATACTTCTTAACCGGCTCTGCCATAAAGTCATCGCTTTCGATATAGAGATGTTTCGAAAATTTAACCGTTCTTGTTCCCATTTCAAGATGATCCGGATGAACGGGAATTTCAATTTCCTCTACCTGACCTTCGGGATAATTTTCAATAACAAGTTCAATCGGTTTAAGAACCGCCATTGCTCTTGGTGCCGTTGTGTTAAGCACATCACGAACACAACTTTCAAGCAATCCCATATCAACAACCGAATAGGCCTTTGAAACACCTATCTTGTCGCAAAAATCACGAATAGCGGCAGCGGGATAACCTCTTCTTCTCATACCGCTGAGTGTTACCATTCTCGGATCGTCCCAGCCGTCAACGATTCCTTCGTTTACAAGGGCGAGACATTTTCTCTTACTTGTAAGGCAGTAGTTAAGATTAAGCCTTGCGAACTCAATCTGTCTGGGAGGCTGCTTGATTTCACAGGCATTGAGCACCCAATCGTAAAGCGGTCTGTGGTTCTCAAACTCAAGCGAACAAAGAGAGTGTGTTACACCTTCTCTTGCATCGGAAAGCGGATGTGCGAAATCATACATCGGATAAACGCACCATTTATCTCCTGTCTGATGATGTGAGATGTGTGCAATTCTGTAAATTACGGGATCTCTCATATTTATATTCGGAGAAGCCATATCAATTTTAGCCCTGAGAACTCTTTCTCCGTTTTCGAATTCACCGTCGGTCATGCGCTTAAACAAGTCGAGATTTTCTTCAACGCTTCTGTCTCTGTAAGGACTGTTTTTGCCGGCCTGTGTAAGAGTTCCTCTGTATTGACGGATTTCCTCCGCCGTTAAATCGTCAACATAAGCAAGTCCTTTATTGATGAGCTTTATCGCACATTCGTAAATAAAATCGAAATAACTTGAAGCAAATAGGCATTTGTTCCATTTGAAACCGAGCCATTCGATATCTTCTTTTATCGCATCGACATATTCCATATCCTCTTTTGAAGGATTGGTGTCATCAAGACGGAGATTACATTCCCCGTTGTATTTTTCACTTGTCCCGAAATTTATGCAAATCGCTTTTGCGTGTCCGATATGCAAATAACCGTTAGGTTCGGGCGGAAAGCGTGTTTGGACATGGTCATACACGCCTTCTTCAAGATCTTTGTCAATGAAATCGTGTATAAAATTAGAAACTTTAATTTCTTCTTCCATCACTTTTCCTCCTTAAACATTTTTTCCGCTTTTTCAAGCCGTGCCGCAACTTCATCCTTACCGAGTATAGCGATTATCGAATGAAGATCCGGGGTGTTTGTTCTGCCTGTAATCGCAATTCTGATAACAGTCGAGACATCACCTACATGGCCTTTGAAAGCCTCGGGATTTTTCTTATATTCTTTAACATTAGGCGTAAAGCCCAAAGGTTCGCATAATGCCTTGATTTTATCAAACCAAGTTTGCTTATCGTCGTTTACATCAACCACCGTTTTATATGCGTTTACGATATTTGCAGCATCCTGAGAATTGATATTTTCGGGTAATTCATAGTTTTCTTTATACAAGCTGTTATAAAAATAACTTACATAATCTTTAACTTCCGACCATTTTGAAATATCTTTTCTCGGTTTCGGGTTTTCACGGTCGATATTGAGAATCGCAATCGCTTTTTCCTTATCGGCGTTAAACAGTTCGTAAAGTTCTCTGTCGTATTTTTCCGCCCATTCGAATGTATAATCGAATACTTGCCGAGCCTTCATTTTCGAAATCGAATTTTTGCTTACATCGGCAAGTTTAACAAGATCAAACAAGCATCCGCTGGGGCTCATTTTCTTCAAATTAAACGGGAACTCCATAGCATCGGCATCGGGATTGGCTCTTCTCCAATCTTCGAAATTCGAATTGAGAAGTCCCAAAAGATAATCAATAAGGCCTTCTGACGAATATCCGCTTTCGATAAAATAAGAAACAGCGGCTTCGGGATCTTTCCTTTTCGAAAACTTTCTTTTTGTTCCGTCAACCTCATCAATTTTCATAACCTGAGGCGTATGCGCATATTTAGGCATCTTAAATCCGCAGGCTTTGAAAAGTGCTATATGCTTAGGAGTCGAAGAAATCCACTCTTCCCCTCTTATAACATGAGTTGTTCTCATGAAATGGTCATCGCATACATGAGCGAAATGGTAAGTCGGTATTCCGTCGCTTTTCAAAAGCACTTCATCAATGACATTTTCGGGCATCTCGATTTTTCCTCTTACTATATCGTCGAAATAAACCCTTCTGTTTTCGTCGCCGTCGGAACGGAAACGCAAAACATATTTTTCCCCGTTTTTAATTTTTTCTTCTATTTGATCGTATGTAAGATCACGGCATTTTGCCCATTTACCGTAATATCCGGCAAAAGCCGCACCTTCTTCTTCCTGCTTTGCACGAAGTTCGGTTAATTCATCGGAAGAACAAAAACACGGATACGCTTTTCCTTCCAATACCAATTTTTTCGCAACAGTCTGATAAATTTCAACCCTTTTAGACTGAGTATAAGGCCCGTATTCGCCCTTTTCACTTCCCTTTCCGGTTACTCCTTCGTCAAATTCAATTCCGAATGAAGCAAAGCCGTCAAGAATCGCATCGACACCGTCTCCGACTTCACGCTTTTTATCGGTATCTTCAATTCTGAGCATAGAAACACCGTCAGTCGATTTTGCGGTTAAAACATCTGTCAACGCACCGAAAAGTCCGCCGATATGCAAATATCCCGTCGGGCTCGGAGCAAATCTCGTTACCCTTGCACCTTCTTTAAGGCTGCGAAGAGGATATTTTTCTTCAAAATATTCACAAGTTTTATCTATATGCGGAAAAAGAAGTTCCGCAAGTTTTTCATTTTCAGTCAAAATGACACCCCATTAAACAATTTATAACTTAAAATGGAGTCTTCCGTACAGAAGGCTCCATCTTTATATCAGCCTGCGCCCATCTGAACTTTTTGGTCTTCATCGGGGAATTCCCGTCTTTCTATGACCGCACCGAGTTCACGGAATTTTTCAACAACATCTTCATATCCACGCTCAATATGATGAATGTCTTCGATTTCCGTAACTCCGGTTGCAACAAGACCTGCAATCATCATCGCCGCTCCCGCACGCAAATCGTCGGCTTTTATCGGAGCGCCTTTAAGCCCTTCTACGCCTTCAATCACGGCGGTTTTACCGTCCACATGAATTTGGGCACCCATTCTCGAGAGTTGTTCGGCATATCTGAATCGGTTATCCCAAACGCTTTCCGAAATAATACTTGTGCCTTTTGCAATACTTAAAAGAACTGCAAACTGCGGCTGCATATCCGTCGGAAATCCCGGATGAGGCATTGTTTTAATATTACATTTTCCTGCTCTGGAAGATGTGCTTACACGCACAGCATCGTCAAACTCTTCAACATCAATTCCACATTCGACAAGTTTTGCGGTTATCGACTCAAGATGTTTGGGAATAACATTCTTAACAAGCACATCGCCTTTGGTAGCCGCTGCGGCCACCATATAAGTTCCCGCTTCGATTTGGTCGGGAATTATCGAATATTCGCAGCCGTGAAGGCGTTCTACACCGTGTATTTTAATAACATCCGTTCCTGCGCCTCTTACATCGGCACCCATCGTATTAAGGAAGTTCGCAAGGTCAACGATATGAGGTTCTTTTGCGGCATTTTCGATAATCGTAAGGCCCCTTGCCCTAACCGCCGCAAGCATACAGTTAATTGTTGCGCCGACCGAGACAACATCCAAATAAATCGAATTTCCCAAAAGTTTATCGGCTCTTGCGTTTACCATGGCGTTTTCTTCCATAGTTACCGTTGCACCGAGAGCTTCGAAGCCTTTTATATGCTGATCAATCGGTCTTACACCCAAATAGCATCCGCCCGGCATTGCAACTTCGGCACGGTTAAATCTTCCGAGCAAAGCGCCTATTAGATAGTAAGATGCTCTGAGTTGTTTCGAGAGTTCGTGTTCAACGACATAAGAATTTATAAATCTTGTATCTATTTCTACCGTATTTTTGTTTATATAT
Organism: uncultured Eubacteriales bacterium; assembly: GCA_964527585.1. Classification (GTDB taxonomy): domain Bacteria; phylum Bacillota; class Clostridia; order Oscillospirales; family Acutalibacteraceae; genus Fimenecus. The sequence goes on from CAZGPE010000025.1 coordinate 22,143, forward strand.
TTGATCTTTGCGCCCATAATATTAAGAATGTTTATCATGGCGGAAACATCGCTTATGTTCGGTATATTTTCAATTCTGCAAACATCCTGAGCAAGAATAGTTGCCGGAAGAATTGCCACTACTGCGTTTTTAGCACCGCTGACGGTTACTTCTCCCTTCAGCTGATGACCGCCGGTTATAACAAATTTATCCAAAGACGGTTCACTCCCTAATAAAAGATTTTTTCACAAATTCAATATGTAAATGCTTTCGCAGATAAAAGTCCACATTATCTATGTTATTATACCACTATATGTCGTAAAATAAAAGCCTTTTTTAATATTTTTTATTTTCGTTTTTTTGCAATCATAACCACTAGTAAACTAGTGGTTTGCACAGCCCCTATAAGGGGCGCCTAC
>CAZGPE010000026.1:0-21292 GCA_964527585.1 uncultured Eubacteriales bacterium
ATCTGCGGAAAGATATTATATACTAAAATGTATAAAAAAGTCAAGTATTTTACTTATATTATCGCATTTTTCTTTATTTTAACAACTTGTGGTACTTTTAATATTTTTTTAATCAAAATATAGTATATAAAAAATTAAATTCACTTTTTTTTTTTATGTTTTTCAAAAAAATTTTTCCTGCGGTAGTAGTATATATTATATATAAATAAATATATAAATTAAAACCATTATAAAGTATTGAAAAAAGAAAAACATTATGTTAAAATGTTAGTTGCTATATTTTTGATTTTTTCGCCTTATATTTGCTTTTTATATATTTTAGGCTTTTTTAATCAAATTTATATTAAAATTAAAAATAGCGTATTTTAATTAAAATTATAAAAATAACCGAAACAGGAGTTTTGTTTTTATGGAATCCTTAAATGATATGTGGTCTGCCGTATGTAACTGTGCGGTTGAAAAACATAATGTTAATGCCGAAGCTTTTGAATTGTGGTTTAAGCCTATAACTCTTAAATCTTTTGACGGACAAAAAGCAGTTCTCGGAATAAAAAATGATTTTCTTTTTTCAATTATTAAAAATAAGTATTCTTCGCTTATAAACGAAGCATTTAATGAAGTTATCGGTTTCAATGTTGAAATTGAATTTATTGTTGATCAACTTAAAGACGGAGAATTTGAACAAAAAGATAAAAATACTTCAGCTTCTTTAAGAACTCTCGGAGACTGTTTTGATAACTTTGTTGTAGGTAAATCAAATAATTATGCTTATGCCGCAGCAAAAAAAGTAGCGGAAGATCCGGGAAAATCATACAATCCTCTTTATATATACGGAAAATCCGGACTCGGAAAAACTCATCTTCTTAAAGCAATAGAAAATGAAATGAAAAGAAGAAATCCCGATGCTAATATAATTTATATAACAAGTGAAAATTTTACAAATGACCTTGTTTACCATATAAGAAATAAAACAACTTATGATTTTCGTGATAAATACAGAAACTGTGATGCTCTTTTAATGGACGATATTCAGTTTATCGCACAAAAAGAACAAACAGAAGAAGAATTTTTCCATACCTTTAACGCTCTTACCGAATACGGAAAACAAATTGTTCTCACTTCGGACAGGCCTCCCAATGAAATTCAAATTCTTCAGGAAAGATTAAAAACAAGATTTGAATGGGGACTTATGGCAGATATTCAGCCACCCGATTTTGAAACAAGAATGGCTATTATTAAAAATAAAGCCGAGCAGTATGAATTTAATATTTCAGACGATATTGTTGAATTCTTCGCTCAAGAAGTTAAAAACAATGTCCGTCAACTTGAAAGTGCCGTTAAAAAATTAAAATCTCTTTGTATTCTCTCAAATTCAAAACCTAATTTAGAAACAGCAAAAGAAGCTATCAAAGAACTTACCACATATAATCAGCCTATTTCTGTAATCAATACAAAAATAATTGAAAATGTAGGTAATACATACGGTATTTCATCTGAAAATATTATGTCGGATAAAAGAGATAAAAATATTAAAGATGCACGACAGATTTCAATGTATATCATCCGTGAAATAACAGGTATTTCTCTTGATGAAATCGGAAAATATTTCGGTGGAAAAACTCATTCAACAGTTAAACACTCTATTGATAAAGTAAGAAATATGATGGATGAAGATTTTCAATTCAGAAAAACGGTAGAAGATATTATAAAAAATGTTAAAGATTATTGATAAAGTTTTCGACAAGTTTTCGTTTTGAACGGTTAAGTTTTGAACAGTTAATATTCATCTACCGGTTTTCGACATTTTCAGTTGTTTTTTAATCCTGTTTTAGACTTATAAAAATATTATAAAAGATATTGATAAATAAGGATTTTTAAGAGTTTTAACAATTTTAGACACCCCCTACTGATAATACTAATTAAATTATTATTTGTTATGATAAGAAAGGAAAAATTTTATGAAATTCGTTTGCGATACTCAAAAATTCTCTGAAATATGTTCAAATATTCAGCGTTCGGTATCAAGTAAATCCACAATTCCCGCAATTGAAGGAATTTTACTTACAACTGCGGATAATTCAATAACCGTTACAGGTTACGATCTTGAAGTAGGTGTAATTACTTCAATAGAAGCAAAAGTAGAAGAACAAGGCAGTATAATTCTTAACGCAAAAATACTCTGTGATATTTTAAGAAATTTGCCGGCGCCTACGGTAAGAATAGAATCCGATGAAAGAATGACAACAAAAATTAAAAGCGGAGAAGCGGAATTTTCTCTTATCGGTATAAATGCACAGGAATATCCTGAACTTCCTTCTGTAAACAGCAGTTTTCCTATTGTCGTAAAAGGCGGAATTCTTAAAGATATGATAAGAAAAACAATTTTCGCAACAGCCGAAAATGACAATAAAGTTGTTCATACCGGTGTAAGATTTGAAATAGGAAACTCTCTTATCCGTTTAGTAGCCGTTGACGGATTCAGACTTGCTATAAGAAATGAACCTATTGATTATCAGGGAGAAGAACAGATTTTTGTAGTTCCTAAAAAAACTCTTAACGAAATAATAAAACTTATAATAAATGATGATGTTGCTGTTTCTCTTAATATAGGAAAAAGACATATTGTTTTTGAAATAGGAAGTTATATTGTTGTTTCAAGACTTCTTGACGGAGAATTCTTAAATTATAAATCCGCAATTGCAATAAATGAAACAACAAAAGTAGAAGTTAATACAAGAATGCTGATAAACAGTATTGAAAGAACATCACTTATGATTACGGACAGAGCAAAAAGCCCGATCAGATGTATATTCGATGAAGATACAATAAAAATTTCTTCTATCACTTCATTAGGTACCGCAAACGATAAATTACCTGCAAAAATAGAAGGAAATAAAATTGAAATCGGATTTAATAACAAATTTTTAATTGATGCACTTAAAGTATGCGATACAGATGAAATAATGATAAAACTCGGAAGTCCCGTTCTTCCGATAATAATAGTTCCGAAACAAGGCGATAATTTCTTATTCCTTGTTCTTCCGGTAAAACTTAAGTAATATGAAAAAAATAAAAATTGCGGCTAAAATTGCCGAAAAAGAAAAAGAACAGTTAAAAATAAATACTGATTTTATAAGACTTGATGCTGCTTTGAAACTTGCCGATATTGCCGTAACGGGAGGACAGGCAAAAATAATCATAAGCGAAGAAGAGATAAAAATAGACGGAGTTCCGTGTATTCAAAGAGGAAAAAAATTAAGATCCGGTGATAGTTTTGAATACGGAAGAAAAATTTATGAAATCGTTTAAGGAAATTTAATTATGACCGTAAACAGACTCTCTGTAATTGATTACAGAAATATAGATTATATTGAAATTCAGCCTTCTGAAAATGTAAATATAATTTTCGGTGAAAATGCTCAGGGAAAAACAAATTTACTTGAAAGTATATGGCTTTTTACGGGATGTAAAAGTTTCAGAACAAAAAAAGATAACGAACTGCTCGGATTTAATAAAAATTTTGCTAAAAACGAGATGGATTTTTTTGCAAAAGGAAGAAATCAAAATGCGGTTATGTTTATCGAAAAAAAACGAAGCGTAAAAAGAAACGGAGTTGAATTAAAATCTCCTGCCGAAATGATAGGAGAGTTTAATGCGGTTATTTTTTCTCCGTCTCACTTATCTTTAATTAAAGAAGGACCTATTAACAGAAGAAAATTTCTCGATACAGCTTTATGTCAATTAAAACCGAATTACGCAAAGGTTTTAGCGAGATATAACAGAGCGTTGGAACAGAGAAATGCTCTTTTGAAAGATATACAGTATCATTCCGAATTGTACGATACGCTTGATATATGGGATGATAAGTTATCTTTATATGCTTCGATGATTGTTAGCGAGAGAATTAAATATACAAAAATATTATCCGAAAATGCCGAAACAATTTATTTTGGACTTTCGGACGGAAAAGAAAAATTAGAAATTGATTATATAAATAATTCGGGATTTTACAGCGAAGATATTTATGAAATAAAGGATTTTCTTTTTCAAAGACTTCAACAGACAAGAAGAGAAGATATTTTTAATAAAATAACAAGTATAGGCCCTCAGAGAGATGATATTGATATAAAAATAAATTCACTAAGTGCAAGAAAATTTGGTTCTCAGGGACAACAGAGATCATGTGCTCTCGCTCTTAAATTGAGTGAAGCGAATATAGTAAAAGAAATGACAGGAGAAGAACCTATAATTTTACTTGATGATGTAATGAGTGAATTAGATGTAAAAAGACAGGATTACATACTTAATAATCTCAGTCAAAGACAGGTTTTTATTACTTGTTGCGATCCGGCAAATGTTTTAAGAATGTGCGAAGGTAAAACTTTTCATATTGAAAAAGGAAGGTTGATATAATGTACCTTCAAATAGGAACGGAAAATTTCATAAAAGCAGAAGATATAATAGGAATTTTTGATCTTGATAATACTACAGTCGCAAAATCTTCAAGAGAATATCTTAATTTTGCGGAAAAAGAAAAAATTACGGAAACGGTTTCTTATGATTTACCTAAATCTTTTATAATAACTTTGGAAAAAGGAAAAAGAAAGGTATATATTTCACCGTATTCTACCAACACACTGTTTAAGAGAATAGATTAAATCAATATGAATTGAATTTAACGGAGGATAAAATGAGCGAAGAAATTAAAAATGTAATGGAAGACGAAGAGATGAATACTCTCGTTACCGAAGAATACGGTGCGGACGCCATTCAGGTTCTTAAAGGACTTGAAGCGGTAAGAAAACGCCCCGGTATGTACATCGGTTCAACAGGCCCTAAAGGACTCCATCATCTTGTTTATGAAATTGTCGACAACTCAATTGACGAAGCATTGGCAGGATACTGTTCTCATATTGAAGTTGAAATTTTACCGGGTGATATAATAACCGTAAGAGATAACGGTCGTGGTATTCCCGTAGGTATAAACGAAGAAGAAGGACTTCCCGCAGTAACGGTAGTTTTAACTGTTCTTCATGCAGGCGGTAAATTCGGAGGAAGCGGATATAAAGTTTCCGGCGGTCTTCACGGTGTAGGTTCTTCTGTTGTTAATGCATTATCTGAATGGTTTGAAGTTGAAGTAAGCCAAAACGGTCATATTTACAAACAAAGATTTGAGAGAGGTAATATTGTTACCGATCTTGAAATTGTCGGAGATACCGAAGAAACGGGAACATTTATTAAATTTAAGGCGGATCCCGAAATATTTACCGAAACAACGGTTTATGAATATGAAATTCTTCAAAGAAGACTAAGAGAGCAGGCATTTCTTAATGCCGGTCTCAGAATTTCTCTTACAGATAAAAGAGATGAGGAAAATATAATAGAAGAAGTTTACTGTTACGAAGGCGGTATTCGTTCTTTTGTCGATTTTATAAATACTTCAAGAGGATTGACTCCCGTTCACGATGAAATTTTACATTTCTCTACGGTTCAGGATGACAGAAGTGCGGAAGTTGCAATTTCTTATAATGACGGATATAACGAAATTATACTTTCTTTTGCAAATAATGTGCGTACAATTGACGGCGGTACTCACGAAGACGGATTTAAGACCGCACTTACCAAAGTATTTAACGATTACGGAAGAAAATTCAAACTTCTCAAAGATAACGATAAAAATCTTTCGGGTGATGATGTCCGTGAAGGACTTACGGTTGTTATCAGCGTAAAACTTACCGAAGCGGAATTTGAAGGACAGACAAAAGGTAAACTCGGAAATACCGAAATGAAATCTCTTGTAAACAAAATGCTTTATGAGAAACTCATGACATATTTCGAAGAAAATCCGACAGTTGCAAAAGCGATTTTCACAAAAGCACTTGATGCTTCGAGAGCAAGAGAAGCTGCAAGAAAAGCAAGAGATACCGCAAGAAGAAAATCGGCATTTGAAGGAAATTCACTTCCCGGAAAACTTGCAGACTGTATTGAAAAAACTCCCGAAAACACAGAATTGTTTATCGTCGAGGGAGATTCGGCGGGAGGTTCCGCAAAAGAAGGAAGAGACAGCAGAATTCAGGCAATACTTCCTCTTTGGGGTAAAATGCTTAATGTTGAAAAAGCGAGAATAGATAAAGTTATCGGAAACGATAAACTTACTCCTGTTGTTCTTGCATTGGGAACAGGAATAGGCGATGAATTCGATATTTCAAAAATCAGATATCATAAAATCGTAATTATGGCCGATGCCGATGTCGACGGTCAGCATATCAGAACGCTTCTTTTAACATTTTTCTTCAGATATATGAGACCTTTGATTGAGGAAGGTTATATTTATATCGCTCAACCCCCTCTTTTCAAAATTTCAAAGGGTAAAAGTTTCAAATATGCTTATTCGGATGAAGAAAGAGACAGAATTTCCGCTGAAATGGGAGAAAAATGCGACATTCAGCGATATAAAGGTCTCGGTGAGATGGATCCGGAACAGTTATGGGAAACAACAATGGATCCCTCAACAAGAATTATGCTTCGGGTAACACTTGAAGACGCAATGGAAGCAGATGAAACATTCTCGATTCTTATGGGTGATAAAGTCGAACCGAGAAGAGAGTTTATAGAGAAAAACGCAAAGTATGTTCAAAACCTTGATATTTAAGAAAAAGAGGAAAAACGATGGCAAAATTAACAAATCATAATCATAATCTCGGTGATTATGTTCCGCTTGAAGCACAAAACATTATAAACAGAGAAATAAATCAGGAAATGAGAAGTTCTTTCCTTGATTATTCAATGTCGGTTATCACTTCCCGTGCTTTGCCTGATGTAAGAGACGGATTAAAGCCGGTTCACAGAAGAATTCTCTATACAATGTTTGAAAACAATTTGTATCCGGACAAAGCATACCGTAAGTGTGCCGATACAGTCGGAGCGGTTCTCGGCCGTTATCATCCCCACGGTGATGCATCTGTTTACGATGCAATGGTCAGACTTGCACAGCCCTTTTCAATGAGATATACACTTGTTGACGGACACGGAAACTTCGGTTCAATCGACGGAGACCCCCCTGCTGCTTACCGTTATACAGAGTCAAGAATGAGTAAAATCGCTCTTGAAATGCTCACGAATATTGATAAAGATACCGTTAATTTTACGACTAACTACGATGACCGTCTTAAAGAACCTACGGTTTTGCCTTCCCGTTACCCTAACCTTCTGGCAAACGGCTCAACGGGAATCGCAGTCGGTATGGCTACTAACATACCTCCGCATAATCTTAAGGAAATAATCGACGGTGTATGCTGTGTTATTGATAATCCCGAAGCTTCGCTTGAGGATATAATGGAACATATCAAAGGACCGGATTTCCCCACAAGCGGAATAATAATGGGAAGATCCGGAATCAGAGCGGCATATGCTACCGGAAGAGGAAAAATTACTCTCAGAGGCCGTGCGGAAATTGTCGAAAACGAAAAAAGCGGCAGATTTGAAATTATCATTACAGAACTTCCTTATCAAGTTAACAAAACAAGATTGATAGAATCAATTGCCGATCTTCATAAAGATAAAAAAATAGAAGGAATGTCGAATATCAGCGACTATTCTTCACAGAGAAGCGGCGGTATAAGAATTGTTATCGAACTTAAAAGAGATGCAAATCCGCAGGTAATTCTCAATCAGCTTTATCAAATGACTCAGCTTCAGATTTCCTACGGAATAATTCAGCTTGCACTTGTTGACGGAGTTCCGAAAATTCTTACACTTAAAGAAATTATAGAACAGTATATAAAATTCCAGTGTGAGATTATAACAAGAAGAACTCAGCACGATCTTAAAAAAGCTCAGGACAGAGAACATATTCTCGAAGGTCTTGCAAGAGCGATTGATATTGTTGATGATATTATCGCAACAATTCGTTCCTGTAAAGGCGGACAAGCCGAAGCAAAACAGGCTATTATGGATAAATTTGATTTTGACGATCCTCAGGCTACGGCAATTGTTGCGTTCAGACTCGGTCAGTTGGCAGGTCTCGAAATTCAAAAGATAATTGCAGAGCGTGATGAGTTAAAAGAAAAAATCAATTATTATCTTGATATTTTATCTTCGGAAACAAAAGTTAAGGCAATTGTAAAAGAAGAACTTTCCGTAATCGGTGAAAAATACGACGACGAAAGAAGAACGGAAATCTCGAATGTTGCCGGAGAAGTTGATATTGAAGATCTTATTCCGGAAGAAGAGTGTGTTTTCACTCTTACAAACATGGGCTATATTAAGCGTCAGCCCGTTGACACATATCAAAGTCAGCGCAGAGGCGGAAAAGGCATAAAAGGAATGGCGAGAAGAGAAGAAGATTACGCAAAAACAATGTTTACCTGCTCTTCTCATGATTATATTATGTTCTTTACTTCGTTGGGTAAAGTATACAGACTTAAAGGTTATGAAATTCCGGAAGGAAGCCGTTCAAGTAAAGGAATGAATGTTGTAAATATTCTTCCTATAACATCGGATGAAAAAATAACCGCAATGATAAGAGTTCCGGATTTCAGCGATGAAGACAACAATTATCTCTGTATGCTCACAAGATACGGAATTATAAAAAGAACTCCTCTTAATGCATATAAAAACATCCGCAAATCCGGTATTCTCGCAATCAACCTCGACGAAGGAGACGAACTCGATTGGGTTGAACTCACAGACGGAACAAAGAATATTATGGTTGCAACCAAAAAAGGTTTTGCAATAAGCTTTGAAGAAAATGATGCAAGAGTGATCGGAAGAACGGCACGAGGCGTGAAGGCAATTTCGCTTCGTGAAGGCGACGAAGTAACCGGAATGTGTATTCTCGAAGAGGGCAAAAAAGTTCTTACGATTTCGGAAACAGGTTACGGCAGACGCTCAGAAATTGACAATTACCGAATTCAGTCAAGAGGCGGAAAAGGACTTACCAACTATAAGACCGAACTTTACGGTGATGTTGCCGCTGTTTCGATGATCGACGATGAAGAAGATATAATTATTATCTCTTCAGACGGTATAATAATAAGAATTAAAGCAGATGATATAAGCACATTTTCGAGAACTTCCAAGGGTGTCCGTGTTATGAGAGTATCGGAAGGAGAAAAAGTTTCAGCCTTCTCGATTACGGCTCATGAGAGTGAAGAAACAGATACGCTTGAAATTGATTCCGAAGATATGCAGGGCAACGAAGAGAAAATAACCCAAACCGAAGAATAATTTATAAATCTGTATTTTCTGTGTAACAAAAAATTCACTTTTTAATGTTAAAATTGCAGAAAATACAGATTAGGCAGGATTTATATGAATTTTCAACAACAGTATAGTCCTTACGGACAATACAACAAATATTATGAAGAAAAAGCGGGAGAAAAATCCAATCTTGCATCTATAAGCAAAGCTTGTTCCTGTGCGGTTATAGGCTTTATAGGTGTAAGTGTGGCAATCAGTTTTATTTTTTCTTTATTTGATAAAGTGGTAGAACTTTATAATAAAAACGATGTTTTTAATTGCGGATATACTATTGTTATATCTGTTTTATCACTTGGCGTGGCTTTTTATTTAGCATATATTTCGTTGAAAAAGAAAAAACTTATAAATGAAGTGCCGTTTGGAAAGCCTTATAATAAAAGAGAATTTTTGCTTATAATCCCGATTGCCGTTATGATTTGCTTTATCGGAAATATAGCAACAAATATTTTCGGCGGTATGTTTCAGACTTTTTTCGGAGTGGAGTTTACTCAAGCCGAAGATACCGTTACTTATACAAATTTGCCCGGAATCATAATGTCGTTTATAGCAACCGCCCTTCTGCCTGCTTTTTTGGAAGAATTTGCAATTCGAGGCGTGGTTATGCAATCGCTGAGAAGATACGGTGATATGTTCGCTATTGTTATGTCGTCGTTTGTATTTTCTCTTATGCACGCAAATATGATTCAAATTCCTTTTGCTTTTATTGCCGGAATCGGAATAGGTTATGCTGTAATAAAAACAGGAACAATATGGACCGGCGTTGTAATTCACTTCATAAATAATTCGTTAGCGGTTATTTCAATGGTTGCGATGAACAATTTACCTGAAAAGGCCGATTGGATTTTCGTAATTCTGATGTATACTCTTATTTTTGCTGCGGGAATTGTATGCTTCACGGTTTATTCCAAAGATAAAAAACAGCAAAACGGAGTTTTCAGAGGCTGTTTCAATTCTCTTTCGAGAGGATATTGTACCTGCCTTACAACAGCCGAAAAAATAACATCGTTTATTTTTACCGTTCCCACGGTTGTTGCCGTTGTTATAATTATTCTTGAAACGAGTATGTATATAAATTAAGTGTTATGGAAAAAAGCGATTTTATGAAACTTGCTTTAGAGCAGGCAAAACTCTCCGCAGAAGAAGGAGAAGTTCCCGTAGGTGCGGTTATTGTAAGAAACGGTGAAGTAGTAGGTGTCGGTAGAAACAGACGGGAAAAAGAAAAAAACGCACTTTGTCATGCCGAAATCGAAGCGATAAACAATGCGTGTAAAAACCTTGGCGGATGGCGGCTTTGGGAATGTGAGATGTTTGTTACGCTCGAACCTTGTCCGATGTGTGCGGGAGCAATTATAAATTCAAGAATAAAAAAAGTAATATACGGCGCAAAAGATACAAAAAACGGGGCTGTTGAATCAATTGTTCAACTGTTTTCTTCGGGTTTTACCCATAAGCCCGATTTTGAAAACGGGATATGCGAAGAAGAATGTGCCGCTGTGCTTTCCGAGTTTTTCAGAAATTTGAGGAAGTCAAAAAGCAGTTGAAAAAAATTTGTTTTTGGGGGAAATTATGAGCGAAAATTGTAATCATGACTGTTCGAGTTGCTCATCAAAGTGCTCACAGGAGAAAAAAGATTTGCGTTTGCCGCAAAATGCGAACAGCAATGTAAAAAAAGTAATCGGTGTAGTAAGCGGTAAAGGCGGAGTAGGAAAAAGTTTTGTAACATCTTCTCTTGCCCTTGCTTCCCAATTGCACGGTTACAAAACCGCAATTTTAGATGCGGATATAACCGGCCCTTCGATACCGAAAGCTTTCGGTATCAACAGCAGAGCTCTCGGAAACGATGAGGGCTTATTTCCGGCTGAGTCAAAACTCGGAATTAAAATTATGAGCATAAATCTTTTGCTTGAAAAAGAGGACACCCCGGTTGTATGGCGTGGTCCGGTTATTTCGGGCGTTATAAATCAGTTTTGGCAGGAAGTACAATGGGGCGATGTCGATTATATGTTTGTCGATATGCCTCCCGGAACCGGTGATGTTCCGCTTACGGTTTTCCAATCACTTCCCGTTGACAGAATTGTTATCGTAACAACTCCGCAGGATCTTGTTACGATGATAGTTAAAAAAGCATACAATATGGCAAAAATGATGAACATTCCCATCTTGGGCATTGTTGAAAATATGAGCTTTTTCGAATGTCCCGATTGTCATAAAAAACATTATATTTTCGGAGAGAGTAAGATTGATGAAGTTGCGAAAGAACTTGATATCCCCGTTCTTGCGAAACTTCCGATAAATCCTGCTGCCGCTGCGTATGTAGACAACGGCACAATTGAGCTTTCCGACGCTTCGGCTATGTCCGAAGTTATCGAAAAAATCAGCGATTAAGTCAAAAACACCAAAAACACCTGTAAAACTACGGGTGTTTTTTCTTAAATATCTATTGAATTAAAATGTCTGAAAATGTATAATTATAAAAATACACTAAAATGGGAGGATATTATAAAATGCTTAACGAAAAGTTCCAAAAAGAAGGTCTTACTTTTGACGATGTGTTGCTCATTCCTGCGGAGAGTGATATTTTGCCGAAAGATATTGATGTTTCCACACAACTTACAAAAAAAATCAGACTTAATATACCGATGCTTACCGCCGCAATGGATACGGTTACCGAATCGAGAATGGCAATTGCGATTTCTCGTGAAGGCGGAATAGGTATCATACATAAAAATATGTCAATTGATGCGCAGAAAGCAGAAGTTGATAAGGTAAAAAGAAGTGAAAACGGCGTTATTGTCGATCCTTTTTATCTTCATGCCGAAAACACCGTTGAAGAAGCAAATAACCTCATGCACAACTATAAGATTTCCGGTGTTCCGATTTGCGATAACGACGGAAGACTTGTCGGAATTATTACAAACCGTGATATGAGATTTATGACCGATTACAGCGTGAAAATCGGAGATGTTATGACAAAAGAAAACCTTGTTACTTCTCATATAGGTACAACCCTTGAAGAAGCGAAGGCTATTCTTATGAAACACAAAATTGAAAAACTTCCTCTTGTTGATGAAAAAGGTTATCTTAAAGGACTCATCACTATTAAAGACATTGAAAAAAGCGTTCAGTATCCCAATTCTTCAAGAGACGAAAGAGGCAGATTGCTTTGCGGTGCCGCAATCGGCGTAACATCCGATGTTCTCGAAAGAGCGGCAGCACTTGTAGAAGCGGGAGTAGATGTTTTGACTTTGGACTCCGCTCACGGACATTCGAGAAATATTCTTAATGCGGTTTCAAGAGTTAAAGCCGCTTTCCCGAATGTTTCTCTTATTGCGGGAAATGTTGCAACAGCCGAAGGAACAAAGGCACTTATTGATGCAGGCGCAGACTGTGTTAAAGTAGGTATCGGCCCCGGTTCTATTTGTACAACCCGTGTTGTTGCGGGAATCGGTGTTCCTCAGATTACAGCGGTATACGATTCCGCTAACGAGGCTGCAAAACACGGAATTTCGGTTATCGCAGACGGCGGTATTAAGTATTCCGGTGAAATTGTAAAAGCTATTGCGGCAGGTGCATCGGCAATTATGGTAGGTTCGCTTGTAGCAGGCTGTGAAGAGTCTCCCGGAAGCAGCGAAATTTTCCAGGGCAGACAGTTTAAGGTTTACAGAGGTATGGGTTCAATTGCGGCAATGAACAAAGGCTCAAAAGACAGATACTTCCAGGAAGATAACAAAAAACTTGTTCCCGAAGGAATTGAAGGCCGTGTACCTTATAAGGGAATTCTTTCCGATACTGTATTTCAGATGATGGGCGGTCTTAAATCGGGAATGGGATATTGCGGATGTAAAAATATTCCCGAACTTCAGACAAAAACCAAGTTTATCAGAATTACCAATGCCGGACTTAAAGAGAGCCATCCTCATGATGTCTTTATCACAAAAGAAGCACCGAACTATTCTGTTAATTTATAATTTCTTATTGCCGAAAAGGATGCAAAGACTTCCTTAAATAAAAGGTTATTTTATGAGAGATGTAATTATCGCAAGTGCAAATTCAAACGCCGCAGAGCATATCAAAACAATATTGCAAAGCGGCGGAATTTTCGCACAATCTGTTTTTTCGACCGGCTCGGAAGTTCTTTCTTACACGGGCCTTCATACAGGTGCGCTTGTAATTTGCGGAAAACTCAGTGATATGACTGCTGTTTCGCTGGCGAATATGCTTGAATCGGGATGCGATATGATTCATCTTATTCCGTCCGGTGAAGCGCAGACGGTTTTTGTCAGCAATATGGTTACCCTGTATATGCCTATTGAACGGATGGATTTTTTAAGAACCGTAAAAATGCTTTGTGCAACACAAGACGAAAAACTTCAACGCCGTGAAAAAAACAGCGGAGAAGAGGAAATTTTGATGAAAGCAAAGCGTATTATAATGAACAGACATCATATTTCAGAGCGAGAGGCTCACAAGATTTTACAACGCAGAAGTATGGAAAGCGGAATGAAACTTGTCGATGTTGCAAGAATGATCGGAGATGAATAGATTGAAATTTACTAAAATGCACGGAGTGGGTAACGATTATATTTATATTAACTGCTTTGAAGAAAAAGTAAACGATCCAGAAGCGTTATCCGTTAAAGTAAGCGACCGCCATTTCGGTATAGGATCCGACGGACTTGTTCTTATTGAGCCGAGTCAAACGGCGGATTTCAAAATGGATATATATAACTCCGACGGTTCCCGTGCAAAAATGTGCGGCAATGCAACGAGATGTGTTGCGAAGTATGTTTTTGACAATAAAATGACCGAAAAAGAAGAAATCTCACTTGAAACACTCAGCGGAATTAAATATATTAAAATTTTTACCGAGAACGGAAAAGCGGTTTCGGCAAAAGTAAATATGGGAAAACCTATACTTGAGGGAGAAAAGATACCGACAAAGTATAAGAGTGAAACGGTAATCGGAGAAAAATTAACCGTTGATGAAACGGATTATGAGATTACTTGCGTTTCAATGGGTAATCCTCATTGCGTTGTGTTTGTTGATGATGTTAATAATGTTAAACTTGATAAAATAGGCCCCAAATTCGAAAACAACGAAATGTTTCCCGACCGAATCAATACCGAATTTGTTCATATTGTAAATGAAAACGAGATTGATATGAGAGTATGGGAAAGAGGTGCAGGTGAAACGCTTGCCTGCGGAACCGGATCATGTGCATCGGCAGTCGCATCGGTGCTGAACGGTTATTGCAAAAAAAACAGCGATATAAAAGTAAATCTCCTCGGCGGCACTCTGTATATTAATTGGACTGAAAACGGCGATGTTTATATGACCGGACCGGCACAGACTGTTTGCACGGGTGAAATAGAAGAATAACACGGAGGTATAAAATGAAATTTAATGAAAACTTTTTGAAAATCGAAAGCAGTTATCTTTTTTCGAATATTGCCAAAAAGGTAAGAGAGTACAGCGAGGCTAATCCCGAAAAGGCTAAGAATATTATAAGACTCGGTATCGGTGATGTTACCCGTCCTCTTGCCCCCGCTTGCATAGACGCTATGCATAAGGCTGTTGACGAAATGTCAAGTGCGGAAACTTTCAGAGGCTATCCCCCCGAATACGGATATGATTTTCTTCTTGATGCTATAAATAAAAATGACTATAAAGCATACGGCGTTGATCTTGATAACAGCGAAATTTTTGTTTCCGACGGAGCGAAAAGCGATACGGGAAATATAGGTGATATATTCTCGCTTGATAATAAGGTTGCTATTTGCGATCCCGTTTATCCCGTTTATGTTGATACAAATGTTATGTCGGGAAGATCCGGCGATAAAAACTCGGAAGGAAAATGGACAAATATTTATTATATGCCCTGCCTTGCGCAAAACAACTTCTTGCCGCAGATACCGACGGAAAAAGTTGATATTATCTATCTTTGCTTCCCCAACAATCCCACCGGTATGGCAATAACCAAAGACGAACTCAAAAAATGGGTTGATTATGCAAACGAAAACGGAGCTGTAATTCTTTACGATGCGGCTTACGAAGCGTTTATTACCGAAGATAATGTTCCGCATACGATTTATGAAATCGAAGGTGCTAAAACCTGTGCGATTGAATTCAAATCTTTCTCGAAAACAGCCGGATTTACAGGTGTCCGTTGCGGATATACCGTTGTTCCGCATGATCTTAAAGTTGACGGTGTAGAACTCAATTCAATGTGGGCACGCAGACAGGCAACAAAATTTAACGGCGTTTCTTATGTTACACAAAGAGCTGCCGAAGCGGTTTATTCCGAACAGGGAAAGAAAGAAATTAAAGAAATTATTGCGTATTATCAGAAAAACGCTAAAGTTATTTACGAAGGTCTTAAATCATGCGGTTTCGAAGTTTACGGTGCGGTCAATTCACCGTATGTATGGCTCAAAACTCCCGATAATATGGGCAGTTGGGAATTCTTCGACTTGCTCTTGAACGAACTTCAGGTTGTAGGTACTCCCGGAGAAGGCTTCGGTCCCGCAGGTGAAGGATATTTCAGACTTACTGCATTCGGAACTGCCGAAAACACCGAAAAAGCGGTTGAGAGAATCAGAAATTATTTTGCGAAATAAGACAGAGGGGAATAAAAATGAAAGACATTTACGAGAGTCCGCTTAATTCAAGATATTCAAGCAAAGAAATGAAATACATTTTTTCTCCGGATTTCAAATTCAGAACTTGGAGAAAACTTTGGATTGCGCTTGCGGAAAGTGAAAAAGAACTTGGACTTGATATTACCGATGAACAGATTGCGGAACTTAAAGCTCATGCTGAAGATATAAATTATGATGTTGCGTCGGCAAGAGAAAAAGAGGTTCGCCACGATGTAATGAGTCATGTCTATGCTTACGGTGTTCAGTGTCCCAAGGCAAAAGGAATAATACATCTCGGAGCAACTTCCTGCTATGTAGGAGACAATACGGATGTCATCATTATGACCGAGGCACTCAAACTTGTTCGTAAAAAACTTGTTAATCTTATAAATGAACTTTCAAAATTCGCTTTGGAATATAAAGATATGCCCTGTCTTGCATTTACACATTTTCAGGCGGCACAGCCGACAACGGTCGGTAAGCGTGCATCTCTTTGGCTTAATGATCTTGTCCTTGATTTTACCGCACTCGAATTCCAAATTTCTCAAATGAAACTTCTCGGTTCAAAAGGCACAACCGGAACACAGGCTTCGTTTGTTGAGATTTTCGACGGTGATTCCGAAAAAATAAAGGCGCTTGACAGAAAAATTGCAGAAAAGATGGGCTTTGAATCATGTTATATGGTATCGGGGCAAACATATTCGAGAAAATTGGATTACAATGTTTTAAGCGTTCTTTCGTCAATCGCACAGTCGGCATATAAATTTTCCGGAGATTTAAGACTTTTGCAGCATAAAAAAGAACTTGAAGAACCTTTTGAGAAAAACCAAATCGGCTCTTCGGCAATGGCTTATAAAAGAAATCCGATGAGAAGTGAAAGAATTTCTTCGCTTTCGAGATATGTTATATGCGATGCGTTGAATCCTGCGATAACCGCTTCTACACAGTGGTTTGAGAGAACTCTTGACGATTCCGCTAACAAGAGAATAAGCGTTCCGGAAGCGTTTCTTGCGATAGATGCCGTTTTGGAACTTTATATCAATGTTGTTGACGGCCTTGTTGTTTATCCGAAGATGATTGAAAAACATCTTCTTGAAGAACTTCCGTTTATGGCTACGGAAAACATTATGATGGCAGCTGTAAAAAAGGGCGGAGACCGTCAGGAACTTCACGAAAGAATCAGACAGCTTTCGATGGAAGCGGGAAAAGTCGTAAAAGTTGACGGCGGAGAAAATGACCTTGTTGACAGAATTGCAAATGATAATATGTTCGGTCTTACAAAAGAAGAAATACTTGCGGAAATGAAGCCCGAAAACTTTGTGGGAAGAGCACCCGAACAGGTTGTTGAATTTATTGATGCCGAAGTTAAGCCGATTATCGAGAAGTACGAATCGGAATTGGGTATCAATGTCGAAATCAATGTTTGATGAGGGCAAAATATCTTAAAAAGAAGTTGAGTTTATGAATTATCTTAATGAAGTTTGTCCTGTATGTAAAAAAGAGTTTTCGGACGAAGACGATATAGTTGTCTGTCCTGTATGCGGAACGCCGCATCATAGGGAATGTTACAGTGAAAGCGGAGTTTGTGCAAACGAAAAACAGCATTTGTCGGGATTTGAATGGAAACCGACAAACGCTGTAAAAGAAACTCCGAAAGCGTTTGGCAAACAGCCGCATATAAAGACGGTTGTATGTCCTAACTGCCACCGTGAAAATCCTGCCGAAGAACCGAACTGTATTTACTGTTCGGCAAGGCTTTACAATGATCCGTCGGCATTTGCAAAAGCACAGCCGTTTCCGACGAATATGCCTTATGCAACGCAGGTTATTGAAATTTCGCCTGACGATACTCTGGGAAGCCATAAGGTCGGAGAAGTGGCACAGTATGTTCAAATGAATGCACACTCTTATATTCCGAAGTTTTTCAAGCAGGAAAAAACGGGGAAGAAATTTTCATTTAACTGGGCGGCCTTTTTCTTTTCTCCGTATTGGTTTTTCTTCAGAAAAATGAATGTTATCGGCATAGTGCTGATGATGATCTCTCTTTTGGTAACCGGTTTTTGCACCAATCAAAACTTTGTTGATGCAAGCAATAAATATTATACTTGCGCCGAGCAATATGTTCAGGGTGAAGTTTCTCAGGAAGAAATGACACAGGCAAGTATGGAACTTATTAAAACTCCCGAAGTAATAATAATGACGGTAACCGAAGGAGCGATAAAGATTTTCAGCGGAATTTTCGCCAACAAATTTTACAAAAAGAAAATAGAAAAAGATTTAACCGATATTAAATCGGAAAGATTGTCGGATGACGAATACCGTCTTAAAGTATTTAAGCGTGGCGGTGTATCGAATGTTATGTTCGGAATATCGCTTATAGGATTTTACTGTGCGGAACAACTTTTACTGAACTTTATTTTGAGGTGAAACTGATTATGAAGATAACAAAAGCAATTATTCCGGCAGCGGGTCTCGGAACAAGAGTCTTGCCTGCATCCAAATCCGTTCCGAAAGAGATGCTGAACATTGTCGATAAACCGGCAATTCAGTATATTGTCGAAGAAGCGGCGGCTGCCGGCATTACGGACATTCTCATAATTACAAACAGAGGCAAAGGAATAATCGAAGACCATTTTGACCATTCTTTTGAACTTGAAGCTTCGCTTAAAAGCAACCCTTCAAAAGAAAAAATCTATAAAGATGTTCTTTATCCTTCCAATCTCGCTAATATATTTTATATCAGACAAAAAGAAACAAAAGGCCTTGCCCATGCGATTTCATGTGCAAAAAGTTTTATAGGAAACGAACCTTTTGCAATTCTTTACGGTGATGATGTTATTGCTTCTCCCGAAGGAAAACCCGTAATAAAACAGCTTATGGATGCATACGAAAAATTCGGAGCGGGCTGTGTCGGTGTTAAAGAGGTACCGAGGGAAGATGTTCCGAAATACTGTTCTCTTGATGTTACTCCTATCGAAAAAAATGTTATGCAAGTACATAATATTATCGAAAAGCCGACACCGGAAGAAATCGTTTCATGCTATTCGATTCTCGGAAGAGTTGTTATGCCTCCGGAGATTTTCGATTGCATAGAAAAAACCGCTCCCGATAAGAAGAGCGGCGAAGTGTATTTTACCGATTCAATGCTTATGCTTGCAAAACAGGGAAAATTAAATGCGGTTGATTTTGACGGCAAGCGTTACGATATGGGAAATAAACTCGGAATTATGAAAGCAAACTGCGAATTTGCCATTGAACACGGCGAAATCGGGGACGATTTCAAAGAGTATCTCAAGGAACTGGTAAAAACTTTTTAATAAATTTTATGCGGTGGTTATCCACCGCATTTTTTTGTGTCAGATGCAGTATATCATATTTTTAGTACAATAAACGGTACTTTTCAAAATAAAATTGTTTGATTTCGTAACAATTCGTAGCTATAATCAAATTATAAAATGTTACGAAAGGAAACAATTTATGAAGATTGAAGAATTGGCTGTTGCCTATCGAAAAGATGAAGAAACATTGAAAAACCAAATTCGTGAACACCGTAAATTGCTTCGCAACAGTAAAGGAGCGCAACTTCATACCGAGCGTAGAAATTTGATATGCCTTTATGAAATGTTGCAAGAGGTTCAAAACACGGCAAAAACGCTGGAAAATTATTATACCGACAAGTCAAAAACAACGGTTTATCATAAAAAAACAGATATTTTCAAGGTTTAATACGATTTTACTATTGATAATTTTATGACAAAAATGTATAATACTATCGTAAAATTTTATCAGTAGGAAAGGAGTTCATTTTACAATGATTAACTATTCACATGAAGTTGAAACAATGTGTTGTGTTGCAAAAGGACCGCATCACGATCCTGCTCCCATTCCCGAAGAAGGAAAATGGGTTGCCGCAAAACAGATAACTGATATTTCAGGTTATACACATGGTATTGGCTGGTGCGCACCTCAGCAGGGTTGCTGCAAACTTTCTCTTAATGTTAAAAACGGAATTATCGAGGAGGCTCTCGTTGAGACTGTCGGTTGTTCGGGTATGACTCATTCTGCGGCTATGGCAGCGGAAATTCTTCCCGGAAAAACAGTTCTTGAAGCGCTTAATACAGACCTTGTATGCGACGCTATCAACACTGCAATGAGAGAATTATTCCTTCAGATCGTATATGGCCGTACACAGTCCGCATTTTCTGATGACGGTCTTGTTATCGGTGCAGGTATGGAAGATCTCGGTAAGGGCTATCGTTCAATGGTCGGTACTATGTACGGTACTAAGTCAAAGGGTGTTCGTTACCTTGAAATGACTGAAGGCTATTGCACAAGAATGGCTCTTGATGAAAACAACGAAGTTATAGGTTACGAGTTTGTTTCGCTCGGTAAGATGACAGATTTCATCAAACAGGGTATGGAACCCAACGAAGCATATAAGAAATCAATCGGTACTTACGGCAGATTTGACGAAGCCGCTAAGTATATTGATCCGAGAAAAGAATAAGAAAGGGAGGATTTGAAAATGGCACAGTTTGAAGGTTACGAAAGACGAGAGGCTAAAATCCTCGCAACTCTTAAAGAATACGGAATTTCATCAATTGACGAATGTAAAGATATATGTGCTGAAAAAGGCATTGATCCTTACACTATCGTTCAGGAAACACAGCCGATTTGCTTTGAAAACGCAAAATGGGCATATACGGTAGGAGCTGCAATCGCTATCAAAGCAGGATGCACAAAAGCCGCTGATGCCGCAGCAAAAATCGGTATCGGTCTTCAGAGTTTCTGTATCCCCGGCTCAGTAGCGGAAAACCGTAAAGTAGGTCTCGGACACGGAAACCTCGGCAAAATGCTTCTTTCCGAAGAAACAGAATGTTTCTGCTTCCTTGCCGGACATGAAAGTTTTGCCGCTGCGGAAGGTGCAATTAAAATTGCTCTTAACGCAAACAAAGTTCGTGAGAAGAACCTCAGAGTTATTCTTAACGGTTTGGGTAAAGACGCTGCGTATATTATTTCAAGAATTAACGGCTTCACATATTGTGAAACAGAGTTCGATCCTTATACCGAAACGGTAACCGTTACCGAACAGAAACCGTTCTCAAACGGTCCGAGAGCAGATGTTAAGTGCTACGGTGCTGACAATGTTCCCGAAGGTGTTGCGATTATGAAACTTGAAAATGTCGGTGTTTCGATTACAGGTAACTCGACTAACCCGACAAGATTCCAGCATCCCGTTGCAGGCACATATAAAAAATGGTGTGTTGAAAACGGTGTTAACTACTTCTCTGTTGCTTCGGGCGGCGGCACAGGCAGAACGCTTCACCCCGACAATATGGCAGCAGGCCCCTCTTCTTACGGTATGACAGATACAATGGGCCGTATGCATTCC
>CAZGPE010000027.1:0-21137 GCA_964527585.1 uncultured Eubacteriales bacterium
GGTAACTGTTCTTTTTATTTATTTGCTTTTCGGTTTTGTCAAAAACGAAACAACGACCCCGGAAACCAATGCTGCGGTTATTCCGCCCGCACCGGCAGTCAACGGGCCCGTAATTATACCCAGCCATCCTTTTTCCGCTATCGCCTGCTTTGTACCGGCAACAAGCATATTTCCGAATCCCGTAAGCGGTACCGTCGCTCCGGCGCCTGCCCATTCGGCAAACGGTCCGTACACTCCGATCGCTCCGAGAATTACTCCCGCTATTACAAACGCCACTAAAATTCTCGCAGGCGTTATACCTGTCATATCAATAAGCAACTGTCCGATAACGCAAATCAGTCCGCCTATAACAAAAGCTTTAAGAAAGTCCATATTATCAGTTCCGCCTTTTAGTTAATTTCAAAATTATTATTTCAAGAATGTTTTTACATATTCAAAAATTTATGATAAAATATCTTTATCAAAACAAAAAGGATGATACAATGAATTCTCTCAGCGATACATATAAACTCATAAATTCGGTCGAGGTTCCGTGCATTGCTTTCGGAACTTGGAAAATGCCCGAAGAGACAGCGACAAATGCGGTAAAATGCGCAATCGAAAACGGATACCGCCATATTGA
Source organism: uncultured Eubacteriales bacterium (assembly GCA_964527585.1). Classification (GTDB taxonomy): domain Bacteria; phylum Bacillota; class Clostridia; order Oscillospirales; family Acutalibacteraceae; genus Fimenecus. Next base: position 623 of record CAZGPE010000027.1, read on the forward strand.
CACGGCTGCGGCATATCAAAACGAAGAATATGTCGGAAAAGGAATTGCCGAAAGCGGAATTTCAAGAAGCGGAATTTTTCTCGTTTCGAAACTTCCCAATGACGATCACGGATATGAAAAAGCAATCGCTTCATGCGAAAATTCGCTTAAAAGACTTAAAACGGATTATCTCGACTCATATTTAATTCACTGGCCGGTTCTTGTTCAAAACGAAGACAGACTCGAAGAAGATTTATGCGAAACATGGAGAGCGTTTGAACGCCTTTATAACGACGGTAAACTGCGTTCAATCGGTACAAGCAATTTCCTTGAAGAACATATAGAAATAATCAAAAACAACTTCTCGACTTATCCTATGATAAATCAAGTGCAAATGCATCCGCAAAATCCTCAGGAAGAAATGATTGAATACTGCAAACAAAACTCCATACTTCCGGAAGCATGGAGTCCGCTTATTCAGGGACAGGCTTTCAAAAGAGAACTTTTGATTGAAACCGCCGAAAAATACGGCGTTTCGGTTGCTCAGCTTTGTATTCGTTTCATCGTTCAAAAAGGAGCTGTTCCCGTTCCCAAATCAGCCACTCCCGAAAGAATTATCAACAATGCCGATGTGTTCGGATTTAATATTTCCGATGAGGATATGGAAAAAATCGCAACTTTGAAAAAATACGGTATGATAGGAAATCCTCCTTCCGTACCGAGAACACATCAGGTTGTCGGATTTTAATTGACAAAAAAGACAGGTCTTAATCAAAAGACCTGTCTTTTTATGATATTCCGTATTTAACGCTTATCCTTTCAAGTCGTCTTCCGATCGGTTTGAAAAGCAAAAACAAAAATATTATATTAGATACAACATACACGGCAGTTACCGGTACAGCGGCGGCTATGAGTGTAAGATAGCGTGATAAAACAAAAGTTCCGTCAACATACAGTGCTGTCCATGTGTCGAGAAAAAGCGAATAAAACACTCCCGACAAGCCTCCGAACAAATAAAGAAACACCTTATGTTTTTTTAGAGAATTACAAAGCAATCCCGCAAAAAAGCCTATCATTCCCCAAGCGAACATTTGAAAAGGCGTCCATGCACCCTGTCCGAAAATAAAATTCGACACAAGCGCTGATAAAGCACCGCATAGAAATCCGCTCTGTGCCCCCAAATACACGCCTGCAATTACAACAAAAGCGGTTACGGGCTTAAAAAACGGTACATACGAAAACGCAAATCTTCCGACAACCGAAAGTGCGGTCATTACGCTGACCAAGACTATTCGCACTCCCGTTATCTTTTTCCCGTTTTCTATTCCGAGAAAAAACGCCGCAAGACAAATAACGGTTACGGCAAAAGCGATAAAAACATAGGCTCTTTGAGAAAACAGAACGGTTCCCGATAAAACAACCGTCGGAATTACCGCAGCAAGCAAAATTGCGCTCAAGAGTTTTTTTATCTTAAATTTCATTTTATTTCCTTTCCGCAGCACACCGAAGAAACCTGTTCGCAAGTTACGGCATTTTTTATAAAATCTCTCGACATTCTCGATGCACCGGTTGTATAAAAAGCGTTATCCGAAAAAAATCTCTGCGGAACATCGCACGCCGTAAGTTCTCCGTTAAACAGCAGCGAACATCTGTCGGCAACTTCAGCCGCAAAATCGGTATCGTGAGTTACCAAAACCACGGCAACGGAATTATCCGAAAGATACCTGATTATCCGAGCGACTTTTTCTTTTGCCGTACAGTCAAGACTTTTTACGGGTTCGTCCATAAAAACAATATCCGGTTTTGCCATAAGCAGTTTTGCAATCGCACATTTTTGCAATTCGCCGCCTGATAAATCATAGGGATGCCTTTGCAAAATATCATCAAGTTCAAATGTTTCACATACTTGATTAAGCCGTTTTTCGCTTTCATCATCCGAAAGTCCGAGATTTTTAAGGAAAAGTCGGTAATCCTCGTAAATACTTTCGGCACAAAACATATTCTTGACATTCTGAACAAGCAACGCAGTCTTTAGCCCCTCGGCAACACGGATTTTACCTTTATACGCTCTTAAAACACCGGATAAAATCTTCACAAGCGTTGTCTTTCCCGAACCGTTTGCACCCAGTATTGCGTGCACTTCGCCTTTTTTACACGAAAAGTTCAAATCGTCAATTACATCGGGCGTATGTTTTGAATATCGGAAACTTATATGCTTACATTCAAAGGCATTTTCGTTTTTTGCGTCGAATTCTTTAACGGGAACACTTTCCCCATCCAAAGAAAAATAATTTTCAAGATATTTTTTGCCGTCCCGAACGGTAAGAGGACATTTCCCGTGATAAAATGTATCTTTCCAAATACGAGCGCTGTCGGGAAAATTTCCGAAAACAGACTGCGAAACGGTTTGTTCGAGTACATCTTGAGTTTTTCCGTAAGATATAAGTTTGCCGTTTTTCATCACGGCGGTTTTATTCGCAAAAGGTAAGATTTCCTGTGTTCTGTGTTCGCTGATTATAAAAGTTATTCCGAAATCGTCATTAAGGCGTTTTACCGTATTTACAAAATCAACGCAGGCAATCGGATCGAGTTGCGACAGCGGTTCGTCAAGCAATATAAGTTTCGGCATACCGACCGTTACGCTTGCAAGATTGAGCAGCTGTTTTTGACCGCCGGACAACTCGTTTGTGTTTTTATAAAACCACTCCGAAATTCCGAAATAACTTGCCATTTCGGAAACACGGCGCTTCATTTGGCTGTTTTGTATTGCACTGTTTTCAAGCGAAAACGCAAGTTCGTGCCAGACCTTGTCGCAAACGATTTGGCTTTCGACATCCTGAAAAACAAATCCTATATCGGCACACGGTACATCCTCAAGTTTTTTCCCGAAAAATGTTATCTTCCCCGACACCTGACCGAAGGGCGATATTTCTTTTTTCAGGAGTTTCAAAAGTGTCGTTTTTCCGCATCCTGTTTCTCCGCAAAGAAGAACCACATCACCCTTTTCGACACAAAACGAAACATCTTTAACGGCATCGTTCTGAGACTTGGGATAACGGAATGTTAAATTTTCGACAGATAATATTTCCATTTTATACTCTCCGATATATTGGTTAATACGGGCAGTAACGCCACTGCGCCGAACATTGTATACAGCACTGATGATATTAAAGTAAACTGCGGAACATAAAGCGTGGGATAAAACCCGAATTCACCCAATATTCCTTTGGCTTTCGCAAATAAAAACAAAGCGGTAAACAGAACGGTTACGGCACTCAAAAGCACATCTTTCGCACGCAGTTTATATATCCCGAAACTTGTCCGCTTCGCAGTCGCATAATTGCGTGCCGCCATGGAAAACGAAGTTTCAACAGAATTTTCGAGGCTTTGTGTTACAAGCGTCAAAAACACCGTTGAAGCATTTTTGATTTTTTTCGGTATGCTCTTACCGAAATCAAGACCCATAGCACGATTTGTATCGTTTATTTCACGGATATTTTTTATATAAAGCGGAATAAAGCGCATTATCATCGTAACCGCCAAAGTTGTTTTCGGCAAAATCCGTGAAAAGAGATACTGAAACTTGTCGTCGGAAAAAGTTAGATTAAGGCACTTAAACCACATAATAACCGCCGCTATCATCACCGAAGAGTTAACTCCGTAAAGTAACGCTTCAAGCGTATACGCCGAATCTCCGATATAAAACAAAACGGTAACCCCGTTTTGAGAAAACAACGGATTGGTTAAAGAAAGGACCGAAACAAGCAAACAAATATAAAGTATATCTTTTTTCGCTTTTTGTCCCGTAAGAATTATTTCGAAAACTAACGCTCCCGCAAACGAAAGTCCCAACAGTATGCAGTCCGACGAAAAAACGGTTATCCCGATTACACTTATGTAATAAACAAATAAAAAAGCGGGATGAAAAGAAGAAAAACAGTTGCCGTTCTTCATTTTCATCCCCCCTGAATCTTATTTAATCTTCTAACTTAAATTTACCTTCGGCTTTTTCTGCGCCGATTTTTATTATTTGAGGTTTGTTCAGTTCTTCAAGTTCCTCACGCTTTTTATCGGCGATTTCTTTTTTTCTCAAATGTTCTTTCTGTTTTTCGGAAAGTTCATGCTGTTGTTCTTCGATTTGACCTTGTGCCTGCTTAAGTTTCGAACTTAAACGGATAAGAAAAAGGTTCATATCTTTCGGAGAAATAAAAACATATCTCTTCTCTTTTTCTCCCTTTGAATTTTCCGAATAATAACCTATTGCAATTCGGTCAAGCGAAAGTCCGACGATGCTTTTATCTTTCGTTTCGAAGTCCCCGTCTTCAACCGTGAAAATATCGGTATACTTGATTTTGAACGAACGGATGGGATAATCGTGAATATAAAGATAATCATCATAAAATTTATAATATGTCATAAACGCAAGCGGAATAACAAACAACACATCTATTACCGTAAGCGCTATGGCAACATTCACTCCGAAATTCGACAGAGAAAAAATCTTAGTCGAATACAAAAGTACGATTATTATTTGATAAACAACTATAACGGCAGTTAACAGTTTATTAACTCCGGAGTTAAATTTTATTTGCACGGAATAAATCACTCCTTACGGTAAAATATAAAATCGGTGATACTGTGAAAAAGTCATTATCGTTCTTCGGCGGTATTCTTACCGGAATAATAAATATACTTTTAGGTGCCGGCGGCGGAGTTATTGCGGTTTTCCTTTTGAAGAAAAGCAATCTTTCTCAAAAAGAGGCTCAAGCCAACGCAATAGCGGTTATTCTGCCTATCTCGGTTATCAGTTTGATTATATACTCATATCACGGATATGTCAATTTTTCCGACAACCTTTTTCTTATTCCCCAAGCCGTTGTCGGCGCTCTTTTAGGGACGCTTATACTTAAAAAAATCTCCCCGAAAATTTCAAAAAAACTGTTCGGTGCTTTTATGATTTGGGTAGGAATAAGGATGATCGGTAAGATATGAATTACTCGTTTTCGGATATTATCGCAGGCATTGTCTCGGCACTGATTGCTTCAATGGGACTCGGAGGCGGCGGAGTTTACATTATGTATTTAACTCTTGTCAAAGGTACCGATCAACTCGGCGCTCAGGGAATAAATCTTCTGTTTTTCATCCCCTGTTCCGTTGTTGCGCTTATAGTATACTCGAAAAGCAAAATGATAAAATTCAAATCTGTTTTGCCGATGATACTCGGCGGAATTTCGGGCGCTTTAATCGGAAATTTCATCTTACCGAAAATTCCGCAGTCGATATTGAGAATAATTTTCGCAATATTTTTAATCGTTATGGGTCTGTATACCGTGTTTTCAAAAACCGAAAAATCGGAAAAAGAAAAATAACGCTTGTTTAATAAATATTATGTGATAAAATTTAAGTATAATTATATGGTTTCGAAAGCGAGATACTTATGAAGAAAAAAACCGCTTTTATCCTTCTTACCGTTTCATATTTTATAATCACTCTCAGCGACCTTATTTTAACCTTTTTCGCCACTCCGAATTTAAGTTTGGAAGGGAACCCTCTCGTTACGGGATACGGTCTTGGATGGGCCGGATTGATAGGCGTCAATGCGGTTACATTTATAATTTATTTCGCTATGGCTCGGTATGCTTACATAACATACCGTCCGCCCGTTTCAAAAGAAACCGAAAACATACGCCGATACCTTGCGGACATAACTTACGGAGATCCCGAAAAAACTTCTTTCGGAATGTGGAAACTCCCTAAATATCCCGCACCGCAAATTGCCTGTCTTTGTTACAGCGTTTCAACGGCTCTTCCTTTTGCGAGAATCATTATCGTTATAGAATGGATTTTAATGGTAACGCACACTTCGGCGCCGTTTTTCTTCAGTATTGTTGCAGTTTTTCCGTTCGGAAGAATTGATTTTTTTATCGCTTTGATCCTCGCTTGGATTCTCAGCGGAATCTGGATAAAAAAAGAATTTCGCAAAAACGCCGAAAGAGTCGAAAATCCGATATAAAATTCACAAAAGGAGACGAAAAGTCTCCTTTCTCTTTTTGTTACGGCAAATTTCCGAGTTATGTTTTTTCCCTTGACATTAAACGCCGTATAATGTTATAATTTTAACAATTATTATAATGGCGGAAAATCGGATTATTTGAAATCCACCCTATTATTTTATTGCTGATTTTGTTAATATTTTAGGAGGTTTTTATACATGAAAGTTCAGTTTACGGAAACCGTCCTGAGAGATGCTAACCAATCGCTCATCGCAACGAGAATGCCCTTTGAAAAATTCGAAGGTATTCTCGAAACAATGAACAAAGCCGGTTACTACTCTATGGAATGTTGGGGCGGTGCAACATTTGATTCCTGCCTTCGTTACCTTAACGAAGATCCGTGGGAAAGGCTCAGAAAAATCAAGGCAAAATGCCCTGACACAAAACTTCAGATGCTTTTGAGAGGTCAAAATCTTCTCGGTTACAAGCATTATCCCGACGATGTTGTAAGAATGTTTGTTAAAAAGAGTGTTGAAAACGGAATTGACATAATCCGTATTTTCGATGCGCTTAACGATACAAGAAATATTCAGGTCGCAGTTGACGAAACAATCAAAAACGGAGCAATCGCTTCCGGTGCCATTTCCTTTACAACAAGTCCGGTTCATACTCTTGAAAAGTATGTTCAAACCGCTAAAGAAATGAAAGAGATGGGTTGTTCGACAATCTGTATTAAAGATATGGCAGGCGTTATGACTCCCGCACAGGCAAAAGACCTTGTCGGCGCTCTTAAAGACGCTCTTCCCGAAATGCCCGTTATTCTCCACACACACTGCACAACGGGTATGGCTTATATGACCGTACTCAAAGCGATCGAATCCGGCTGCGATGTAATCGACACCGCTTCTTCCTGTTTCTCAGGCGGTACTTCTCAGCCCGCAACCGAAACAATCTACGACGCATTGACCGAACTCGGTTACGAAACCGGTCTTGACAGAGATATTCTTAAAAAGGTTAACGATCACTTCAAACCCATCAGAGACGAATATCTCAAATCAGGTCTTCTTAAACCGAAAGCCCTTGTTACCGATACTGACGCTTTAACTTATAAAGTTCCCGGCGGTATGCTCTCGAATATGATGGCAAACCTCGAGGATATGCACGCTCTCGACAGAATGGACGAAGCGCTTATCGAAATCCCGAAAGTCCGTGAAGATATGGGCTATCCCCCTCTTGTTACTCCCTTGAGCCAGATGGTCGGAAATCAGGCTGTAACAAATGTACTTGTCGGAGAAAGATATAAAAACATTTCCAAAGAAATCAAGGCTTATATCAAAGGCGAATACGGTAAGGCTCCCGGCGAAGTAAACAAAGACCTCGTTAAAAAGGTTTGCGGCGAAACCGAACCTATTACCTGCCGTTTCGCAGATACTCTCGAACCCGCTTTCGAAAAAGCAAAAGCCGAAATCGCAGACAAAGCTCACAGTGATGAAGATGTTCTTTCCTATATCGCTTTTCCGCCTCAGGCAGAAGCGTTCTTCGACAAGCGTGAAGAGAAGAAGAACAACACCTTCACTTATTCAATCAAAAAAATCGAAGACTAAGGAGTGTGAAGTATGAATTGGTTTAATTTGGCTCAGCCTCAGCTTCCCATGAGCGAAGCTTTGAGCATTTCAATCACAGGTATCATAGTCGTTATGCTTATTCTCGCCTTACTCGCCGTTTTGGTTCTTTTGCTTTCAAAAGGCGTCCGTGCCGTTGAAGCCAAAGCAAAAAAGAACGGCAGTGCGGAAAGTACAGTTTCGGACAACACAGCGGTTGCTCCTATCCCAGCACCCGTTGTTTCAAACGCAAGCAGCGGCGCTCTTGTTCTTGAAAACACAGACGACAAAACAGCCGCTGTTATTATGGCTATCGTTTCAAACGAAAGCGGTATTCCTCTTAACAGATTGCAGTTCAATTCAATAAAACTTATAGAGAAATAAGGGAGAGATTAAAATGAAATATATTGTTACATTAAACGGAACAGATTACGAAGTTGATGTTACCGAGCTTAACGAAGCAGTTGTTACAAACATTGCTCCTTCAGCTCCCGTTGCGGCGGCTCCCGTTGCTGTCGCTGCACCTGTCGAGGCTCCTGCCGCTGCACCCGCACCCGTTGCGGTTTCCGGTTCAGGCGAAGCTGTAAAAGCTCCGATGCCCGGCACAATTCTTAAAGTTAATGTTTCAGCAGGCCAGAGCGTAAACGAAGGAGACATTCTTTTCATTCTCGAAGCAATGAAAATGGAAAACGAGATCGTTGCTCCCGTAAGCGGTACGGTTTCTCAGGTTGTTGTTTCAAACGGCAACACAGTCGATACCGATCAGGTTCTTGCTTTCATCGGTTAAGGGGGAGCAAAATAAATGGCAATTATAAATTCAATTATCGGCATTTTTCAGGAATCCGGATTCACCACTCTCGCTTGGCAGAACTGGGTTATGATCGCCGTTTCATTCGTACTTTTATATCTTGCAATTGTCAAGAAATTCGAACCGTTGCTTCTTTTACCGATCGCTTTCGGTATGCTTTTGGTAAATGTTTATCCCGAAATTATGTATGATCCGCTTGCAATCGCCACTCCGGGCGGAGAGGTCATCGACGCAAGCGCTCACTGGTACGATTCGGGCGTTTTAAGGCTTATTTACTGCGGTGTTAAGTCAAGTATATTCCCCTGCCTCATCTTTATGGGCGTAGGTGCTATGACCGACTTCGGTCCGTTACTTGCAAACCCCTCAAGTTTGCTTTTGGGTGCTGCCGCTCAATTGGGAATCTATGTTGCGTTTCTCATCGCTATCGCAACAGGTTTCATTCCCGGATTTGAAGGCTTTACACCTGCCGAAGCCGCTTCAATCGCTATCATCGGCGGTGCCGACGGCCCGACTGCAATTTACCTTACCGGTAAACTCGCGCCCCACCTTTTAGGACCTATCGCCGTTGCGGCTTATTCATATATGGCGCTCATTCCTCTTATCCAGCCGCCTATTATGAAACTTCTCACAACGGATAAAGAAAGAAAAATCAAAATGGATCAGCTCAGAACAGTCAGCAAAGCGGAAAAAATTATTTTCCCGATCGTTGTTACGGTTCTCTGCGTTGTTATCATCCCCTCAACCGCTCCGCTTATCGGTATGCTTATGCTCGGTAACCTCTTCAAAGAGTCCGGTGTTACCGACAGACTTTCCGACACGGCTCAGAACGCACTTTGCAACATCGTAACGATTATGCTCGGTGTTACAGTCGGTGCTACGGCTGAAGGAACCACCTTCCTTGATGTTAAAACAATTCTCGTTATCGCAATCGGTCTTATCGCTTTCGCTTTCTCGACAGCAGGCGGTGTCCTTTTCGGAAAACTTATGAATGTTATTACAAAGGGCAAAGTAAATCCCCTTATCGGTTCGGCAGGCGTATCCGCAGTTCCGATGGCTGCCCGTGTTTCACAGGTTGAAGGAAGAAAATACAACCCCTCAAACTTCCTTCTTATGCACGCTATGGGTCCGAACGTTGCCGGTGTTATCGGCTCGGCAGTAGCAGCAGGTTTCCTTCTTCTTACTTTCGGAAACTGAATTTAACAAAGACAAAAACCGATGCTTCGGCATCGGTTTTTTATTTTGCTATAACATAATATATAAAATCGACATAAGAAGTTCTTCGTCGGCACCGTCCGATTGCAAAAGCAACAGCAACGCAAACAGTAAAGCCTTATCGGGTTCGCTAAGCACAGTGTCAAGCAAATTCGCCTTATTGCTTTTTTCGGTCTCTTTGCGTATTCTTTTATTCTCCGGTTCGAAATATTCCTTAAAAGAACTGTACGGCTTATTTTCGGGTAATTCTACCGGCATCGCAATTCGGTTTCCGTTTTGGGAAGATTTAACCGCCGAATAAAAATCGCTCGGTGAACGGACTTCTTTTTTTGTTTCACCGCTTACGGTACTTTCCGTAAGCCCGACCGCTTTTTGCGCTCTTAAATTCATATCATGCACCCGTTCAAGTGCTTTTTCCTGCATTTGCCGTACTTCATCGTAATTATACTCTTTCATCCGAACATTCCTTTCAGTAAAGGCAAAGCATCCATAAGTTTCAAAAACTTCATCGCTTCATCGGCTTTACTTCTTCTTTCCTCGCTTAAAAGAGGTCTCAACGCCTTTATAAATGCCGTTGTATCGTTTTCCGAGTTGAGCTGTGCGGCAACTTTCATAAGCATATCCGAAGTATCTCCGCCGAAAAGCGATGAAACGGGATTTTCCTGTACGGCTTTTTCGCTTTTTGAAGAATCGGTTGCGGATTGCTTTGCAGACAAAGACGACGCAACGCTTTTTAATTTTTCCATATCTTCCGCACTTATTGAATTGAGCAGACTGCTTATATTATCCATTATCCTCACCCGTCAGTTGTTTAAGTATGTTTTGTGCTTTTTCACTTGATAACAATTCATTAAGTGCTTTCTCATCGTTAAGCACGGTATTAAGCGTTTGCGCTTGCTCATGACTGAGTTGACTTGTCAGATACTCTCCGAGTTCTCTTTTTGCTTTATTGTTTTTTATATCCGAAATAAACTTCGAAAAACCGCTTTCGTTTTGCATTGCACTCGCCTCCGATATTTGATATAATAAATGTATGTTTTATTCAAGGAGAATATGAATGAGAGCGATAGTTATTTCCGATTCACACGGCGACTGCGCAAGCGTTAATATGATAGTATCAAAACACAGAACTGCGGATATGTTTCTGTTTTTGGGAGACGGAGAACGGGACTTCTTTCATCCCTCGGTTCAGGAACTTCTCAAAGAGAAAGCGGTTATAGCGCTCAAAGGCAACTGCGATATGTATTCACAGTTGCCGCTTGAAGAAACCTGTTATCTTTCCGACAAGAAAATATACGCTCTTCACGGGCATACAAAATATGTAAAACATTCTCTTGACCTTGTTCGGCAATACGCAGGACAAATCGCTGCGGATATTGTCGTTTACGGACATACGCACAATCAAAAAGTCGAATATCTGGACGGAATTTATTATATGTGCCCCGGAAGTGCAAGAAACGGAGAATACGGAATAATTGATATTGACGAACGGACAAATACCGTTTTATGTTACACGCTTAAGGAGTAATTATGTATCTTTATAAAAATGTAAATGTAATTTTCGAAAATGAAATCCGAAAACTCGATGTTTTAACCGACGGCGAAAAAATCAGCGAAGTTTCCGAAACCATCGAAAAAGACGAAGCTGTTGTAATCGACGGAAAAGGCAGATATTTAAGCAGCGGTTTTATCGACCTGCATCTTCACGGCGGCGGCGGATATTCGGCAATGGGCAGTAAAGATGATATTCTCGGTATGGCAAAAGCACACGCAAAGTACGGCACAACTTCGATTCTTCCCACTTCGCTTGCCGCAGGGTTATCCCAACTCGACAAAGTTTGCGAAAATATCGCAGCGGCGCAAAAAGAAAACAGAAACATCTTGGGTGCACACCTCGAAGGGCCTTTCCTTTCAAAGAAAATGTGCGGAGCACAAAGCACGGATAATCTCTTTGTTCCGAGCGAAACGGATTATATGCCGTTTCTCGAAAAGCATAAAAACATAATTAAAATGATGGGCATTGCCCCCGAACTCGACGGGGCATTCGAACTTGCAAAAAGACTCCGTGAACTTAATATCGTTGTAAGCATCGCTCATTCATCCGGAGATTACGATACGGCAATTGAAGCGTTACGCCACGGATTTTCGGACATCACTCATATATATAACGCCTGCACTTCCTGTTATAAAGAAGGCGTTTTCAGAAAAGCGGGAACCGTTGAAGCCGGACTTTCCGAAGACGGATATACGGTTCAGGTTATTTCGGATCTTGTGCATTTGCCCAAAGGCGTACTGAGACTTCTCTATAAAGCAAAAGGTCCCGATAAAATGTATCTCATCACCGACGGTTTGGAATTCTCCGCTTTTGAAATGCAAGAAGGCGAACAGTTTGTTCAGAAAAACGGTGTCGAAGTCGTCTACGAAGACAACGCTATGAAACTTGCAGACAGATCATGTCTTGCCGGAAGCACGGCAAACGGATCAAGACTTGTCGCAAATATGTATAAAAAGGCAAATATTCCTCTCACTCAGGCAGTAAAAATGATGACAGTTACACCCGCAAGAGTTATTTCGGTTGATAAGTACAAAGGAAAAATCGAAAAAGGATATGATGCGGACATTATTTTATTTGATGAAAATGTCAATGTTTCTTCGGTTATGATAAACGGAAAACCCGTATATTAAAAAAATTAAAACCGCCGTTAAAACGGCGGTTTTTCTTATCTCTTTTTCCTGTTTTGAGCTTGGACATTATACATTTTCGGTTTTCTGCGGGCATTTCTTCTTCGGCTCTTATTTTTATAAAGCATAACAAGATAAATCACCGCAAATATTACGGCAATCACCGCAATAGCAATAAAGAACGGAGATGTTACGACATTTTTAAGTGCATTGAGCACCCAAAGAAAAACATTAACATTAACATCTTCCGCCGCAACAAGATCAACCGTTGTAATCTCGGTTTGAGCGTAAACAACCCGTGCTTTGCCGATAACATCGCCTTTTTTAATCGGCGCATTTACGCAAGACGGCGTTTCTTCGGCAATCGGTTCAATCAAAACACTGCTGCCGTCCGTTCCGACGGGTACAAGTGCGGTAACATCGTTTGCAGGAACAAGTCTTATATGGTCGGTACTGAAAGAAAGGTTAACATCTATAACCGTTACAATCTTTGTTGTATCTGCGATTTTTTCAAGACGGATATTATCGAAAACCCATTTATACAGTTTTTTCGTTTCAAGAAAAGCGCAGTTATCTTCGTTTCCGTCCCCGTTTACATCCTTAGCGGGAGCGCCCATAACAATACAGATATAGTTGTATCCGTCTTTGCTCGCTTTTGAAATTACACAGTGTCCCGCTTTCGAAGTCGTACCTGTTTTTATTCCCTGAATATATTCGTAATAATATGTCTTGAAATTCGGATTTATCATCCAGTTAGTCGAAGTGAAATTGCGCTCCGAAGAAAGATTGGTTGCAGCCATTTTATAGGTATACATATTACAGATTTCCATAAACACGGGAATTGTAACCGCATGCTTTACAATCAGCGCCAAATCGTTTGCGGTCGTATACTGTCCGTCGGAGTCGAGACCGTGAGGGTTGTCAAAATGGGTATTTGTGCATCCGAGAGAAACAACATAATCGTTCATCATCGAAACAAAATTACTTATATCTCCGCCTCCGATATAATCCGCAAGCACATTAGCCGCTTCGTTTGCGGACTTGACAAGCATACAGGTAAGCAACTGTCTTATGCTAACCTGCTCGCCCGCTTTAAGCCCTGCCATAGAGGAACCGGTACCGTTTAACAGTTTAATGCAGTATTCGGGTATTGTTATTACCGTATCTATATCCTGACAGTTTTCAAGAGTGATAATTGCGGTTGTTATTTTCGTTAAAGACGCAGGAGCCGTTACTTTATCGGCGTTTTTATCGAATATTACAGTACCGTCATCCAAACTGAAAAGCAAAACAATATCGGCTTCCGTTTCCATTTCGGAATTGTACGAAGCATAAGCCGGTATACTCAGTGCCGACGAAAAAACAAGTATTATACAAAGTATGAAAGATACGACTTTTTTCAACAAAAACACCTCTTGAAAACAATTAAAAAACAGTGTATTATAATACACAGCCATTATAACAAATATAAATATAAATATCAATTATTTTTAGGATGTGAACATTTTGATTTATATCACCGGCGACACTCACGCCGATTTCGAAAGGCTTTCTCTTTCGAAACTTAAAGCGCTCAAAGAAGGCGATACGCTCATCATTTGCGGAGATTTCGGATTCCTTTGGGATAACAGCAAAAAAGAACAAAGATTTCTTAAGCAGTTGGGAAAAAGAAAATATAATATATGCTTTATAGACGGCACACACGAAAACTTTTCTCTTTTGAACAATTATGAAGTCAGTCAGTGGAACGGCGGAAAAGTCCATAAAATTTACGGAAATCTTTACCACCTTTTAAGAGGTCAGGTATTCGAAATCGAAGGAAAAACGATTTTCACAATGGGCGGCGGCGAAAGTCCCGACATCGACATAAGAAACGACGAAAACGGCTGGTCAAAAGAGGAAATTCCGACTCAGGAAGAACTCATTGAGGGCGTTTCTAATCTTGAAAAGCACGACTACAAAGTCGATATTGTAATCACTCACGAACCCCCCACAAGAATAAAAGGCTTCTTACAGCTCAAAGATTACGATTCACTGAGAGTTACGGCTTTGAACGCTTATTTCGAAGAACTTTCGGATTCCTGCGAATTTGAAAAATGGTTCTTCGGAAGTATGCACATTGATAAGTTCATTTCAAACACGCATATAGGAGTATTCAAAAACATAATCAATGCGCAAACCTGTGAAAAAGTATAACAGCGGTGATAATAAATGAAAATTACCAAATCGAGAAAAATACTCGGAACCGTTGAGATGGTTTTGGCAGCCGCAATAATTATATTCGCTCTTGTAAAGACTCCGCTTAACACCGATTCTTCGCAAAGCACTTCACCGCAACAGCCCGAACAAACACAGCAAACTCAAATTGCCGAAACCGTAAACCGAACAGAAAACACAACTTCAACGGCTACCACCGAATTCACTCCCGTCGGAGATTACCAAATCACAAACTATATAATCGTAACTTCGAATTCGGCTATGGAAATGTATTCGATTTCAAAAACAAGACTTTCCGAGTATGCCGATATATTGAACACCTTTTATCTTAAAGTTCCGGATAAAAAAATTTACTGTATGCTCGCCCCGACGAGAATTGCCTACTACGGTCCCGAAGAATACCGAACCGGAAGCCATTCCGCATCCGACGGAATAAACATTGTGTATTCTCAGCTTACACCGAGCATCACTTCAATTGATGTTTACTCCGAACTTTTACAGCACACAGACGATTATATATATTTCAGAACCGACCACCATTGGACCGCAAGAGGCGCATATTACGCTTACGGCGCTTTCTGTAAAGAAACAGGAAAAAGTTACACTCCCCTTTCAAATTATCAGTCCGGACAGCTCGATAATTTTGTCGGCTCAATGTACCGTTATACCAACAGCGAAAACCTCAAAAACAATCCCGATTATGTAGAGTATTTTATGCCGAGTGTCGAAGCGTCGGGCGAATACTATTCCACCCCCGCTATGACAGACGGAAAACCGCTGAGAATAATTTCCACTAACATTACCGACTCATCAAGCAAATATATGGCTTTTATCCAAGGCGACAAACCGCTTGAAAGGATTGTAACATCGAATACAAACGGCAAAAAAATCCTCGTTATCAAAGAGTCTTACGGAAACGCTCTCGTTCCTTTTCTGCTTGAAAATTACAGCGAAGTTTTCGTTCTCGACCCACGCCAAGACGGTGTAAAGGATATGAGTTTGACACAATTTGTAAACGATAACGAAATCGACGAAATCCTGTTCGTAAATTATATTATGGCTCCGTCGAATTCAAAATATATGACGGCTCTTACAAACATCATAAACAACTGACAAAAAAGGAGATGCATAGCATCTCCTTTTTATATTATTCACCGTTTTTTCTTTTCTCGGTTATATATTCGTGAACATCGTCGGCAAGTTTTCCGTAAATTTTGAATTTCCTTCTGAAAACCGTTAAAGAAGCGATCAGGAAAATTATCGGAACGCCGAAAGCGAGAATTCCTATTCCCGTTTTTGTCGAATTCGAAAGTGCTCCCGCTTCATTCTGCGCATTGTAATTCATCGCCCAAAGCGTACCGAAAAGCACAACAGTCTGAATCGTATATGCCATTTTCTGCAAAAAGCCCTTCATTGAAAATGTTATACTTTCGTTTCTCACGCCGTTTTTATATTCACCGTAATCGACAATATCCGCCAAGAATATCGTTTGGGAAACAAACATCGAAGAAATTCCGATTGAAGCGATTATATAGCAAAAATCAAGCACAAGAGGAATTTTTACAAACGCACCGAAGACAAGCATCAAAACATATCCGACAACTGAAAAGACAAGTGATATTGTGTATGTTGTCCGCTTCGAAAATTTCGACGAAAGTATCGGAACGACAAAAAGTCCGAGAATCGAACCGACAGACCCTATCGTACCGAAAAGAGACTGTTTTGTAGGATCTCCGAGAGTGTCGGAGAAATAATAAGCCGCAGTTGAACTTGTCAAATACCATCCCGCATTGGACAGCATCGCAAAAACCATAAAGACAACAAGTTGGTCATTCGATTTTATAACATTGAAAATCTGCTTAAAACTGAATTTTAGCTTCTCGTTATAAACAACATTTGTTTCTTTAGTCGTTAAAACGCATATCAACGCAAAAACAACAAGCGCCGCACCGCATATCATCGCCCATCTCGAAAAGCCCGATGCCGAATAACCTTTGTCGGTTTTCTGTTCCAAATCGCTTGAAAGCAAGGGACAAATAATCGGAGTTAAAATCGAAATAATGCCCTGACCGAGACCCGAAAATGTTCTCGCCACGGTTGCGACAAGATTGCGTTCTTTTTCTTCGCTTGTAAACGAAGGAACCATCGACCAATACGGAATATCCGCCATAGTGTTTGTCATACCCCAAAGGATATACATTACCGCTATGTATATATAAAGTTTCATTCCGCTCATTCCGAACGAAGTAAAAAGCAAAGACAAAACAATCGAATTAGAAACCGCTCCGATTAAAATCCAAGGACGGTATTTGCCGAATTTGGTTCGGGTGTTATCGACAACGGTTCCCATCATAGGATCGTTTATTCCGTCCCATATTCTCGCAATCGGAGTTAAAATAAGTAAAAACGCTTCGGGTATATTGAGTACGCTTGACAAATAATAAGAAAGATATGAGTAGAACATTCCGTAACTTAAATCAAGTCCGATCGCTCCGACACCGTATCCGAGTTTGCTTTTGATGAATTTCATCTGTTCTTTCATACTCAGTCTCCTATTCCTTATTTATTTTAACGGAAATTCTCTTAATCGCCTGCAAACATCCCGCAAGCACCGCAAAACAGAATATTTGCTTCGGTGTACAAAGTGTATGGTCAAACATCGACATTACCGCAAATCCCGAAAACGACGAAAGCAAAGCTATCGCATAACTCCTATGCCAGCCGTTCATCTTACACAGATTTATAAAATCGGCAATAAACACACAGCACAGTACCGCAAATATCGCAAACCCGATTATTCCGCCCTCGGCAAGTATTTCAATAAAGAGATTATGCGAATGTGAAAACTCCATACCGTTGGAGAAAAGATAGTTTTTAACATTTACACTTGATGCGCCGACACCGAAAAGCAAATTTTCCTTTATCAGTCCGAAAGTGCTTTTCCAGAGTTCTATACGGTAATTTGTCGACAGATCCTGAGATGCCGAAACGCCTCTTCGTTCAAATATCGTAATAAAAATAATCAGTGATGAAACCGTTGCCGCACCCGACATAAATTTAGCGGGTTTCTTCCCGGCAAACGACAAAACCATAAACGAAACAATAATCGCTATTGCGGCGCCTCGCAGGAAAGTGAACAGCAATCCGAAAAATATAAGTCCCGAACAGACAACGGAATAAATTCTTCGCTTCTTAGTCGCACCGTAAAAACAGAAATATGCGGCAACGGGAAAAATCATAACAAGGAAAGTGGCGAAAATAAGCGGATTTTCAAAACAAGCCGCAACTCTGTCCCTAACCTCTTCCACAAAATAGTCATACTTGAAAAGTTCATAAACAAACGCATCCAATTTCGAGTATAACGGATTGGGGAAAAGTTCGGATTTTCCGACAGCCATAAAAGACATCTGAATTATTCCCACAACGGAATTTGCCGCAGCGGTTCCGACAAGGCAAAGCAAAATATTCTCGATTTTCTCTCTTGTATCGGCAAGCGTAACGACAATCATTACGCACAACGCCGCACATATCCAAACAAAGCCGTTATACACAGAACCGCCCGAAGAAGCAGACCAAAAAGCCGTCAACGCAAGGTATACCGCATAAACACTCATCGCTAAAGGGATTCTGTCCGTTTTAATATTAAGCGGTGCCGGTTTATTCCCGACAACACAGGAAACGAACACCGCAAGCGGCACAATCAGTGCGAGATATTCGGGCAAAAGCGCTCCGACGAACAAAGCAACCGTCAGCAGTTTATAAGCAAACGGAAATCTGTCAGATTTAATATATTGAGGAATCAATTCATCAACTCCGTACATTTAATTTAATTTATATAGTATCATACTTGCGTAAAAAAAACAATATTATAAAGAATACAAGGTGCTTAAAACGGTAAAAAGAATTAACTATTTATTACCAATTTATGAATTTTGCAAAAAGGACTTGATTTTTTATTTTTATCAGCTAAAATATATATTAGCACTCGGAGATAAAGAGTGCTAATCACAGTAATTATTTCTTTTCAGGAGGAAAACAAATATGACTATTAAACCACTTGCAGACAGAGTTGTACTTAAAGCCGTAGAACTCGAAGAAACCACTAAAAGCGGTATCATTCTCGCCGCTTCCGCTCAGGAAAAACCGCAGGTTGCCGAAGTTATCGCAGTAGGCCCCGGCGGAGTAATCGACGGCAAAGACATCAAAATGTATGTCAAAGTCGGTGATAAAGTAATAACAAGCAAATATTCAGGCACAGAAGTTAAACTTGACGATGTTGAATATGTAATCGTTCGTCAGTCAGACATTCTCGCTGTTGTAGAATAATATTCGGAGGTTTTATTTATGGCTAAACAAATTATTTACGGTGAAGAAGCCCGCAAGGCTTTACAGACAGGTATCGACAAATTAAGCAATACCGTTAAAATCACTTTGGGACCTAAAGGCAGAAATGTCGTTCTCGACAGAAAATACGGCGCTCCCCTCATCACAAACGACGGCGTAACAATCGCCAAGGAAGTTGAACTCGAAGACGCTTTCGAAAATATGGGCGCTCAGCTTGTTAAAGAAGTTGCCACAAAGACAAACGATGTTGCTGGCGACGGTACAACAACCGCTACTCTTCTTGCTCAGGCACTTGTTCGTGAAGGTATGAAAAATGTTGCCGCAGGCGCTAACCCGATGGTTGTTAAAAAAGGTATGCAGATGGCTGTTGACGCTGCCGTTAAAGCAGTTAAAGACAATGCAAAGCCCGTTAAATCTTCCGATGACATCGCAAGAATCGCAACAATTTCCGCAGCTGACGAATTCGTCGGCAAACTTATTGCCGATGCAATGGAAAAAGTTACCGCTGACGGTGTAATCACAATCGAAGAATCAAAGACATCGGAAACTTATTCGGATGTTGTCGAAGGTATGCAGTTTGACCGTGGATACATTTCTCCCTATATGGTAACCGATACCGATAAAATGGAAGCGGTTATCGACGATGCTTTCATTCTTATTACCGACAAGAAAATTTCTTCAATTCAGGAAATTCTTCCTTTGCTTGAAAAAATTCTTCAGGCAGGTCAGAAACTCGTTGTTATCGCAGAAGATGTTGAAGGCGAAGCTCTTTCGACAATTCTCGTTAACAAACTCAGAGGAACATTCACCTGTGTTTGCGTTAAGGCTCCCGGTTTCGGAGACAGAAGAAAAGAAATGCTTCAGGACATCGCAGTTCTTACAGGCGGTCAGGTAATCACTTCCGACCTCGGTCTTGAACTTAAAGACGCTGATCTCCCCATGCTCGGCAGAGCTAAGCAGGTTAAGGTTACCAAAGAAACAACAACAATCGTTGACGGTGCCGGAGACAAAGATGCCATCAAGGGCAGAGTTTCTCAGATCAGAAGCCAGATCGAATCCACAACTTCCGAATTCGACAGAGAAAAACTTCAGGAAAGACTTGCTAAACTCGCAGGCGGTGTTGCCGTTATCCGTGTAGGTGCGGCTACCGAAACCGAGATGAAAGAAAAGAAACTTCGTATCGAAGACGCTCTTGCGGCAACAAAAGCAGCCGTTGAAGAAGGCTGTGTCGCAGGCGGCGGTGTTGCACTCCTCAACGCTATCCCCGAAGTAGAAAAGCTTCTCGATACAGACGATGCCGATCTTAAAACCGGTGTTAACATTGTTCTCAAGGCAATGGAAGAACCCGTACGCCAGATCGCTTGCAACGCAGGTCTCGAAGGCTCTGTAATCGTTGATAAAATCATCAACTCCGATAAAACAGGTTACGGCTACGATTTCGGAAACGAAGGATATGTCGATATGT
This sequence comes from uncultured Eubacteriales bacterium, assembly GCA_964527585.1. Classification (GTDB taxonomy): domain Bacteria; phylum Bacillota; class Clostridia; order Oscillospirales; family Acutalibacteraceae; genus Fimenecus. The sequence continues at coordinate 20,924 of CAZGPE010000027.1, forward strand.
TCGAAAAAGGTATCCTCGACCCCGCAAAAGTTACCCGTTCCGCTCTTCAAAATGCGGCTTCGGTTGCGGCAATGGTTCTTACAACCGAGTCTCTCGTAACAGACATCCCCGATCCTCAGGCTGATGCGGCAGCTGCTGCGGCTATGGCTCAAGGCGGCGGAATGTATTGATAAAATCAATATAAACTCCTTTCGCAAAAAGCGAATCGGCGTAA
>CAZGPE010000028.1:0-20154 GCA_964527585.1 uncultured Eubacteriales bacterium
TTCCGATTTTAATTAAGCAACTGTTTCCGAAACGAAAACATCATCACAGCAAGAGCAGGAAACATAGTTTTCGGCATCGTTGCCGATAACAACCTTTTTGCTGTCAACATACTTTCTTACAAGAACATAAGCTGCGAAAGCCGCACCTGCGACTGCAACAAGAATACCGATTACTTTTAATGCTTTTTTCATAACAAAACCTCCTATTTTGTTTAAGACAAAAATATTATAACTAATAAGAAGTGAAAAGTCAATGAACAATGTGTAAAGGTTTTATAAAGCAAAACGCTGCCAACTTTCGTTGACAGCGTAACAACAAATTACTGAAATTAAGCCTTGTTCAATTTTGTAACGAGGGCGGACTTTTTACGTGCAGCATTGTTTTTATGAAGAAGACCCTTAGCAGTAGCTTGGTCGATCTTTTTAACAGCAGCAGTAACAAGTACTTCCTTGTCTGCAGAACCGCTTTCGATTGCAACATTTGCTTTTTTGATAGCAGTCTTTAATGCGGAATTCATTGATTTGTTGCGCTTTGCACGCTTGTCGTTAACGATTACACGCTTTTTTGCTGATTTAATATTAGGCATTATCGCACCTCCCTTATACATTAGCGGAGTATATAATACCATTTGTTGAAGAAAAAAGCAAGTTTTTTTTCGATTTTTGCAATTTTTTTTTATAATCTGCAATAATAACGGTAAGGAGATGAGTGAAAATGATGCCGAGAACCGATTTGGCGATTGAAAAAGATGCTTTTATAACGACCGACAGACCTAAGGGAGTTATCCGAAAAATTTATTCAACCGAAAAGACAAAAACGACTCATATCAAAATTTGCGATGAAGAAGCGCAGGAAAAAATCGGCGTTCCGATGGGAAATTATATAACGGTCGAAGTTTCCGAATTTTCACACGAAAGCGAACTTGTCGATGACAGAATGTTTACATTGAGTAATCATATTTCTTCTCTTTTACCGCAAGGGGATAAACCCGTTCTTGTTGTCGGAGTGGGCAACGAAAGTATAACTCCGGATGCGCTCGGACCGAAATGTGCCGATAACATTTTTTCCACAAGACATATTTTACCCTCGCTTGCCGAAGAACTCGGACTTAAAAAACTAAATGCCGTGTGTTCGATTTCAACGGGCGTTTTGGGACAGACGGGGATTGAAACCGGAGAAATAATCAAAAGTCTTGTTTCGGAAATTTTACCGAAAGCCGTAATTGTAATAGATGCTCTTGCGGCAGCGGATATAAAACGGCTCGGCAAAACCGTACAAATAACCGATACGGGAATTATACCCGGATCCGGAGTCGGAAATTCAAGGACGGAAATTTCCGAAAAAACTCTTTCGGTACCCGTAATCGCAATCGGTGTACCTACGGTTGTCGATGCGAAAACTCTTGTGAAAGATATGACCGGAAATTCGGAGCAAAGAGACAGTTGTGTCAGTGAAAATATGATTGTTACACCCAGAGAAATAGATACTTTGACAGAACGGGCGGCAAGACTGATTGCGCTTTCCGTCAACTGTGCTCTTCAGCCTCAAATCGACCCGAAAATTCTTTTGAGTGTTGTATAATAACCGTTTTTTCGGCATAAGTATGAATATGAAAATTTGCTTATGCCGAAAGGAAGATAAAATGAGAAAGCGAACTCAAACAAAGAACACGAAAGATCCGTCTTTGCTGCCGTTTTTGGCGGCAGTGCTTGCGGCGGCGTATTTTTTAGGCACATACGGTATGCCGGCAATAGAAAAAACGGCTCTTGTTTGCGTCGGACTTGCTATGCCCGAATCAACGGTTCAAACTTTTGTAAAATCATCAAAACAAAGTTTGCCCGAAGCTTCGTCGGTATCGGATTCGGCGGTTATTTCCCAAAAAACACAGATAAGCGAAAAAAAGTCCGAAATAACTTCCACGCCTTCAGATATTCTTGAAATGGCGCAAAATTATAAAAATGAATTCGCTTCGGCTTCGCATGACGGAAAGATAATCGAAAAGACCTATGATGTATCGAATTCCACTTCATCGTATCAAAATATAACGGTTCGAAACACAACTCCTTCTCACAGCATAAACATCGAATCTTCACTTAATGCCGAACTTCCGTTTTCCGCTGAAGATGTTTCGAAACCGACGGTTCTTATTTTTCATACTCACACTACCGAAAGTTACGAAATGATTGACGAGGGATGGTTTACAAATTCTTATTCGACAAGAAGCGACAATCCGTCAAGAAATATGGTCCGTGTCGGTACGGCAATATGTGAAGAACTCGAAAAAAACGGTATCGGATATATTCACGATACGCAAATACACGATGCACAGTATACCGGAGCGTATGAGCGTTCGAGAGAAACGATTGAAAAGATACTGGCTGAAAATCCGAGTATTCAGATAGTTTTGGATGTTCACCGTGATGCGATTCATCAGTCGGAAACCTCAAGAGTAAAACCGACCGTAACGGTAAACGGCAAAAAAGCGGCACAGATAATGATTATAGCGGGCTGTCAGGACGGAAAGGTAACATCTTTTCCGAATTGGGAACAAAATCTTACCTTTGCTTTGAAACTGCATCAATGTGCGGAAAATCTTTATTCGGGACTTATGAGACCTATACTTTTTTCGGCAAGGAAATACAATATGGATATAGTCCCTTGTTCTGTACTGCTGGAAGTCGGAAGCGATTCGAATACTCTTGAAGAAGCGGAATATTCGGGGCATCTTATAGGTCAGGCAATATGCGAGTTTATAAAGGAGAATAAATGAAAAAAGACTCTTTGGCTAAAAAATATCTGATAAGTGTAACGGTTGCGTTATTGCTGTTTTCTCTTTTTGCGGGAGTAGTTAAGGCAAATGAAAATTCACGCAAAACCGTAATCGGAACAAAAGGCAGGACAATAAACGAAACCGAAGTTTTATCGGAAATTTCGGAATTTGCCGAGGAATATTTATTAAGATAAAAAACATTGTTTTTAGATTTTATATAGTATATAATTATTATATAAATTAAATTTTTCGGGTGAATAAAATGAATTTTAATAATCTTAATAACGGGCAGTCGGAAGGCTTTGCGGTTGTCAAGCAAAGCGAAGCGAAAACCACAACAAAGGGTGCCGCTTATCTTGACCTTAAACTGTCCGATAAAAGCGGAGAAATCAGTGCGAAACTTTGGGATTACTCGCCGCTGACACACGGAACTTTCCCTGTTGATTCAATTGTAAAAGTCAGGGGAGAAATCAGCAAATATCAGGGTGCGGATCAACTTAGAATCAGTAAAATCCGCCTTGTTAACGAGTCGGATAATGTTGAAATGGACGACCTTGTGCAAAGCGCCGATTATTCGGGCGAGTATATGTACGGCAAAATAATCGAAAAAGTCAATGCTTTTTCAGATGAAGATTTGAAAAAACTTGTCTTACATATTTACGAAGAACGCAAGGACTTGCTTCTTTCATGGCCTGCCGCATATAAACTTCATCATGCTTTGCGTGGCGGATTGCTTATGCATACGCTGTCGATTGTAAAACTTTGCGAAGGCGTATGTGAGGTTTATCCTTTTGTGAATAAAGATTTGCTTCTTACGGGAGCGATTCTTCACGATATTGCCAAGACAACCGAATATGATGTCGGAGCGAGCGGATTGGCAACCGGATATACTGTTGAGGGAAATCTTATCGGACATCTTGTTAAAGGCGCTATGATCATTGACCAAGCGGCTAAAGAACTTTCGCTTCCGAGAGAAAAAGCGATGCTTGTAGAACATATGCTTATCTCTCACCACGGCGAACCCGAATACGGTGCGGCGGTCAGACCGATGTTTCTCGAAGCGGAACTTTTATCGGAACTTGACCTTATGGATGCAAGAGTATTCCAGATAGTACACGCTACCGAAAAAATCGAAAAGAACGATTTTTCGGCAAGACTCTGGGCATTAAACGACAGAAGGATGTACAAGTACGAAGAAACGGAAAACGAAACAAAAGTAAATCTTGATTAAATTCGGGAGGAATTGAAAATGAGAAATCACGAAGTAACGGCTGTTCAAAAATTGCTCAACCCCGACGGAACTCTGCGTGAAGCGGGATGGTCAAGAAAACTCTGCCAAATTTACGACAGAAACGACATAAAAAAGAGGGCAACACGAATTAAAGAATGGGACTATTATCTTGTTCTCTCAAAGGATTACGCTTTTGCTTTTACCGTTTCCGATGACGGATATATCGGACTTCAGTCGGTATCTTTGCTTGAATTCGGAAACGACCCTTGGGAACATACCGAAACCGTTCTCAATGCTTTTCCGATGGGTAAACTTAAAATGCCGCCGACAACGGAAAAAGGCAATGTCCGTTACAAAGATAAAAGGCTTTATCTTGAATATATCAAAGATGAAAACCGCCGTAAAATCGTTTGTGTTTTCAAGAATTTCCTTGACGGAAAAACGCTTACCTGCGATTTGACGCTTTCGCAACCCGATATGGATACAATGGTTATCGCAACGCCTTGGAAAGAGGATAAACACGCTTTTTACTACAATCAAAAAATTAACTGTATGAGAGCGTCGGGAACCTGTACTCTCGGAGATAAAGTTTATACTTTTAATCCCGAAACCGACTTTGCGACACTTGACTGGGGCAGAGGTGTATGGACTTACGATAACACTTGGAACTGGGGTTCGGGCAACGGAATTGTCAACGGAAAACCGTTTGGATTTAATATCGGATACGGTTTCGGAGATACCTCTGCGGCAAGTGAAAACATCATTTTTTATGACGGGGTAGGGCATAAACTTGACGATATAACATTTAACATACCGTCGGAAAGTTATACTTTACCTTGGACGATAACATCTTCCGACAAACGCTTTGAAATGGAGTTTACTCCGATTATCGACAGAGCGGCAAAGATAGATGTGAAATTTATTATAACCGATCAGCATCAGGTTTTCGGAAAAATGAACGGAACCGCAGTGCTTGATGACGGAACGAAATTGGAAATTAAAGATTTAGTGTGCTTTTGCGAAAGAGTACATAATAAGTATTAAAAGGTGCAAATATGGAATGGACAGAAGTATTGATTGAAATCGGCGCAGAAAATATTGATACGGCAGCCGATATTGCGAATATGGTTGTTCCCTACGGAGTATATATCGAAGATTACAGAAATCTCGAAGAGGAAACATGGGAAATCGCAAACATTGATTTGATTGATAAAGACCTTTTGAAAAAAGACAGAACAAAAGGATATATTCATATTTATATTTCGCCCGACGAAAATCCGAACGAAGCGGTTGCTTTTCTTTCGGAACGCCTCAGCAGTTGCGGAATATCAAATAAAATCGACTTGAATAAATGCAAAAACGAAGATTGGGAAAATAACTGGAAAGAATTTTTCAAACCGATGAATGTCGGAAGCAAAATTCTTATCAGACCGCTTTGGATTGACGATTACGAAAATCCGGACAACAGAAAAGTGCTTTCGATTGAGCCGGGACTTGCTTTCGGAACGGGCGGACATGACACCACGAGACTTTGCCTTGAAATGTGCGAGAAATATCTTAAGCAGGGCGACGAAGTTCTCGATACGGGATGCGGAAGCGGTATTTTGTCGATAGCATCTCTTTTGCTCGGAGCGAAAAGTACGGTCGGAGTCGATATAGACGAACTTGCCGTAAAAACAGCGATTGAAAACGGAAAAGCAAACGGTTTCGAAGAACCCGAATATACCGTTATTCACGGAAACCTTACCGATAAGGTTTCGGGAAAATTCGATTTGGTAATCGCCAATATAGTTGCCGATGTAATAATTATGTTTTCCGATTTTGTCGGAGAGTTTATGAAAGATACGGCGCATTTTATTGTTTCGGGAATTATCGCACCGAGAGCCGAGGAAGTAAAAGCGGCTCTTGATAAAAACGGCTTTGAAATCGTCGAAGAAAACCGTAACGGCGATTGGCTTTGTTATGTTCTTACAAAAAGACAAAGTGCGGATGTATGATAAGAATTAAAAGTTTATTAAAAAGCGGAATAACCCGCCGATACAGTCAAAGAATAAATACGGGAGCCGCCGACGGAAAAACCGTGAATAAAAAATACACTCTTTTTGTTACAAGAACCTGTCCGAACTGTGCTTCGGCAGAACGCTTGCTTGAGAAAAAGGGAATAGTATACGAAACACTTGCGGTTGAACAGTATCCCGAACTTGCCGTTGACCTTGATTTAATGCAGGCGCCGGCGCTTGTTGTCGGAACTGACGGAAAAAACTTAAAAGTTGAAGGGCTTTCAAATATTAAAAAATATTTAGAGGCGGAATAATGTACGATATAATCATTGTCGGAGCGGGACCTTCCGGAATGACGGCTGCGATATATGCGGCGAGGTCGGAAAAGTCCGTATTAGTGCTTGAAAAGGCGAATATCGGCGGCCAAATGGCTTTTTCGAATAAAATCGAGAATTTTCCAAGCCGAAAAGAAATCGGCGGAAACGAGCTTTCTGCGGAGATTTTTGAACAGGCAAAAGCGTTGGGAGTTGAGTTTAAGACACGCACGGTACTTGAAATCGTGAATGAAACGAATGAAAAGCGTGTTATAACCGATGAAGAGGTTTTTACAGCTAAATGTGTAATTTTAGCGGTAGGTACCGTTCACAGAAAACTCGGCGCCGAAAACGAAGAAGATTCGGTCGGAAAAGGAGTTTCTTACTGTGCGGTTTGCGACGGTCCGTTTTTCAAAAATAAGAAAGTCTGTGTAATAGGCGGCGGAAACACAGCGGTTTCAACCGCTTTGATGTTAAGTGATATTTGTTCTTGCGTTACCGTGATACAGGATTTGCCGTATCTTACGGCGGAAAAAAAGGCGATAAGACAACTTGAAGAAAGAAAAAATGTAGGTTTTGTTTTTTCTGCCGATGTTAAATCATTTAATCAAAATAACGGGCGGCTTTGTTCAATCGGTGTTTGTGTCGGTGAAAATCGGAAAGAAATGCAGATTGATTCCGAAGGAGCGTTTATCTGTATAGGCGAGGTTGCGCAAAACGGGTCTTTTTCATCTGTTTTAACTCTTGATGAAAACGGTTATATTATTTGTGATGAGAATATGAAAACATCCGCAGACGGTATTTTTGCCTGCGGAGACTGTATAAGGAAAAAAGTAAGACAGATAACTACCGCAATTTCGGACGGAACCGTGGCAGCGCTGTCGGCTTGTGAATATATTAAAGATCTATAAATAAAAGGCAGTTCAAACGAACTGCCTTTTATAAATTATTTCAGTCTTTTTGTCGCTTCAAATAAAGCTTTGCTTATCGCAGAGCCGATTACGGCACAGGATAAAAGTTCCACGGGAGCGTTAAGTCCCGTTGCGATTGCGATTGCGGTCTTGAGAACGGAGTCGACACCGAGTGCCGCCGCCTGATCTGATGTAAACTGTGTGTTATAAAACAGTAACGCAAGCAAACCGAGAAACAGTCCGGTGTTCAGCAGGGAAGCGATAATGCTTGAAACGATGTAAGACCAACTGTGTTTTTTGTCTTTTTTTCTTAACGCTTCAAAAATAAGACCGCATAAAAATCCCGCTAAAATTCTCGGAACAAAACAAACCAACAGTGTTTTCGGGATGCTGTGCGAAACGAGTATCGCACCGAGAATATCTCCCTTAAAGCACTGAATAAAACTTGTGAGTCCGAACACACCGCCTAAAAGTGCTCCTACACCTTTGCCGCAAGTTGCTCCGCCGATGATTACGGGAATCATCAAAAGAGTAAGACTTAACGGACCTACGGTAATGTAGCCCAGAGGCGTGAACGCCATAACGACAATAATCGCTATGAGCATTGCGGTTTCAACCAACTTGAGTGTGTCGGCTGATTTTTTTCTTTTTGACATATATATTCCTCCTTGCTGCTGCTTCACAAAAAGTGAATGTAGCGCAAAATTTAGCGAAATAAATATTATTTTGTATTCTTTTTGTATATATGATAAAGTCCTTTCAATAAAAGGTTTTTATCGTATATTATGTTGCTTTTACATTCGTTGATGATAAATGACGAAAGACCGCCCGTTGCGACGATTGATGCCGGAGTGCCGACTTCTTCGGTGTATTTTTCAATCATTCCGTCAATCATTGCGGCGGTTCCGAGAATAACCCCCGATTGCATACATTCGATTGTGTTTGTTCCGCAGGCTTTGGAAGGAGCCTTGAATTCGATTGTCGGAAGTTGTGAACTTGTGCTGCAAAGCGCATTGAGTGAAATCGAAACTCCGGGAGCGATCATACCGCCCAAAAATGATTTCTTTTCATTTACACAGTAAATTTTTGTTGCTGTTCCGAGGTCGATTACAAAAGCGGGCAAGGGATAGTTTTCGGCAACACCTACGGCACCTGCCGCAAGGTCGGCTCCGAGTTGCGCCGGATTGTCGATTGCGATGTCTAAACCCGTTTTAACTCCGGGAGCGAGGATGATAACTTTTTTGCAAAAAGGTTCAATCGCTTCTTTGAGAGTATATGTAATTTCGGGAACAACGGAACTTATAATTGCACCTTTTATTTTTTGAGTATCTATTCCGTGAAGATTAAAGATGTTTGTAAAGTCAACGGCATATTGATCGGGAGTTAAACAGCGTTGCGTCGCAAGTCTTGAGACAAGTTTGATTTCGCCGTTTTCGAAAACTCCGAAAGTTATGTTAGTGTTTCCTATATCAATTGTAATTACCATATTATCACCGTATAAAAGTATAATACAAAAGCGGTCTTGAAATCAAGACCGCTTTATATTTTTAAGATAATTATTTCTTTTTTCTTGTGAGGAGAAGTGCCGCACCTGCTACGAGAGCAACACCCGCAACCGAAACAACAGCGTAATCGCCTGTTTTTGCGTTACCGCCTTCAAAGTCGGTTCTGTTTGCCGTAGAACCTGTGCTTGAAGAACCCGAACTGCTGCCGGAACCGTCGGAATCGGAACCCGAACCGCCGATACCCAACATTCCGAGGATTGTGTCAACTAAATCACCGATTCCGCCGGTTACCGAATCAAGACCGCCGAGGTCAATATCATTTCCGTTGAAAAGGTCGGAAATCGCATTGTAAATATCGTTGTCGATAATACCTGCGTTCAAAGCGGCATCGAGAATTTTCTGAGCCTCTTCTGCGGGAAGATCTTTAATCAAATCGAAAATAGCGGTTGCTTTTTCGGTGAAAGAAAGAGCATCGTTTCCAACGATAGCGGACATCTGATCGAGAATATCCTGTGTTGAACCGTTTTCTTCATCCTGTGTTTCTTTGATCATAGCGCAGAGTTTGTTGTAAAGAGCTTGATCAATAAAACCTTTATTGTAAAGTATGTCAACGGATTCACGCAAATCGTTACCGGACTTTGCACCGTTGTCTTTAAGGACAGTGATTATTTCTTCTGCTGCCTGTGTGAGTTGTTCGTCAGTAGGGGCAGAACCGAGGTCTTCGGAAATTTCTCTTACCTGTGTTGAAACCGAACTTGAATATGAAAGATCGGGAACAGCGGCAAATGAGGAAATGCACATCGTAAAGATTAAGCAAAGCGAAAGCAAAACCGTAGCAAACTTTTTCATAAATAATTACCTCTGATATGAATTTTGACAGCGGACACAATCCGCCATATATACACATATATGATACAATATCGCAGTGCGAATGTCAACTTAAATTTTATTAAAAAAACTCCCGAAAGATAAAAAATATCTTTCGGGAAGGTGAGTTATTTCATTGACTTTGCCTTTTCCTGCAAAGCGAGAATCGAATCCTGAACTTTTTGAGCAAGTTGTTCGGATGTAATATTTACGGAATCTATCGGGTTGCCGAAAATAACTTTGATTCTAAATGGCTTAAAGTGTTTCCAATCGAAAAATCTCATGATTTTTCTGCCTTTGGGGAAAGTTTCGAACGCTCCGTCGATATATACGGGAATAACCGGAACTTCAGTGTCGCTTGCAAGTACACACGCACCGCTTTTCATTGTTCTGAAAATGCCGTCTTCACTTCTTGTTCCTTCGGGATGAACAACGGCACACCAGCCTTCTTTGAGTTTCTTGCAAATGCTGTTCATCGAGTTCATATTCATACCGCTTCTGTCAACGGGAACCATACCGGTTGATTTTATGAGTTTGCGCAGGAACCAATTATCCTTAAACAGTTCTTTTTTTGCCATAATGCAAGTTTTTTTGTATCTTTGTTTGCTCATTGCGGAGGCGACATAAAGAAAGTCGATTGCCGAAACATGATTTGCACAGATAACAAAGCCGTCATCTCTGTTGAGAACATCGGTGTTGTAAAATTTGATGCTGTAAACCGCTTTTGCGAGATTTTTGAAAAAAGCGAATCTTCTGTAATCGGAATTGTCTTTTTCCTGAGGATAAGTGCTTGCGTCGATTTCTTTAACCTCAGAAACCGAAGCTTTTCCTTCGATAATATCCGCTATGTCTTTAACCGTCATTTCGGAGTTGTAATAAGGTTCGATGTTTTTCGAAAACTTTTCTTCGATTTGAACGGCAAGTGTAATTGCGGAAAGAGAGTCGATTGTAAGGTCGGAGAAAATCACAGTTTCGGGTGTGATTTCCGTAACATCTGCTCCCGAAACTTCGGCAACCGTTTCGGTTACCTGTGCGATAATGTCTTTTCCCGAAATGTAGTTTTTTTCTTCGGAAGAAGTTGCTTGGGATATACCGTTGCGTTCGTCGATTGCAAGATTTTTAAGCAAATATCTCTTAGGCTTTTGAAGAGATGTTCTCTCGATATTCTCGATAAAATGGAAGTGCGCTATTTTCATATAAGAGGGGAGAGAACTTCCGATTTCACGGAATTTGCTTTTGATTAAATCTTCTGTATTTTTTTCGTGTGAATCGGGAATAATAAAGGCGTGCACTTCATCATATTCCGCATTTTCGGCGGGAACGCCGCAGATAACGAATTCTTTAATATGATCGATACCGATATATTTTTCTTCAATATCTTCCGGAGTCGCTTTTTTGCCGTTTGCGAGAACAATGTTTTCTTTGCATCTTCCCGTAACCGAATAATTTCCTTTTTCGTCAATGCTTACAATGTCTCCGGTTTTGAACCAACCGTCATCGGTAAAGGCTTCTTTTGTCAGTTCTTCGTTTCTGAAATATCCTTTCATAACATAAGGAGATTTTATAAGAAGTTCTCCCGATTCGGAGATCTTGGTTTGAATATCGGGATAGGGGATACCGCAGGAATGTGTTGTAAGCTGTTCGGGTCTGTTGCCGATGGTGGGAATATTCGTTTCCGATGCACCGTAGGTAATAATGATGTTGAATCCCGTACCGTAGAAAAAATCGGCAACTTCCTGCTTTGTGGGAGCACCCGCAGAACAGAGGAACTCAAGCGAACCGCCGAATCCGTCGTGAATACTTTTGAATATTTTCTTTCCGAGCAGACTTCCGTTTTTTCTGCGTAGTTTCAAGCATATCGGGAAGAAAAGTTTGAACATTATTTTGGTAAGTGCTTTGCTGTTTATTTTTTTCATGACTTGAGTCATAAACAGTTCGTAAGCCTTGGGGACGCCGAGAAAAACCGTAGGATGATAGTCGTTGAAAGCACCGAGTATAGCCTGAGCGTTTACACCGTCTATGTAGTAAGCGTCGGCGGCATTGAGTGCCGGGCCGAGCATAAGACAGATTACGCCGTAAATATGGCTGTTGGGAACGATAGACAGGTATCTGTCTTTGTCCGTAAGTCCCTGTATTTTACTTGTCATTTTAGTTGTGTTTATCAGCGAATCGTGATAATGCATTATCGCTGCGGGCTTTCTTGTGGTTCCCGATGAATAAATGATTGTTGCGACACTGCTGTCGCCGTCGGGAGTTTTCGGATAATCGGAAGATACCGTTTTCTCACAGGTGTCAAAGAGCGTTCCGTTATATATATCAAGTACCGGGAGAGGATAGTTTTCGCTGTTTTCGAGTTTTTCAAAACAGTTTTGAGATGATACCACCGCTCTGACATCCGCTCTGTCTATATATTCACCGATTTCGTTTCCCGAAAGGGAAGCATCGATAAGAACCGAGGTGCATTTGATTTTCGCAATTGCCATAAACGCAATCGGCCATTCGGGCATACTTTCCGAAACAATTGCAACACGGTCTCCTTCGCAGAGTCCGGCGTTTTTGAGAATTTCGGCATAAGCGCCGATTTTTTCGAACATTTCTCCGTATGTATATGTTTCAAGTCTGCCGTCGGAAAATTTCTTCGAAAGGGCGAGCTTTTGCGGATGTGCAGAATTGATTTTAAGGACTTCTTCGTAAATATTCATTATTTTTCCTCCGAATACATTTCATCAAAAACGAATTCTGACTGTTCGCCTTTTGAAAGAATATTAAAACAGCGTTTTCCCAATGAGAAAATCGGCTTATCGTTTTTCAAACTGTCTGAGTAAACGCATATAACATCGAGGTCTTTTTCGGGAAATCTTTCATACAGTCTGCGTACTTTTTCTTCGTTTCTGCAGTTTTTGTAAAGTAATTCTCCCGTTTTTCTGTTATGTCTTGTGCATAAGAGATATTCGAATTTAAGCCTTTTTTGGATTTCTTCGAGAAGGAAATCCGGACTTGCACTGATAACGACTGCAGTTCTCTCTCTGTTTTCGGGCAAAAACCAAGAGAAAATTTTATTTTCGTATTTATCCCAAAATTTAACGACCGATTTATCGAGGTTGATAAATCTTACAAAGCAGAAGATGTGTTTCTTGAACTTGTCGAGATTTATAATATGAAGTGCGAAAAGTATCGCATCGACAAGATAAAACGGCAGTAAAAAAATCAAATACGGATAATGTAAAAAACAGAAAAGCGCAAATTTCGAACCGCTGTCAAAGGGCAATACGGTTTTGTCGAAATCGTATATATCAATTTCCATTATGCTGCTCCTTAAATATATAATTATTTATTTTAGCAGAATATGAGACAAATATCAACAAAATTAAGGCAATTGTATATTTTTGTGTATTTTTACTGTTTGTGCATATTGACAAAAAAATATAAAATGAAATTTATCAATCGTGCATTTTGCAAGAAATTGTTTTCGAAAATGCAAAAATTCACGCATTTTATTGACAAACATAGGCTGCCTTGCTATAATTTTGACTGTAATTTTTCAAAAACTTGCAGGAGATGTTGAAAATGACTTATTCGGAAAAAGTGTTGAACGACTTAAAAATCAAAAATGCGGATCAACCTGAATTTATTCAGGCGGCAACGGAAGTGCTTGAAGCACTTGCTCCTGTTGTAGATAACGATCCGATTTATCAAAAAACGGGACTTCTCGAAAGATTGGTTGAACCCGAAAGACAGATTATGTTCCGAATTCCGTGGGTTGACGATAAGGGCGAAGTTCATGTTAACCGTGGTTACCGTGTTCAGTTCAACTCGGCAATCGGCCCCTACAAAGGCGGATTAAGACTTCATCCGAGCGTTAATTTAAGCATTATCAAATTTCTCGGCTTTGAACAGATTTTCAAAAACAGCCTTACTGGTCTTCCCATCGGCGGAGCAAAAGGCGGTTCGGACTTTGATCCCAAAGGAAAAAGCGATATGGAAATTATGCGCTTCTGCCAAGCGTTTATGAATGAACTGTTTAAGTATGTCGGCGCCGATGAAGATGTCCCGGCAGGTGATATAGGTACGGGAGCGAGAGAAGTCGGTTACCTTTACGGTCAGTATAAAAAACTTACCAACCGTTCCGAAGGCGTTCTTACGGGTAAAGGACTGAGTTTCGGCGGATCTCTTGCAAGAACCGAAGCGACCGGATACGGACTTGTATATATTACCGAAGAACTCTTGAAAGATCACGGCAAAGATATGAAAGATACAACAGTTGCGGTGTCAGGTTCCGGTAATGTTGCGATTTACGCTATGGAAAAAGCTACTCAACTCGGTGCAAAGGTTATTTCGTGTTCTGATTCGAACGGATATATAATTGATAAAAACGGAATTGATGTCGAACTTGTTAAACAGATAAAAGAAGTCGACCGAAAGAGAATTAAAGAATATCTCAACACTCATCCCGATGCCGTATACGGCGAAGGTTCCGTATGGGATAATGTAATTTGTGAGGTTGCGCTTCCCTGTGCAACTCAAAACGAAATTAACAAAGCGCAGGCATCGAGATTGGCGGATAACGGCTGTTATGCGGTATGCGAAGGTGCGAATATGCCGACGGATAACGAAGCAATAGAAACTTTGCTTGAAAGAGGAGTGCTCTTTATTCCGGGTAAAGCGTCAAATGCCGGCGGTGTTGCGACTTCGGCTCTTGAAATGGGTCAAAATTCAATTCGTTCTTCTTGGACATTTGAAGAAGTCGATACAAAACTTAAAGGAATTATGATAAACATTTATTACCATATGAAAGAAGCGTGTGAAAAATACAATGTTCCGGATAACTTTGTAGTCGGTGCGAATATTGCCGGATTTATGAAAGTTGCCGACGCTATGATGGCACAGGGCATTGTATAATTAAGAATATTGCTTCCATAGTCCTCATTTTTATATAGCAAATCTCCAAACAGCAAACACCCCGAAAGCCGTAACTTTCGGGGTGTTTGCTTTGTTAAATGCAATTGTGTTTGTTTAAGAAAAAAGTAACCCGCCGAAACCGTATTGATTTCGGTGGGTGTTTTTTGATTGTGTTATTTTCCTAATTTTGAAATCTCGAGAAGTTTTTCTCTGTTTTCCGCTGTCATGATATAAAAACCGTATCTTGTTCCGCTGTCTACGATTTTATGGTCTCCGATTTCCTGTAATTCGCTTACGAAATGTAAGGATTCGGGATGATTGGCTTTGATGTTTTCGAGAATTTTAACATCTTCGTTTCCGAAAACAAAACGGATTGCCGCCGCTTTGGGAGTGAAATCTTTAACCAAAGAAGGTTTGTTTCCGGAAGCAACTTCGATTACGGATTTTACAAAATCAATTCCCGTTGACAAATGAACAAGATCCGAACCGATACAGTCTCCGCCCATTCTCGAACCGATTTCGATTATTCCGATTTCACCGTTTTCGTTGACACGGAATTCGGAATGTGATGCGCCGAATTTGATTTGCAAAGCATCAAGAGACTTGAAAATGATTTCTTTGACTCTTTTAAGCGTTTCTTCGGAGAGATCGGACGGTTCAATATGACCCGTTTCGATAAAATGCGGAGCCCCTGTTGTGAATTTCTGGGTAACGGTTAAAAGGGTGTGTTCACCGTTATATGAAATACATTCGCAACTGTATTCGGGTCCGTCTATGTATTCTTCGACAATTGCTTTCTTCTCGAAAGAATGTGCCGTTGAATCGCTTACAGCTTGATCGAGTTCTTCTTTTTTGAACACTTTCGTTATTCCACGGCTTCCCGAACGGTCGGTAGGCTTTACGATAACGGGGAATTTGAACTGCGAGCAATCACCGAGTTCATCGGCTGAGAAAACTGTTTCGAAGTGGGGGACTTTTACTCCGCCTGCCTTAAGAGCTTTTCTCATTTTGAATTTATTGGTCGATATTTCGATACATTCGGAACTGTTGTGGGTAAGTCCGAGATTTTCCGCAATATACTGAACCGTAATGTTTGCAAGATCGGATGCGATGGTCGCTACGGCATCGGGTTTGATTTCACGGCATTTTTTGAGTATTTCTTCTTTTTCAACAATGCTTATCGGGTAAAAGAAATCCGCTGTTTTTTCACCGATTGAGCCGTCTTGCCATGCAAAAACATGGGTTTCGAATCCCATTTCCTTAGCCTTGAGGATTAAAGGATTTTGAAAATCGTTTGCGCCGATAATAACAATTTTTTTCATTGTTTCACCTTTTTGTCAACTGTACTTTTATTCAATGTTTTCATCATTTTCGAAATTAACCGTTTCTTTAATTACGAATTGAGGTGAACTGTTAATACTGATATAAATTCTTCCTAAATATTCACCGATCATACCGAGCATTATCATTATAATTCCGCCGATAAACAGCATTACGGCCATTATAGAACTGTATCCTGCCATAATCGAAGTATGGATGAAGAGCTTGTTGATTATAATAAACAGACCGTAAAGGAAGCCGAGAGCGGCTGTTATAACTCCGATGAAAGTTGAAATTCTCAACGGTTTAATCGAAAATGCAGTGAAGCCGTTTATCCACAAATTAAGCATTTTGATGAAAGTGAAGTTTGTGCTGCCGGTAATTCTTTCTCTTTCTTCCATCTCGACATTGACTATATCACTTGTCGTTCTCAAAAGAAGTCCGGTCATATACGGATAAGGATTTTTGTATTTCTTTATTTCTTCGGCAATGTATCTTTTCATAGCCGTGAAGTTTGTGAAACTCATATCCTTCGGCTTTTCCATAATGATTTCGGTCATTTTTCTGTTGACGATTGTTCCGAAACTCTTAAATGCACTTTGTTTGTACGAAGGATATTTGGCAATTGAAACATCGTGTCCTTCTTCCAAAGGTTTCATCAGTTTCCATAAACTTTCCATCGGGCACTGTCCGTCGTCGTCCATTAAAATGACATAGTCTCCGTCAACTTTCGAAAGACCTGCCATCAATGCTCCGGGGCGGTTCATATTTTTTGCGAGATTGATAAGTTTAACCTTTTTGTTTTTTTCGGCAATGCCTTTGAGAACTTCCCAAACATTGTCGGGGGAATGGTCGTTTACCGCAATAACCTCATAGTCGTATGCCGGATTTTGTTTGACTGTTTCGTCTATCTCGTCAATAACGATTCCGACGGTTTTTTCACTGCCGTAGCAGGGAATAATGAAACTGATTTTTTTTGTCTGTGTCATTTATATAACTCCTTATTTCTTAACGAACCTGTTTAATTCCATTTCTTTTTTGTAATCTTCAAGATAGGAGATATAGTCATATTCGGGCTCGTATCCCAAATCGTCTTTTGCGTTTTGAATATCCATAACGAAATCGTCGCAGTCTCTCTTTTCGGGACATTCGATGATTTTTGACGGAGCAGCTTTCGGGGAGAATACTTTAATCATTCCCTGAATTTGTTCTAACATCGTGGTTTTTACACCGGTACCCGCATTGTAAATTCCGGTTTCACGCTCTACCCAGAGAGCTTTGAAAATCATCTGGCAAAGGTCTTTGACATAAATAACATCTTTTCCGAACTCTGCGTTGCCCCAAAGTTCAATATCTTTACCTTCTTTTGCGCGCTCAATCATATATCTGTATGAAATGTACTTCTTTTCGCCGTCAACATAGTAAAACATATCGGGAGCGTAAAGATAGATGTTGGGAAGTCTGAAAATAAAGTTTTTAAGCGAATGCATTTGATGGTAACATTCTATCAAATCGACAGCGGCACATTTCGTAACGGTATATACTGCGTGGTCGCCTGTGTAAATTTGTTTTCTCGAAGCATAGGGTTCAAGCGGTTTTTTATCTTTTAGGTATCCGTTAAGATCCGCCCATGTCTGAGTATACATAATTCTGTCGGCGTTAACTTTTACGCAGTAATCCAATACATTAAGTGTTCCCTTTATGTTTACATCAATGTATTTGTTCGGATCGTCTTTTGAAAGATAAGCGGGAAGAATTCCTGCGAAATCCACAACCGCATATACATCGCTTTGCGGAAGTTTTTCAAAATCGGCTTTGTTTGTAATGTCAAGCTGAATATATGTTCCTTTATAAAAATCAAAAGGATAGTGATCTTTGGTGCCGGTTGCGATGATTTCGTATTTTTCGCAATCGAGATTGTTCAGCAGATGGTCGATGAAATACATTCCCAAATTTCCGGCAGAACCTAAAACGATTATTTTCTTTTTCATGTTTTTCTCCTGATTCGTATGTTTTACGGATTGAAATAGAATACAATAACACCGAGCAGTATAAGTAAATTGCCGATGATTTTATTTTTGGTGAGTTTTTCTTTGAATATGATTCTTCCGAGAATCATTATAAGGATATATCCCAACGATTCGATAATCGGGCCGTTTTTATAATCCACGCCTTTGTATGCGAAAATAACGCAAAGAGTAGAAAGGATCATTAAAATATAGCCGATAATAACCCAAGGATTAAGATATTCTTTTATAAACGAGTCATATTTTTTCTGTGCGGCTTTTTTCAAAAACATTTGCGAAGTTGCCGAAATTATAACCGCCGCAAAAAGCGAAATCCAATACTTAGCCATCTTTATTCACCATCCATGTTCCGACAACGATGATAACGATGCCTATTATGTTAAATAAACTGATGCTTTCTTTGAAAAACAGTACAGCCCAAAGCGTTGACCAAAATATCGCAAGCGCTCTGTTTGCGTAAGCGGTTGAAATATCAATTCTTTTGATTATTTGCTGCCAGAGAATCGCATAAACTCCGAGTACGAGAAGTTCACATCCGTAGCAAACAACAAAGCCTAAATTTTCCATTGTGAAAATTTCTTTGTTTAAGCCTTCGGAAAACAGCAACTTCAAAAATGTAAAGAACGCAGAAAGTTCATATCTTGAAGCGAATTTTGCCGCAATTCCCGAAAAAGTATAAATACATACTGCCGCCTGAAGAAATATCAGCAGTTTAAGGGTAAGTTTTTTTTCTTTTCTTACTTCTTCCAAAATATCACGCCTAACATATTGATATAAATGTTTTATTTGTTGAAATATTCTTTAACGCATTTTATTACATGATTTCTGTCGGCATCGGTAATGTTGTAATAAAGCGGAAGACGGACGAGTTTTTCGCTTTCTTTTGTCGTGTAGATGTCTTCGCCGTCAAATCTGCCGAACTTCTTGCCGGCAGGTGCCGAATGAAGCGGAATGTAATGGAATACACAGCAAACACCGTTTTCTTTCATTTTCGCAATGAAATCGGTGCGTGAGTCAAGGTCTTTGAGTTTGATATAAAACATATGAGCGTTATGAACACAGTCCTGAGGTATTGTCGGAAGTTCGATATATCCTTTTTCTTCCAAAGGCTTGAAAGCCTCATAGTATGCGTTCCAAGTTGCGAGCCTGTTTTCGTTGATTTCATCGGCAACTTCAAGCTGAGCCCAAAGGTATGCAGCGTTGAGATCACTGGGGAGATAACTGTCTCCGAAATCAACCCAAGTGTATTTGTCAACTTGTCCACGGAAGAATTTTGCTCTGTTTGTACCTTTTTCACGAAGAATTTCGGCTTTTTCGTTGTATGCCGGATTGTTGATAACAAGAGCGCCGCCTTCACCCATGGAGTAATTTTTGGTTTCGTGGAAAGAATAGCATCCGAAATCACCCATTGTACCGAGTGCTTTTCCTTTATATGTGCTCATTACGCCTTGTGCCGCATCTTCGATTACGGTAAGGTTATGGCGTTTTGCAATATCGAGAATTGTATCCATTTCACAGGAAACACCTGCATAGTGAACGGCGATAATCGCTTTTGTTTTGTCGGTGATTGCTCTTTCGATTTTTGTTTCGTCAATGTTCATTGTATCGGGACGCACATCGACAAACACGAGTTTTGCGCCTGCGAGCACGGGTGCATTGGCAGTGGACGAGAAGGTGTAACTCGGAAGAATTACTTCATCACCGTCTTCGATTCCGCAAAGGAGCAAAGCCATATCCAATGCCGTTGAACCGCTTGTTGTTAAAAGGACTTTCTGCGCATTGAACTTTTCTTCAAGCCAAGCGTTGCATTTTTTGGTGAATTGACCGTCGCCGCAGATTTTATACGAATCGACAGCTTCTTTGATATAGGTCAGTTCTTTTCCCACGAAAGGAGGAATGTTAAAGTTTATCATATCTCTTCTCCTAATTATGTAAGATATTAAGAAAACATAAAAATAAGCGTTTGATAAAATTTTCCCCGAAACAAAAATCGGAAGGTTAAAATAACGGTAATGTTTCGGTAAAGTTATTTGAAAAAACAATGTCATTTATGCCGTTAGACACAACAACCCATTTTTCAACATTATAATACCTTGACCGATAAAAATCAATTGTTTTATTTCAATACGGTATTATAGGCGATACATTTTTTCGTGTTGAATGACGAAATATGAGAAAAGAAAAGTTTTTTTGAAAAAAATAAAAATTTTGCTTGACGAACTCGAATGTATGTGTTATTATATTCAAGCGTTCGAAACGCTGGTGTAGCTCAGTTGGTAGAGCAGCTGATTTGTAATCAGCAGGTCGGG
>CAZGPE010000029.1:0-19315 GCA_964527585.1 uncultured Eubacteriales bacterium
TTTTAAGTATATACCGCAACCGAAAAACAGATAAATAATTATTCATTTTCCGTACTGTTCAATATTTCTTCAATATTCTATGCTATAATAGGATATAAACAGAGGTGTACCTATGCGAATTTTACTTATTGAAGATGAAAGAAGAATGGCGCAAGCATTATGCGAAATTCTGCGGCTTGAAAAATATGAAGTTGACTGTTATTTCAACGGACTTGACGGGTTAGCGGCAATCGAAAGCAACATCTATGATATTGTTATCCTGGATGTTATGCTCCCCGGAATAAACGGATACGAAATTGCAAAGCGTGTACGAAGCAAAGGAATTACAACTCCTATCCTAATGCTTACGGCAAAAGCAGAACTCGATGATAAGGTAACGGGTCTTGACAGCGGTGCCGACGATTACTTAACAAAACCTTTTATGACAAAGGAGCTTCTTGCCCGTCTGCGTGCTCTCGGCAGGCGAACACTCGGCACAACTGACGGATTATTGTCGTTTTCGGATATTACGCTTGACACCGGTACACTTACACTCTGCTGTACCTCTAACGCTCAAAGCGTGCGACTTAGCGAAAAAGAATACCGTATCCTTGAATACTTAATGTCAAACAAAGGTCAGATTCTGACCCGTGAACAGCTCGCAGCAAAAATATGGGGACTTGAAAGCGATGCCGAATACAACAATGTGGAAGTATATATGTCATTCACTCGAAAAAAACTTGCGTTTATAGAAGCGAAAACAGAAATCAAAGCCGTGCGTGGAATCGGATATGAATTGAGGTGTGATGATGTTTGAGAAATCAAGGAGAAAAATCGTTGCTACAATTATGTCTATACTTGTCGGTATATGGATCGGTACACTCAGCATAATTTACTCTTCAAGTTATTTTGAAGTATCAAAGCAAAACAAACAAATGCTTCAAACACACGCCGATATGTATGTTCTTCCCCAATCGTTTGAAAAATCAGTACATCAGGACATTCCGATACCAAGCGCAAATCCGAACATCGCTCACAATTTCGATAAACAATCCCCCATGTTTCAGTTATCGACCTTTTACAGCGTTGCAGTATCGTATGGCGGCGAAATACTTGAAATAAAAAACGAACCGCCTACACTACACACTGATGATGAATTGAAAATTTTGGCACAAAACATTATAAACAGCAATAAGATCAACGGCACTAAAGACAATCTTGCCTTTTATAAAACAGATAAAAACGGATATATTCTTGTTGCATTTATGGATAATACCATTTTCAATGAAAGTGCCGAAACTTTATTCCGATACACACTGATTTTCGGCGGTGCGGCACTTGTTCTTTTCTTCTTTATTTCAGTGTTTCTTGCGAAAAAAATCGTACATCCGCTTGAAGAAAGTTATAAAAAACAGAAACAGTTCATATCCGATGCAGGTCATGAACTGAAAACACCTGTGTCGGTAGTCAATGCAAACGCCGAACTTCTTTCCCGTGAAATCGGCGATAACCAATGGCTCCAAAATATTCAGTATGAAAACGAACGAATGAGTATACTGGTAGGTCAGCTTCTCGATCTTGCCAAAACAGAAAATGTTACAGTGCAAACAGAACAAATTGACTTTAGCCGTCTTGTTGCCGGAGAAGTGCTTGCGTTTGAAAGCGTTGCATTTGAAAAAGGAATTATTATTGACAGCAACATTACCAAAGGAATTGATGTTAAAGGCAACAGCGCACAACTCAAGCAACTTGTTTCCATACTGCTTGATAACGCTATTCGCCACAGTAAAGAACAAGGCGAAATACATTTGTCTTTAACAAAACAACATAACTTTGCTATCCTGTCTGTTATCAACAAAGGCGATGAAATCCCCCAAAAACAGCGGGAGCAAATATTTGAAAGATTTTTCCGTATAGATACCGCCCGTAACGGAGACGACAAGCATTACGGTCTGGGTCTTGCTATTGCAAAAGCAATTGTCAGTTCTCATAAAGGAAATATCAATGTACAATGTTTTAACGGGCTTGTAGAATTCAAAATACAAATTCCCACAATCTGAAAAAATTCAATATTACTTCAATCTTCCTCCTGTATAATGACATTACCATTATACAGGAGCTTTTTTTGCAAAAAATAACTGAGAAAGGAATGATAAAACTGAAATACAGACACGAAATGAAACACGAAATCACTTATGCGGATATGCTTGTTCTTCGACAGCGTTTATCTGTTGTTATGAAGCGGGATATTCACACCGTTGACGGAAAATATATGATACGCAGTTTATATTTCGATAATGCATCCGATAAAGCGCTCAGAGAAAAGATTGACGGCGTAAATATCCGTGAAAAATTCCGCCTACGCTACTATAACAATGACACATCATTGATTCGTTTAGAGAAAAAAAGCAAGATAAACGGTTTATGCTTAAAAGACAGTTGTGTGCTTACAAAAGAACAGGCACAGGCAATTGTAAACGGTGATTTTTCTTGGATGTTAAACAGCGATGCTGCGTTAATTCGGGAATTATACAGCAAAATGATGAGCCAAGGACTGCGGCCGAAAACCGTCGTAAATTATTTAAGAGAACCGTTTGTATTTTCACCCGGTAATGTAAGAGTTACACTTGACCGCAACATCCGTACAAGTATAAACTGCGTTGAATTTTTGAATCCCGATTGTGTTACGGTACCTGCAAGAAACAGCCCAATTATACTTGAAGTAAAATGGGATGAATATCTTCCGGATATTATCCGTGATGCTGTACAACTTTCCAATTGCCGAACAGCCGCATTTTCAAAATATGCTGTTTGCAGAATTTACGGCTAAAGAATATTTATATTATAAGGAGTATTTATTATGACTTTTAACGACATCTTCAAATCAAGTTTTCTCGAAAACATCGAAAGCGTAAGTATTTTAGATATGGTGATTGCCTTAGCACTTGCTTTCGGTCTGGGTATGTTTATTTTTTTGGTATATAAAAAAACTTATCAAGGCGTAATGTATTCTTCGAGTTTCGGAACAACCCTTGTTGCTCTCACAATGATCACCACTGTAGTTATCCTTGCGGTAACTTCCAATGTGGTTCTTTCTCTCGGTATGGTCGGTGCACTATCTATCGTCCGTTTCCGTGCGGCAATTAAAGAGCCTCTTGACATAGCGTTTCTTTTCTGGGCGATTGCAGTCGGCATTGTACTTGCTGCCGGTATGATTCCCCTTGCAGTAATCGGCAGCGTCATTATCGGCATAATTCTTCTTGTTTTCGTAAACAGGAAATCGTACTTTAACCCCTATATAGTCGTCCTTTCATGTTCGGATTCTGCGACGGAAAAGAAAGCACTTGACTTTCTCCAAAACAATGTTCAAAAATGCGTTGTTAAGAGCAAGACAGCAACTAAAGGTTTAATTGAACTTAATCTCGAAATTCGTATGATAAACGATAATACCGATTTTATCAACACTCTCGGCTCTATGCCCGGAATAAACAGCGCAGTTCTTGTAAGTTATAACGGAGAATATATGGGATAAGGAGGCTTAGTATGTCAACACATAAGCATTTTGATAAAATTTGCTGTGTTATCCTTGCCTTAACGCTGATAATATCCGTAATTTTTATAAACGCAGAAAATCTCGGTGTAAAAAAATCATCTACTGTAATGGGCTACGAAAAAACGCTGTTTGATACATCTAAGGTTCATTCTATTGACATTATTATGGATAACTGGGATGAATTCACCGCCAACTGTAAAAGTGAAGAATATTATTCATGTACCGTTGTAATCGACAATGAAGCATATAAAAATGTTGCTATCCGTGGAAAAGGAAACACTTCGCTCAGTCAGGTAACTAACGGGCGTTACAGTTATAAAATCGAATTTGACCATTACAACAACGCCAACACTTATTACGGACTTGATAAACTGTGCTTAAACAACATCATTCAAGATAACACTTATATGAAAGATTATCTTACCTATCAAATGATGAACGAAATGGGCGTGGCTTCCCCTCTTTGCAGTTATGTATATATAACCGTTAACGGTGAAGATTGGGGCTTATATCTTGCTGTAGAAGGGGTAGAAGAATCTTTCCTTGAGCGTAATTACGGTAAAGATTACGGCGAACTTTATAAACCGGACAATCAGACTGTGGGCGAAGGTCGTGAAAACGAAGAAAATATCGGCATAGACAAGTCTTTTGCTAATGATAAAACAGATAACACAAACAATCCCCAAAAAAATAATAACAACGCTTTCATTCAAATACCGAACGGTAAAAGAAATACCGAAAACAATAACAGCAATCAAATACCTGACAAAAATATACAAAGTGAGCAAATGCCAAACCGAAATTTCCAAAACGGGCAAATACCGAAGGAAAATCAAGGCGAAACGCTCGGAGATATGCAAACAAATCAGATGCCTAACGAAAATATGCAAGGCATATGGGATTCAGCCGACAACCAAACCGAACCGATGACACCGCCCGATAATTTTGATATTCCGGAAGGAATACAAGATGTTATGCCCGATACAGTGAAAGGCGGAATGACAAACGGCAGCGACGATGTTCTTCTTAAATACATTGATGACGATTCGAACAGTTATTCAAATATCTTCAACAATGCAAAAACAGAAATTACCGAAGCGGACAAAACCCGTTTGATTAATGCTTTGAAGGATCTCGGCAACGGCGAAAATCTTGATAACACCGTTGATATTGAAAAAGTAATTCGCTATTTCGTAGTGCATAACTTTGTTTTGAATTTTGACAGTTATACCGGCTCAATGATTCACAATTATTATCTTTATGAAGATGACGGGCAGCTGCAAATGATTCCTTGGGACTATAACCTTGCTTTCGGTGGGTTTCAGTCTACAGATGATGCTACAAGTCTTGTGAACTATCCTATTGATTCTCCGGTTTCCGACGGTGATATTGCGAACAGACCTATGATTGCATGGATCTTTGAAGATAAAAAATACACAGAACTCTATCATCGGTATTTTGCGGAGTTTATATCCGAGTATTTTGACAGCGGTTATTTTTCAGAAATGATAGACAGTATCAATACAATGATTTCTCCGTATGTTGAAAAGGATCCTACTAAATTCTGCACTTATGAGGAATTTGAAACCGGCATAACAACTCTTAAAGAATTCTGCTTGCTTCGTGCCGAAAGCATCAGCGGACAGCTTAACGGTACAATCGGTTCGACTTCAGATACACAACAAAGCGACACTCTTATAGATGCCGGAGAACTTAAAATCGACGATATGGGTTCTATAGGAAATATGGGCAAAGATATGAGCGATGCACAAGCACCTAATACAAATCAAGGCGAAAATGATACAGAAGAAAAAGATGATAATTTAGGCACCGAAAATCAATCAGCCGAAAAAAACGGTCAATTTAACAGTAACCGACAAACTCAAGAAAAAGAAAAAGACAACAATACGGCAACTGTTTTGATTTTAACCGCTGTAAGCCTATTGGTTCTTATAGTCGGACTTGTTTTTGCTTTCAATTTCAAAAGGCGAAAATAAACAAGGATACAGAGCATATAATTTTCAGGAATATCCTCTTGATTACAAAACAGTTTAATTAAAAAGTTAAAAGCATTATTCACTAAAAATAACCGAAAGGCAAAAAAGCCTTTCGGTTATTTTCTTACAGCAAAATCAAGAGGATTTTTTATTGTTTAATTTTGTTCAGTTTACTCTTATCCGTCGAAGCGTATTCTTTTGAAAAATCATATCCGAAAGCAACATTTTCGGGAAAAAGATCGTTCAGCGGAACAATAACGAAATCTCTTTGCTTAATAAACTTATGCGGAACGGTAAGTTCCTCTGTCCCGACGGTTATTCCGTCTATAAGTAATACATCAATATCAATTATTCTCGGCCCGTTTTTGAATTGCCGTACCCTGCCGAGTCCCGCTTCTATTCCGAGACACGCTCCGAGTAAAGCGTTAGGCGAAAGCGATGTTTCGATTTCAACTACGCAGTTATAGAAATTATCTTGCTGTGTATATCCCCAAGGCTGAGTTTCGTATATAGCGGATTTTCGCAATATCACCGTATCGGGCAACAGATCAATTGCCGAACAGGCGTTTTTTATGTTTTCGAGTTTGTCGCCTATATTTGTGCCTATTCCGAGTATCGCCTTCATATTCTACTCCTTGTAATTTCAACCGCAACATAATCAAAATCGGCTTTTATCGGTGCAAACGGTTTTTTCACTTTAACGGTTACACTCTCAATTTTTTCAAACTCTTCAAGCACCGCATCGGCAACGGTTTGTGCCGCTTTTTCCAGCAAATCGTATTTTTCGGCTAAAAAGACACGGCGGGCACATTTAATAATTTTCGCATAACTTACCGTATCATCAACATCATCGCTTTTACACGGAGTTTCAAGAGAAAGATATGAAGTTATATCGAGAATAAACTCCTGTCCGTCAATTTTTTCTTCGGGATTTACGCCATGATAAGCAAACAGCCTAAGTCCTTTAATTTCGATTTTATCCATTTTATCCCCTTACCGCAGCATCTGTCATTTTAGCCGCAAGAACAGCTTCTCTGACATGATGGACACGAAGGAAATCGGTTCCGCCCGCAATCGCAAGCGTATCTGCGGCAACCGTTCCGAAAACTCTTTCGTATCCGTCTGCATCAGTTTCGTTTTTTATCATTCTTTTGCAGGAAAGTGCTGTTAAAAGCGCTTTGTCTTTACTTTTAAGTTTTTTGATATTTCTTAAAAGTTCTATATTATCGTTATGCGATTTACCGAATCCGAATCCCATATCGAAACAGAGATTTTCCTTGCCTATTCCGTATGAAATCGCCGTTTTTTCTGCACTTTCAAAAAAAGATAAGACATCATTTACAACTCCGCCGCAAGCCGAATAATCGGCAATTTCACAAGCACTCAATCCACCCGTATGCATAACTATCCATCCGGCATTATGCTTTTTAACGGCAGCGGCAATTCGTCTATCCATTTTAGAACTGACATCATTGATGATTTTCGCTCCGCAATCAAGAGCATATTCGGCAACTGCGGGATAAAAGGTATCAACGGAAATCGGCACACTGACATTTTCGCAAATTGCAGGCAAATAGGCTTTAATTATTTCGAGTTCTTCGCTTTCGGTCAAAAGTTTGCTGTTAGGCCGTGTTGACTGTGCCCCGATGTCGATTATATCTGCCTGATCTTTTTCCATTTGCACAGCGTGTTCTTTCGCTTTTTCAAGAGAATTCCATTTTCCGCCGTCAAAAAACGAATCCGGAGTTACATTAAGAATTCCCATAATATATGTCCGTTTGTTCAGTTCAAACTCAAATCCGTTTCCTCTAAAAAAATATGACATTATTTCCCCCCGAGTAATAAAGACATCGCTTCCGACCTTGTCCTCGGATCCTTTTTCATTGAGCCACGCAAAACAGATGTCTGAGTTTTCGCTCCGGCTGCTCTTGCACCACGCATTGTCATACACAGATGTTCGGCTTCAATTACAACGGCAACACCTTTCGGCTGTAAATTTTCTTCGAGAAAATCGGCAACCTGAGAAGTGAGCCTTTCCTGAATTTGAGGGCGTCTTGCATAATCTTCGACAATTCTCGCAAGTTTTGAAAGTCCGATTACTTTATGTTCGGACGGAATATATGCAATATGGGCTTTTCCGACAAACGGAAGTAAATGATGCTCGCACATTGAATAAAGCGGAATATCACGAACCACAACCATTTCATCGTTATTGCCTTCGTTAAAAATTTTCAAATGTCTTTCGGGATCGGCTGAAAGACCGCTGAAAATCTCCTCATACATATTAGCGACTCTTTTCGGAGTTTCTATAAGACCTTCTCTGTCGGGATCCTCTCCGATTGCAAGCAATATCTCTCTTACCGCATTTTCAATTCTTTCTTTATCCATATTCCGCTCCTTATCAATAAAACACGATCTGCATATAAAACATTTTATCATCGTTATAACAGTTATATTTGGAATAACCTATACCCGACTGTTTCGTTTTGGCATTTGCGACGATTTTTGAAATTCCGTCATTGTCAATCAGGTTTTTATTTATATCGTTGTATGCCTTCTCACCGGTTGTATATATTTCAACCCAATTTATACCTTCGGAATAATTTTTAAGAATCTGTTTTTCAAATCCCTCTTTGAAATCAGAATTATATCCATCGTAAATCATTCCGTTCATTTTTGCGTAATTAAGTTTTTCACTTGTACAATTATTGTTTTTAGGACTGATGTTATAATGGTTTCTGCTTATCTGCTGTTCGGACAAATTAAAGTAAAGGTATTTTTTTAACAACGGTCCGTTTTCATCCTGCGTATCATCCCATGTAACATCAAGATAATAGTTTTCCGAGTCTATTCGGACGACATTCCACATATGTCCGACTGTTTCGCCGTCATCGTTCATTGCATCTCCGACAACAAGATAATTTTCAACACCGAGTTTATTCAAAAGCAACTGTGTTGTTCTTGAATATCCTTCGCAAACCGCTTCTTTTCCTATGAGTGTATCATAAACTGTAATTTTAAGTTCATCCGTAAGCGAATACTCGCAAACATCACAAACATAGTCATGCACAAACTTTTCTTTTTCTAAATCCGTCTGACAGTTTATCGCTTTTGAAAGTGCCAAAGACACCGCAGTTTCAAGTTCGGTACAAATCTGTTCACATTCCTCGGAAGAATGTGCGTAAACAGGATAAAAATAGTATTTATTTCCTACCGTTTTGAAATTACACTCTGCTGCATAACAAATCAAATCGGGATTATCGTAAGAAATTGCATAGTTTAATTGTTCAAGTTCTTCTCCCGAAAGATAAGGAATTTCAATTTCATAAGTGTGGCTGTAAAGCTGAGGAAGTATCAGCGTATAAGCTTTTTTAGCATTATCCGAAAGCGTATGATAATAGTATCGTACATTTACTTCTCCTTGCGCAAGCGACAAATCCACGGTCTCATATATCATATCTACATTTGAAAAATCTGTAGGAATAAAACTTAACAGTGTATCTTTATATAAATATGAAGCAACTGCAAGCGCCGCCGTTATCGCTATTGCCACAACGGACTTAATCTGTTTTTTCATCGTTTATTCTCCGAAACGGCAAAGACACCTTCGCTTTTAACCGAACATCCCGTATTCATCATTTGAGATATTTTTTCCTTTTCGTTTGTATAGTTCACAATCGAAATATCGGTATTCGAATTATTGACAATATATTCAAAAAGGTTGTCAATTGCACCGATATGCGAATTCGCAAGAACTTCACTGAGCAAAGATGAAAAAGCGTCGGACTTACCGATTAAATCGGTATATTTCATATATTTCAAAAGCATATCCGAAGTTAAACTCTGCTCTCCTGAATTCAGTGATAGACCGCCTGAGTCTTTGGGACTTATTTCATAAGGAACATTAACCACTGTATCTTTGAATTTTGAAGCAAAATTCTTAAACTGCAATTCGCCGGCATCTATATATTTGTCAACATCTATATTCGAATAATCTTCAAACGCCTTTATAAAAGCAACTGCTCCCATTTTTTTATATACCGACGAAAGCGAATCGACACTTCCGTTATAATTGACCGAAGTATCAATCGGAATCGCTCTTACCGATACGGTATTTTCCGCAAAATCCGTCGAAAGCAAAAGGGCAAAAGTAATTTCCGAGTTTGAGTTATTGCAAATAAATAAGATTTCCGACTCCCCTTGCATCAAAACCGAAGAAGATTCGGTCTCACTGACGCCATGTGTCGTCTGTTCCGAAGATGAAACCAAATTATTTATGTTAAAGTCAATTGATTTCATAAACATAAGCAAAGAAATGCTTCCGAGAATAATTACAAAAGCCGCAAACGAAATGACAAACGACCTGAATCTTTTAGTTTGCTTTTTTTCTTTACTTGTAAAATTAAGTTTTTTTGCTTTTTTCAAATCCTCTCGCCTCTCTTTGAAAAAAAGCCGATTGCAATATTGCAATCGGCTTCACTGTAATACTTAACCGGCAGTTTTAGGTGTGCTGTCGATCCTGTTTTTTCCCGAATTAGAAACTCTTTCTATAATCGGAGCAGCGCCGTTCAATACCGTATCCTTGGTTATAACAACTTTCGAAACCGTTGTATCTGACGGAGTGTCATACATTATCGGAAGCAAAGTTTTCTCTATTATCGCCCTTAAACCTCTTGCTCCCGTTTTCTTTTCAAGAGTAAGTTCGGCTATTGCCTCAAGAGCATCATCATTAAATTCAAGTGAAACATTATCCATTGAAAGCAATGATTTATACTGCTTTGTAAGAGCGTTTTTAGGTTCGGTAAGAATTCTGACAAGCGCCTGTTTATCAAGATTATCAAGAGATGTAATTACCGGTACTCTGCCTACGAGTTCGGGAATAAGTCCGAATTTTACAAGGTCCTGAGGGATTACCTGAGAATAAATCTTGGTCATATCCTTTTCGGACTTGCTTACAACATCTCCGCCGAAACCGAGCACCGATTTTCCCGTTCTCGATTCGATAACCTTTTCGATTCCGTCAAAAGCACCGCCGCATATAAAGAGAATATTCGTTGTATCAATCTGTATAAACTCTTGCTGAGGATGTTTCCTTCCGCCTTGAGGAGGAACATTGGAAACCGTACCCTCAAGTATTTTAAGCAACGCTTGTTGAACACCTTCGCCGCTTACATCACGGGTTATCGACGGATTTTCCGATTTTCTTGCGATTTTATCAATCTCATCAACATAGATAATACCCTTTTGGGCTTTCTCAATGTCATAATCTGCCGCTTGAATAAGTCTTAAAAGAATGTTTTCAACATCTTCACCGACATATCCCGCCTCGGTAAGTGTTGTAGCATCCGCAATCGCAAACGGAACATCGAGAATTTTCGCAAGCGTCTGCGCAAGCATTGTTTTTCCGACACCCGTCGGTCCCAATAAAACAACATTGCTCTTTTGAATATCAACATCGCTTTTGTACGAGTAATATATACGCTTGTAATGGTTATAAACAGCAACGCTTAAAGTTACTTTTGCAGCATCCTGACCTACAACATACTCATCAAGTTTTGCTTTAATCTCAGCGGGTTTCGGCAAAACTTTTACCGTTTCCTTTTGAGATTTTTTCTTCTTTTGTCTCGAAGTGCCTTCCTCTTCGATTATACCAAGGCATAATTCTATACACTCATCGCAAATACATACGCCCGGTCCTGCAATAAGTTTTTCAACCTGATCCTGCGTTTTACCGCAAAAAGAACAGCGCATTATCTTATTGTCTGTCTCTCTTGCCATTAAAGGCTCCCTCCGAAATTATCTTTTATAAAGGACTTTGTCAATAAGTCCGTATTCAAGTGCTTCGTCTGCCGACATAAAGTTATCTCTGTCTGTATCACGGGCAATAACTTCGATCGGCTTACCGGTATTCTCCGAAAGAATTTTGTTGAGTTTTTCTTTTGTTTTGAGAATATGCTTAGCTGTAATCTCAATTTCGGTAGCCTGACCCTGAGCACCGCCCGATGGCTGATGAATCATAATGTCCGAATTCGGCAAAGCATATCTTTTGCCTTTTGCACCGGCCGAAAGGAGAAATGCTCCCATACTTGCCGCCATGCCCATACAAATGGTCGAAACATCGCACTTGATATACTGCATTGTGTCATAAATCGCAAAGCCCGCAGTTACCGAGCCGCCGGGACTGTTGATATAAAGGCTGATGTCCTTATCGGGATCTTCACCCTCAAGATACAAAAGCTGTGCTACAACAAGACTTGCGGTGGCATCGTTAACTTCATCTGAAAGAACTATAATTCTGTCGTTAAGAAGTCTTGAAAAAATATCGTATGAACGCTCACCACGACTGGTTTGTTCAACTACATAGGGTATTGTTGCCATAAAAACTAACCTCCAAAATTATGTCTTCCCTTTTTCCCATAAATAGATTATTGCAAAATAATCGGCTTTATAATCAAAAATTATTCAGCGTCTTTCTTTGCTGTTGCTTTTTTAGTCGTCTTTTTTGCAGGTTTTTCTTCATCTGCTTTTTCTTCTTTTGCGGCAGCGGGTTTCTTAGCAGCTGCTTTAGCCTGTGTAAATACTGCGTTTTCGATTACGAAATCAACAGCTTTTCTCTGAAGAAGTTCGGGTTTGAGATTTTCGGTGGGAAGAGCTTTCTTAATCTCTTCAACATCCATATTGTATGCGCTTGCATAGTTAGCATATTCCGCATCGAAATCCGCATCTGTAACTTCAAGATTTTCTTTCTTGATGATTTCTTCCAAAGCAAGATCGAGTTTAACCTGCTTTTCAGCCTGCTCTTTATACTGCTCACGGAACGATTTTTCATCGGAACCTGTATATTTAAGGTAAGTGTTAAGGTCAAGTCCCTGCATCTGAAGACGGTATGCGAAATCCTGAACATCCTGATCCATCTTCTTTTCGATCATGCATTCGGGGATAACCGCCTCAACAAGATCGGCAAGTTTATCGAGAACTTCGTTGTTTGCTTCAGCTTCAACTTCGTGCATCTTTTTATGCTCGAGTTCTTCTTTTACGCTTTTCTTAAGTTCGTCTACGGTATCGTATTCGCTGACATCCTTAACAAACTCATCATCAAGAGCAGGTACTTCCTTAACCTTGATTTCGTGAAGTTTGATTTTGAATGTTGCTTCTTTACCGGCAAGTTCGGCATGGTAATCTTCGGGGAAAGTAACGATTACATCAAATTCCTCGCCTGCTTTATGTCCGATAATCTGATCTTCGAAGCCGGGAATAAACTGATTTGAACCGATTGTAAGTTCGTAACCTTCAGCCTTTCCGCCTTCAAACGCTACACCGTCAACAAATCCTTCGAAATCAATAACGGTAATATCGTTTTTCTTAACTTTTCTCTTTGTTTCAACTGTAACAACTCTCGAGTTCTGCTCAAGCATATTGTTGATATGAGTTTTAACTTCGTCAGCGGAAACTTTAGCCGCTTTCTTCGTTGCTTTAATGCCTTTATATTTACCGAGTTTAACTTCCGGCTTAACTGTAACTTTAAGTTTAATTACAACACCGTCTTTACTCATTTCAGGCACTTCAAGATCGAAAGGTGTGTCGATAACATCGAGTTTTGCTTCCTCAATTGCTTCTGTTACCGCATCGGGATAAACGATTTCAAGAGCGTCTTCATAGAAAACACCTTCACCGTACATCTTTTCGATAAAAGCACGGGGAGCTTTACCCTTTCTGAAACCGGGAACATTTATTTTTTTTCTCTGCTGAAGATATGCTTTATTAACAGCGTTCATAAAGGTTTCGCCGTCAACGGCAACTTCAAGTTCCCAAACATTTTCTTCGATTTTGTTTGATGATTTAAGACTCATTTAATCTTCCTCCTGAAAATTATACACTAACTCGGTTATTATAGCAGATAATGTATAAAATTTCCACATTTTTTTATTATTTTATTATTTTTATGAGTTTTGGGCAGAATTTAAGATAATCCGCCGACAAAAGCTCAAATTTTATACCGTCTTTTTCGTTGTTGAAAGCAAAGTTAACCGCCGCTCCGTGAAGATGGGCGTAATAACAGTTTTTTATGTTTTCTTCTTTAAGAACATTGTAAATGGGTTCGCAAATTTGCTGTGTACTCACAGGCGGATAATGTAAAAACACAAGCGGCTCTGCGCCGAGTTCCCTTCCTGCTTTTATCGAAGAACGAAGCCGTGCGGCTTCACGAAGAATAACTTTATCACTGTGTTCGCAAGCATCGTCGAAAAACCATCCTCTTGTTCCGCAAATGCTGTAATCACCTACTCGGTAAGAATTGTTAAAGAGAAAATTTATTGTGGAAAACTTTTTTTCGTCGACAAACTTTTCCATTTTCGACATTGTATTCCACCAATAATCATGATTTCCCTTCATAATTATCTTTTTACCGGGAAGAGAGTTAATAAACGAGAAATCTTTCTCGGCATCTTCAAGTTTCATAGCCCACGAAATATCTCCCATTATAACAACCGTATCACTGTCATTTATCAAATTTTTCCAATTGTTTTCAAGACGGCTGACATAATTATCCCAACCTCTGAAAATATCCATCGGTTTATCGGTGCCGAAAGATAAGTGTGTATCACCGATTGCATATAAAGACATAAATTACTCCGTTTTTGAATAAAACAAAAATTTTGATAAATACTAACTGTACAAAACGAAAGGAGAGATTTTCGATGATTAAAGAAATCAAATGTGATGCGTGCAATTGCGTTTACAATGACGGAGCGTGCGAATGTACTGCCGATCACATCAATGTCGATTACGCAAAAAACTGCGGCTGCACAGAGGCTCTTTGCTCAACTTTTACAATGAAAACCGAAAACACAAAATAAGATAAAAGCGGAGAAAATCCGCTTTTACATATTTATATTCCGAGCATATCGAATACAACCTGTGCCATATCTTCCTTGTCGGCAACTTTTGTAAATCTCGGTGTTTTACCTTTGAGAGTTGCAAGTTGCTGCGGAATGGGTTCTTTCGACTTTTCAAACAATTCTTCAACCATTGAAAATTCGTCGTCTGATTTTATATCGTCGGAAATCGCAGAAAGAACGCTTGCGGAAAATTTATAGGGATTTGCGGTTGATGCGATAACAGTCGGGGTGTTATCACCCGTATTTTTAACATATTCACCGTAAACATTCACCGCTACGGCAGTATGAGTATCGCAAAGATAACCGTGCTTTTCGAATATATCTTTAATGGTTGCTTTCGTCGCTTCATCGTCGCAGTATCCCGCATCGAAAAGATCCGAAATCTTATTAAACAGTTCACCGTCAACGCTGTACTTACCGTTTTCACTCAACTGTTTCATATAATCAGCCGTTTTTTGTGCATCGTATCCCGAAAGAATAAACAAAAGTCTTTCGAGGTTTGAAGAAATAAGAATATCCATCGACGGACTCGCTGTGCAGAAAAACTCTCTGTTTTTATCGTAAGTACCGTTCTTGAGGAAATCCGTAAGAACATTATTTGAGTTTGAAGCGCAAATAAGTTTCTTTATCGGGATTCCCATCTCTTTTGCATAATATGCGGCAAGAATATTTCCGAAATTACCTGTGGGAACAACAACATTCATCTCTTCACCGAGTTTAAGTGTACCGTTCTCGACCATATCGCAATAAGCGGAAACATAATATACAATCTGCGGTACAAGTCTGCCCCAGTTAATTGAATTCGCAGAAGAAAAAGCAAGATTGTTTTCCTTGAATTTCTTTTCGATTTCTTTGTTGGTGAAGATTGATTTAACGCCGCTTTGAGCATCGTCAAAGTTACCTTTAATCGCACAAACGCTGACATTTTCGCCTTCTTGAGTAGTCATCTGGAGTTTCTGCATTGGGCTTACTCCGTCAACGGGATAAAAGACGAGAATTTCCGTATTCGGAACATCCCTAAACCCTTCAAGAGCGGCTTTTCCGGTATCGCCGGAAGTCGCAACGAGAATAACTATTTTAGTGTCTTTAAGTGTTTTGCCTGCAGAAACCGTAAGAAGATACGGAAGAAGCTGCAACGCCATATCCTTAAACGCACAGGTGGGTCCTCTCCAAAGTTCGAGAATATCGGTTTTTTCATCCAATTTATAAAGAGGTGCTATTTTATCGGAAGAAAACTTTCCTTTTTTATAGGCTCCGTTTACGCACATATCAAGTTCTTCTTCGGTAAAATCCGTAAGATAAAGTTTAAGCACTTCTTTTGCTCTTGAGATATAATCAAGTTTTCCTATTCTCGAAATATCGTCAAAACTCAATTTGGGTATCGAAGTGGGGACGAAAAGTCCGCCCTCGGAAGAAATACCCTTAGCGATAGCCTCGGATGCCGAAACACCGATAGACTTATCTCTTGTACTGGTGTAAATCATTGTGATACACTTCCCTACTTAAAATTCAAAATATTTTATCATAATACGGGTCTGTTTTCAATCGTCTTAATTGATTATTTTTACCCGTCTGAATATGCGTTTTTTATATAATTAAACGAGGAAACTTCACCGTCTTTTATATAAACTTCGGCAACATCAAATCTCGGCTGAAGTTTTGTTTCATTGTTCGAAATAAAGAATTTCGCAGTCGCAAGTGTCTTTTTCTGCTTTTGATAATCAACGGCATCTTTTGCACTGACAAGAAAATTCGCATCCCTTGTCTTTACTTCAACAAAGGCAATATATTCCCCATCGCTTGCGATAATATCTATTTCTCCGAAACGGCAACGGTAATTTGCAGTTAAAATATCATAACCGTTATCCCGCAAATATCTTCCGGTATAAAGTTCGCCGTAAACTCCGGTCATAGCAGTGTTCATTGTTATTCACCGATTATTTTCTTCAAAAACGAGCGTCTGTGGATTTCGCAAATTCCGTTTTGAGAAATTTTTTCATAATGAAGTTTCGTTCCGTAACCTTTATGCTTTTGAAATTCATATTGCGGATACTTTTCCGCCATTTCAAGCATAAAACGGTCTCTGCTGACTTTGGCAAGTATCGAAGCCGCCGCAATTGACATTGATTTTGCATCACCTTTAACGATTGTAACTTCTTCAATACCGGTGTTTGCTTTTGCATTTCCGTCAATCATCACAAGATCGGGACGAACAGGCAGTCCGTCCACCGCTCTTTTCATTGCGAGAAAAGTTGCGTTAAGAATATTTATCTCATCAATTTCCTTTTCGTCGGCACTTGCAATCGAATACGCAATTGCTTTTTCTTTTATTTCGTCAAAAAGCATTTCCCGTTTCTTCTCGGAAAGTTTTTTCGAGTCGTTTAATCCCTGTATCTCGCAATCCGACGGCAAAATAACCGCAGCTGCGTAAACAGGTCCTGCCAAAGGGCCTCGGCCCACTTCATCAACTCCGCAAACCGTATTAAAACCTTTTAATCTGTATTCGTTTTCAAAACTGAAATCAACCATCAAATTCACCGACTGTATCAAGTGTAATTCTTCCGAGTTTCCCGCCTCGGTACTCGTCAAGCAACATAACGGATGCCCGTAAAGTGTCGACCTCACCGCCACGCATCATCATCCCACGCTTTTTACCGATAAGTTCGAGAATTTCCCATGCCTGCATATCTTCGAAACCGTCAATTTTATATCTTTGACGAAGTCTGTCGGAATAGTCTCTCGCAAGCACCTCAAGAAGTCTTACCGCAAGAGTTTCAAGATCGAAAACCTCATCTTTTACAGAACCGATAAATGCCAATCTGTCCCCGATTTTAGCGTCGTCGAACTTCGGCCAAAGAACACCGGGTGTATCAAGCAATTCAATGCCGTTATCAATAACAAACCATTGGTTATGACGGGTTACGCCCGCCTTATCGGCAACCTTCGCCCTGTTTCTTCCAGCCATTTTATTTATAAAAGAAGATTTTCCGGTATTGGGAATTCCCACAACCATTATTCTTAACGGCTTACCTGCCATCCCTTTTGCTTGATTGGATGCGATTTTATCCTTCAACACTTCTCTCAAAAGCGGAACATATCGGTTTAATCCCGTACCGCTTTTGCAGTCGACAGCCAAAGCATAAACTCCTTGATTTTTGAAATATTCAAGCCATTTTTTTGTAGCGTTTTCATCCGCTACATCACATTTATTAAGCAAGACTATCAGCGGTTTATTTCCGATAAGTTCGTTAAGTTCCGGATTACTGCTGGAAATCGGCATCCTCGCATCGAGGATTTCCGTAACGGCATCGACACTCGGCAGACATTCTTTTATCAGCCTGCGTGTTTTCGCCATATGTCCGGGAAACCACTGAACATTTTGTTTTATCGAATCGCTCATTTTATTTTCCGTCTGTCAGCAAGGCGTTATCACCTAATCTGTAAAACGCCTGCCCGACAACATACCTTTCATCAATCATTCCGACCGCCTTAAACCTTGAATCTCCCGATTCATTGCGGTTATCTCCCATAACAAAAAGACAGCCTTCCGGAACCGTTACGGGATATTCAAACGCATCACCGGTAACTTTTGTTTTTTCTCTTATATACGGTTCGTCAAGTTCTACACCGTCAACATAAACTTTATGTGTTACCGCATCAATATCTACCGTTTGGCCGGATGTTGCTATTACTCTTTTAACAAGCACTTCATTGTAAGCGTTTGGCTGAGAAATTATAACAATATCGCCGTTTTCGACATTGAAATCATGCGCCGTAATAATAAGAGTATCTCCGTGCTGAAGCGTATTGGCCATCGAGCGACCGTTGACATTGGAAACTTTAACAAAAAAAGTAAATATAACGGCAACCGCAATAAGAGATGTAATTATTACAGAAGAAAAATCGTATATTTTTTCAATTGTTTTACTGTTCATTATGCACCTATTTTCCATTGACCGAGCGGATAGAGTCTGAATTCTGTCTTTCCGAGTATATATCTTGTATCAATAAAACCGATACTTGAAGAACGGCTGTCGAGAGAATTGTTTCTGTTATCTCCCATTACAAACACACAGCCTTCCGGAACCGTAGTCGGAAATGCAACATCAAACATTCTTTCGGTAGGTTCGGCAATATACGGTTCATTTATAATTTCACCGTTTATCTTAACGGTTCCCTGAGCAAAGTTAATGTCGATAACATCGCCCTCAACGGCAATTATTCTTTTTATAAGCGGTTCGTTGAGAGAATTCGGCTGTGTAATAACAACTATATCTCCACGCTCATAAGAAGTGTTAACCGCTTTAACGGTGAGCCAGTCTCCGCTGTCAAGAGTAGGATTCATTGACTCTCCGCTGACACCGACTACTCTGAAAAGCAAAGCAAAAACAACGGCAATACCGACAAGTGCATATACAACCGAATCAAGCCAACTGTATGCAAACTTCCATGTTTTCGAATTTTCGGAATACGAATCTTCGAGTTCGTCAAAATATATTTTTACTTCTTGTGAATTTCTCAATTTACACACCTACCCTATTATACATATTTAAGTATAATACAATTACCCGTAAAATGCAAAGGTTTTTATATAAAAATAAGGAACGGTAAAAACCGTTCCTTAAACCTTCTGTTAAATTACTTAATGAGTTCTTTAACTTTTGCAGCCTTACCGACTCTATCACGAAGATAATAAAGTTTGCTTCTGCGAACCTTACCGCTTCTGACAAGTTCAACTTTAGCTACATTGGGAGAGTTTACGGGGAAAACTTTCTCTACACCTACACCGTAAGCAAGACGTCGAACTGTAAATTTTTCCGAAACACCTCTGCCTTGACAGTCAATGATTGTTGCTTCGAAAATCTTAAGTCTTTCTCTTTCACGGTAAC
>CAZGPE010000030.1:0-18744 GCA_964527585.1 uncultured Eubacteriales bacterium
CGTACGACGGTTTTCAAGACCGTTCCGTTATAACCACTTCGGTATCTCTCCGTATGAGCGAAAATAATGTTAACATATTCTTCGCTCTTTGTCAATTGAAAATTCGAAAAATCTTATTTTTTCTTTTCACCTTTTACTGTATCCCAATACTCTTTTGCTGCCTTTTCGTTTTTATTTTCTCCGGCTTGATAATAAACAGCATCCTTTATTGCATCGGGAAGATATTGCTGCTTAACATAATGGTTGGGATAATCGTGCGGATAAAGATAAAACTGTCCTTTGTTCTTATTATCTTCGCCGTCATAATGCATATTTTGAAGCTGTCTCGGAATTCTTCCGTAATTTCCGTTCTGAACATCTACAATGGCCTTATTTATCGCCTCTTCTCCCGAATTCGATTTCGGAGAATTGCAAACCAATATAACCGCATCGGCAAGAGGTATTCTCGCTTCGGGCAATCCGACTTGCAAAGCTATATCAACCGCTGCTTTTACAATCGGAATTATTTGAGGATATGCAAGTCCGACATCTTCGCAGGCACATACCAAAAGCCGTCTTGTCGCAGAGGCAAGATCCCCCGCCTCGAGAAGCCGTGCAAGATAATGAAGTGCGGCATTTACATCCGAACCTCTCATTGATTTCTGATAAGCCGAAATAACATCATAATGTTCATCGCCGTCTTTATCATAACGAAAAGTATTTTTTTGAGTCAGTTTTTCAGCTGTATCAATTGATACGGTTTTCTTGCCCTCACTTGTATTTGCGCTCAAGAACGAAAGTTCGACAAAATTCAGCGATTTTCTCACATCGCCGCCACAGGCATAAGCAATATGCTCATAGACTTTTTCGTCAACTTCGGCATCTATTCCACTTTCTTTTACAATCAAATCAAATCCACGCTTTACCGCCGGAATCACATCTTCGGGCGAAACGGATTTGAATTCAAATACTGTCGAACGGCTAAGCACCGCACTGTATACATAAAAATACGGATTTTCTGTTGTGGATGCTATAAGCGTTATCGCTCCGCTTTCAATATACTCAAGCAAAGACTGTTGCTGTTTTTTATTAAAATACTGAATCTCGTCAAGATAGAGCAATATCCCGTTCGGTGCGGCAAGGGTATCCAGTTCGGAAACGATTTCTTTAATATCGGAAATAGAAGCGTTTGTTCCGTTTAACTTGTGAAGTTTTCTGTTGGTTTTATTCGCAATTATTCTCGCAAGTGTCGTTTTCCCCGTACCCGACGGGCCGTAAAAAATCATATTCGGCAACACGCCCGATTCGATGATATTCCTCAAAGGCATACCTTCACCGAGAAGATGCCTTTGTCCTACCATTTCTTCAATTGTTTCCGGCCTTATTCTGTCCGCTAAAGGTGATGACATATTTACTCTCCGAAAATTATATTTTTTACATCCGAAACGGTTTCGGCAATATACTCCGCTCCATGTTCTTCAAATTCTTCTCTCGATCCGAATCCGTATAAAACCGCCGCAGTTTTTATTCCCGCACCTTTTGCGCCGTCAATATCATACTTCCTGTCTCCGACCATCAGCGCTTTGCTCTTATCGGTACATCCGAGATGTTCGAGAGCATCGTTTATAATACCGGTCTTTCCGGATTCTTTATTGTCAAAAAGTGTTCCGCCGACATAATCTATATATTCGATTGCGCCGTTTTCTTTGAGAATTTTATTTATAAACACCGTCGGTTTCGAAGATGCCGTTGCAATCTTCACCCCGTTCTCATGCAAAAGTTCGAGAAGTTGCGGTATCCCGTCGTAAAACTTCGTTTCCGCATATCCTTTTGTACTGTATCTTTCACGATATTTTTTAATCATAAAGTCGATTTTTTTGTCCGTATATCCGAAGAGATCTTTGAAACTCTCATATATAGGCGGTCCGATGAATTTTTTCAAAACCGAATTATCGGGTGCCGGCTTACCGTCCTGCTCAAAAGCATAAGCGAGACTTTTGAATATACCCTCGGAAGAGTCTACAAGCGTTCCGTCAAAATCAAAAAGGACCGCATCGTAATTTGCTTTCATTTTCCACCTCAAGAAACCTTTGAAAGATTGATTATTTTTTCCGTGTATCCGTCAGCGTTCTGCGTATAGAAACAAGCGGTTTCGTCAGACGGGCAGAACAAACTGTAATGCACGGAGAAATCGGAATCGGCAAAAGTTTTACACTTACCCGATTGAGTGTTGTAAATATATATCTGATAATCTGTGGCGTTTGTTACGGTTCCCGCAAGAACAACATATTTTCCGTCATCCGTAACAACAAATTGCGACGGATTCATTTTGAAATCGGGAAGTTCGATAACGCTGTCGTCGTAAACGGTATAAATTCTTCCGTCCTCTTTACACAAAATATAATCACCGCTTCGAATGTACTCTTCGCCGTATTCGGAGAAAAATTCGGAAACCGTATTTTGCTCTCCCGCAAGATATTTAACGGTTTCAAATCCGCCGTTTGTTGCTTTAATAAAGATAAATCCTCCGTCATCGGTAGGCTTAGCGTATTTATCAAGAACACCGGCAACGGTTCTCGTTTCGCCCTGTGCCGTTTTGACATAAATATCAACGGTTCCGTTACCGTATTCATATTCACGGGAAGAGAAAAACGGAATATTGCCCGTTGAAGATCCGAGTTCATTATCGGTTACAAGGCAGAAATCCGAACGCATAGCACCGCTTATTGTAAGCATTCTGTTGTTTTCGGAAAAGAATCTTGAAACCGATGTTCCGTCGGCACTTATCACATACGCTTCTTCCCACACGGGATTTAGCGAATAAACATTATTTATATCCGTATTTGCCAACATCAGCAATTTTCCGCTTTTTTCGAATCCTTGCGGCAAATCGGTTATTTTAACAAGCAAAAAGTCATAAATATATACATCCGCAGAATCATTTGCGGTAAACACGCCGTATCCTACGGTTTTTCCGTCTTTTTGAACATAATGCACCGTAACGGGAATTTCCTGAGCGCTCAGCGGAACACGGATTTCAAGAGTTCCCGTTTCGGTAAGCGGAACATATTCATTTGAGTTAAATTCATAAAAAGCAATTCCGCCTGCCGAATCGGCAGTATAAACCACCGACGGTATATCCGTTGTTACATAAGGCATAGCAAGTGATTTTTCGCTCAATGTAATGCTTTTCAAATCCGTTACTTCCTGCTTTATAACAGTAGGTTCGTTGCCTGCGTTTATGCTTTTGAAATAAAATACCGCAACAAAAATTACCGCCGCTAAAGCAACCGCCGCTATCAATCCGGTTGCCACGGATTTTTTAATTTCCTTTTTTTCTTCGGAAGTTAACTTTTTCTTTTCTTTTTTCAATCTATATCATCCTTTCGGAAACATACAAGGATAATTTATTATACTATCCGGCATAACAAAATGCAAGTAAACTATAAATGAACATTTACCTTTCAAATAATCTGTGATACAATTTTACCGTCTTAACAGAGGTGGCAAAATGATAAAATTTATCGAAATTATAAAAGTAATTATACTCGGAATTGTCGAAGGTATCACCGAATGGCTCCCGATAAGCAGTACGGGACATATGATTCTCGTCGACGAATTTATACGCCTCGATGTCAGCGACGATTTCAAAAATATGTTCTTTGTTGTTATACAACTCGGAGCCATTATAGCCGTTGTCGCTCAGTTTTGGAACAAACTTTGGCCTTTCGGCTACAACGAACACAAAATAATTATCAAAAAGTCCGTTTTTAATATGTG
Source organism: uncultured Eubacteriales bacterium (assembly GCA_964527585.1). Classification (GTDB taxonomy): domain Bacteria; phylum Bacillota; class Clostridia; order Oscillospirales; family Acutalibacteraceae; genus Fimenecus. The sequence continues at coordinate 3,760 of CAZGPE010000030.1, forward strand.
GTTTCATGTTATTGTTTCTTGTATTCCCGCAGTTGTTATAGGATTACCGTTCGGAGATTTTTTCGATGAGCATTTTTACAATTATACAGTTGTGGCAATCGCTTTGATTGTTTTCGGAATCGCTTTTATAATAATCGAAAACAAAAACCGTTCCGCTTCGCCTAAAATAAAGTCAATCTCTCAAATTGATTATAAAACCGCATTTATAATCGGTATGTTTCAACTTATTGCCGCAATCTTCCCCGGTACATCCCGTTCGGGAGCAACAATTGTCGGAGCATTACTAATCGGTGTGTCAAGAACTGCCGCAGCCGAATATACTTTTTTCCTTGCGGTTCCGGTTATGGCAGGAGCAAGTGCCTTAAAACTCTTCAAATACGGACTCGGTTATACGGTGGCGGAAGTTGTTTATCTCGGTATCGGTACCGTAGTTGCGTTTTCTGTATCATGGTTTGTAATTAAATATCTTATGGCCTATATTAAAAAACATGATTTCAAAGTTTTCGGATGGTACCGAATCATTCTCGGCGCAACCGTCCTTATCTATTTCGCAATAAAAAGTTTATTAAACTGACCGAAATAAGAAAGTCGGTACTTCGAAAGAAGTACCGACTTTCTTATTTGCTTTTTATTTCCCGATAAATTTAATAATTGCCGAAACCGCACTGAACAAAATTCCGGATACCGGCCATATTATCCAAGTTTCGCCCCAATTACCCTTGGTGAAACTTATTATTAAATATGTTGCAATTACAATCGGCCAATATACTCCGGATATTTTCTCAACGGTTTTTTCCGCCTTTTTGGAATCGGCTGTATAACCGTTTCTTTGCAAAAGTTTATCGTATGCACCCGAAACAACAGATGAACGCACAATAAGATTGACTCCTATTCCGACAGCAACAAACAAAACTACCAAGCAAGCAATCAAAATTCCTTGCGCTTCTTCATTAATGCAAGCGCAGACAATAAGCGGAACAGCACTTAAAATACACAGCACTACTCCGAGAGCGTTTTTCCTCGTGTGAATCGGCAAATACTCTTCATATTCACGCTTTGCCATACCTTCAACACCGTAGGCGGTTTCGAAGGGTTCTTTTTTTATGTAATCGAATTTTGTACTTTTTGAAGATGCGGTGATAAAAAGATACACGGCAACCGCCACCGATAAAATCATCGTAAAAAGTCCGAGTCCAACCGCCGAATTTTCCGACATAAAGCCCACCGTATCATAAAGTCCCGCTAATACAATCAGCACTGTGGGGGATACAATACACAGCGATACGGCATTGGCAATTATCGGTGCAAGTTCTTTTTGGTTATTAACAAATTCTCCGGCTTGCTCAAGTGTAATTATCCGCAAAGGTTCTCCGTTGCCGTCGGCAGATGCGGAAAACTCCGAAACATCGGTTGAATCGGCATCAATATCATCTTTAAGAAGATAATCCGTCGTTACGCCGAAAACCTCTGCCATTTTCAGTATTCTTTGTAAATCCGGAACCGCCTGCGCACTTTCCCACTTTGAAATAGACTGTCTTGAAACAGACAGTTTTCGGGCAAGTTCTTCCTGAGACCATCCGTTCTTTTTTCTTTCATTGATTATTTTATCGGCTAATATCATATTTATCCCCCATTACAGTTTTCTGAATAAATGATAACGCTTTTATCGGTTGCAGTCTACCAACCTGACTTTACAATTTGTCAATTCACCGTTGCATATTACTTATATCACAACTTTTTAAGCAATGCCGCACATTCTACATGAATTGTTCTCGGGAAAAGATCCACTGCGGTTAATTTCTCGATACCGTAACCTAATTGTTCAAAACGCTTACAGTCCCTTGCAAGAGTTGCGGGGTCGCACGAAACATAAACCACTCTGTCGGGCGCAATATTGCAAACAGTCTCTATAAGTTTTTCATCACAGCCTTTTCTGGGTGGATCGAGAACGATTACATCGGGATTTATATTTCTTTTTTTCAGTGTTAATGCCGCTTCGGCCGCATCCGCACAGATAAATTCGGCGTTTTCGATATTGTTGAGTTTTGCATTTGTTTTTGCATCTTCAACCGCCTGTTTAATTATTTCAACTCCGATTATTTTCGAACAACTGTCTGCCATTGACAGTCCGATTGTTCCTGCGCCGCAATACATATCGACCAAAATTTCTTTACCGGTCAATTGCGCATATTCCTTTGCCCTCTCATATAACTTTTGCGCCTGAGCATGATTTATCTGATAAAAAGACAAGGGAGAAAGTCGTACTTTCACCGAGCAAAGCGTGTCGTAAATATAGTCATCGCCCCAAATCGTCTGACATTCTTTACCGAGAATAACATTTGTTCTTTCTCTGTTTATGTTTATAACAACGCTTTTTATATTTTCAACAGTAAGAAGTTCTTCAAGCAGTTTTTCTTTTTTAGGCAGCGAATGTCCGTTTATAACAAGGCAAACCATTATCTCTTCGGATACTGCGCCCTGTCTTATATATATGTGTCTTAAAAGCCCCTTACCCGTTTCGCCGTCATAAACCGTAATTCCGTATGCGACAATCCACTTTCTGATTATTTTGACAATTTCCGAAAACACTTCCGGCTGAAGTACACAGTCGTTACAGTTTACAATCCGATGAGTATGCAAAGCGTAAAATCCGACTTTAAGTTCTTTATCGAAGCCCAACGGGTATTCGGCTTTATTACGGTAACGGCTGACTTCGTCGGCGCCTATCATTTCGTCGACTTTTTTATCAATTCCGCCTATTCTCAAAAATGCATTTTCAACTTTTTCTTTTTTCATTTCAAGTTCTGCGGAATAGTTTATGTGTCTGAAGGCACAACCGCCGCACGATGAGAACGCTTCGCAGTCAGATGCTGTTCTGTCTTTAGAAGCACGCAAAATTTTTACAGCCTTACCGATGGCGTAAGTCTTTTTGACTTTTATTATATGAACAAGTGCTCTGTCTCCCGCCGCAGCACCGCTTACAAAGACAGCCATATTTTCATATCGGCCGACTCCACTGCCTTCGGAAGAAAACGAGTCTATTTCCAATTCGATTTTCTGATTTTTTACAAGTGGCATATTCTTCTCCGTTTACAAAAACGGGCAGAAATAAATATCTCTGCCCGTAAAAATTTACATCATTTCAAATATGGCATAGGATTAACTCTTGTGCCGTTTACATAAACTTCAAAATGAAGATGGGGCCCCGTTACATTTCCCGACGAACCGATATTGCCCAACTGCTGACCTGCCGACACTTTTTGACCTGCGGACACTTTTATAGAGCCTTTAATCATATGAGCATATCTTGTCTGCAATCCGTTTCCGTGGCTGATAAGAACATTCCATCCCCAACTCGAATGATAACCTGCGGACACAACCGTACCCGAAGCCGCCGCTACAACAGGGCAACCCGTACTGTTTCCGCCCGGCTTAACTATATCAATACCGCCGTGAAGCCGTCCGTGTCTGTTGCCGAATCCCGAAGAAACACTGTATGCGCCGACTGCCGGCCATACAAATTTTCCGCCGTAACTTTGTACCGAACCGTAACTGCTTATACTTCCGTAACTTGAAGAATAGGTTTTAGTTCCGACTTGTATCTTTTCGGTAACCGGCTCTTTGGTCGTAACTCTCGAAACCTCTTTCGAAGAAACTCTTACGCCGTCAATATAAGTAACAAGTTCCGTTACCTGCTGTTCTCCGTTAACGCCCTTTGTTACCGTCTTACTTACACCCTTATACAGTTTTGAGTTTTCAACTTTTACCGTTTCATAAGGAACGGTTTCTGTACGCACTTCGGTCTTTGTTACCTGAACCCGAACAAAGTTTACTTCACTTGAAACAAGGATTCTGTCTCCGATATGAATTCTCTCGCTTAATCCGGGGTTGAGTTCGTACAATTTCGCAGTCGATACTCCCTGCTTCTGAGCTATTCCCGATACGGTATCGCCGGAAGCAACGGTATAATAAACCGCTTCGCTCTTTTTAGTAGAAAGTTTTTCGCTCAGCCTTTGAGCATCCCAAATCGCATTATCATCTTCGGGATAAAGCCCCTGAACATATTCGATGTCTTCGACAAAGCTGACAATCGCTCCGTCATCCCCTGCGTCGTAATCGGTAAGAATGTTGTCAAATACCGTCGTCGCATCGGTTTCGTTTTTAACTGCGCAAAGGAATTCACCGTCTATGTAAATACCGCAGGCATTGGTTATATTTTTGTTTGAACGCTCTATTATCTTATCGCAAATCGTTTCGGAGTCGTTCATATCCGTAAGTTTTACGGGAACAATTTTATACTCGGCACTTTTTATAAGTTCTTCGCCGTCGTTTGCCGCAATAGCGGTTTCCAATCTCTCTGCCGCTTTATCTTCGGCTTCAAGATAAACCGATTCCGAACTGACATAGCCTATATCCGAGTTGTTATAAGTTATTTTAAGAGCGAGGTTCATATTAGTCCAATGCTGAACCGTAGCGACAAGGATAACCAACGCCGCAATCGGAGCGACAATATTTGTAAACAGAGAAAAAATTATTCCGTGTTTTTCAAAGGACTTATTTATATAAGTTTTAAGTACACTCATACCCTCGTTCTTATCCCGCTTAAATGCGGAAATAAGTTTTCCGAAAACACGCTTTATATCGCTTACGAAATCTTTACATTCGGAAATTATAAATCTGACAGAATTAAGTAAAAGTCTGTCTGCTATTACCGCTCCGGCCGCAAGAACAACGCCCAAAGCCTTGAACGGTTTTACAAGCAACGAAAACAGCGCCTTAAAAAAGCGGGTAAAATATCTTGCAGTCAACAAACCGAGAATATACAGTTTTTTATAAATCAAATCAAACATATTTTCTCCACTGAAAACGGGTTAAAAATTGTTGTACTTGCGGAAATATACATAACCGCAACAATCATATATAAATTCAGTATACCATACTTTCCACGCAATTTCAACCCAAGCACTACGAACCGTAATTCGACTTAAAAAGCGCATCTACCTGTTTTCTGAGTTTGCGGTTGCTCTCCGCAGAAAGATCTCTGTCCTTGTCAATTACGGCACACGCACAGTTTTGTGCTCTCATAAGCAATTGCGTATCCGTTAAAATATCCGCAAGGCGCAACTTCGGAAGTCCGTGCTGTCTTGTGCCGAAGAAATCTCCGGGTCCTCTCATTTCAAGGTCTGTATTTGCGATTTTGAATCCGTCGCAAGTCGAACACATCGTATCAAATCTCTGCTTTGCTTCTTCTCCCTTAGCGTCGGAAACCAAAATGCAAGTTGATTTTTCCGCACCTCTTCCTATTCTTCCTCTTAACTGATGCAACTGAGACAAGCCGAACCGCTCCGCATTTTCGATTACCATAACTGCGGCATTGGGAACATCCACCCCGACTTCAATTACAACAGTTGAAATAAGCAGTTGAATTTCCCCGTCGGAAAATCTGCGCATTATACTGTCTTTTTCTTTCGGCTTCATCTTTCCGTGTAAAAGTCCGAGACGGTAATTTCCGAAAACGGACGAAGAGAGTTTTTCATAATACTCCTGTGCACTGATAAGGTCGGCAAGAGTTTCCCCTTCTTCAACCAACGGACAAACTATATATGCCTGCAATCCTTTATCAAGATGTTTTTTTATGTATGTGTAAATTCTCTCATGGTAAGATGTATTAACGCAAAAAGTATCGACTTCTTTTCTTTTCGGCGGCAATTCGTCAAGTATCGACACATCCAAATCACCGTACATAATCATTGCAAGCGTTCTCGGAATCGGGGTTGCCGACATTACATAAATATGCGGATTGGTTCCTTTCGAAGCAAAAACAGAACGCTGTCCGACTCCGAATCTATGCTGTTCATCCGTAATTACAAGTCCGAGTTTGTCAAAAGCGACATCCTCCTGAATAAGAGCATGAGTTCCGATTATCAAATCGGTTACTCCGTTTTTCATCCTGTTTTTTACAGCATCTTTTTCTGATTTTTTCATACTTCCCGTAATAATATCGGTTTTTATTCCGAGATTTGAAAAAAATCCGTTAAAAGTTCTCAAATGCTGTTCGGCAAGCACTTCCGTAGGAGCCATCATAGCACATTGCCAGCCGTTTTTTACCGCATTGTATATAATCGCCGCTGCAACTGCGGTTTTTCCCGATCCTACATCGCCCTGCAAAAGTCTGTTCATCGGCTCTCCGGATTTCATATCGCCAAGAGCTTCTTTAACGGCTCGTTTTTGCGCATTTGTCATTTCAAACGGAAGTTCCGAAAAAAATTCCGATGTAAACTCATCTTTCAGAATATATTTTGTCGTAAGTGTTTGAGTCTTGCTTTTCAACGACAGAAGACCTAATTGCAATATAAAAAGTTCTTCGAAAATTAAACGGGTTCTCGCTTTTTCGAGCGCCGCATAACTTTGCGGAAAATGTATGTTTTTTATCGCATAATCAAGAGAACATAACCCGTTTTCTTCAACAACCGTATCCGGCAAACTTTCCGGAATTTCACCTATTTGATCAATTGCCGTTCTAACGCATTTTGAAATCAGTTTAGAATTCAGTCCCGCACTTTGAGGATATACCGGCCGAATACCGACGGTTTCTTCTCCCTTTGAAAACACGGGAGATGCCATTTCTCTCGAACCGAATTTTGACTGGGTTATTTTTCCGTAAAAATAATACTCTTCCCCTTCTTTAAGCATATTCGAAATATACTTGTTGTTGAAAAAGGTTAAATTAAGCAATCCTTTTCCGTCGGTAACGCTTGTTTTATAAAGTAATTTTCCGCCGGGGATTCTGATTTTTACGGGTGTATCGCAAACTATTGCCTTTATGCATATATTCTCGTCAAAAGGCGCCTCTCTTATCGGATAAACTTTACTCCAATCCTCGTATGTTCTCGGATAATAGCGCAAAAGGGCACCGACAGTGCCGACAGAAAGCTTGTAAAAAGCCTCTGCCCTGACACTGCCGACACCCTTAAGATATTTTATATCAGTTGCAAAGTTCATACTAAAACCTTATTTATATATTATTCGACCGATACTATAAAGTAATAAACAGGCTGTCCGCCGGAAATTGCATTAACTTCAATATTGGGGAAGCGTTCCGAAAGTTTTTCGCAAAGCAAATTAGCCATAACCTCATCGGTTTCCGCTCCGTAATATACAGTAACTATCGAACCGTTGAATTTCTTTACAAGCCTTCTTGCCGTGCGGTAAGCCGCATTTACTATATCATCTTCTACCAGCGTTATTTTTCCGTCTTCCATACCGAGAATTTGACCTTTTTTAATTCTCTGTCCGAACGCCTCGCTGTCCCTTGCCGCAAAAGTAACCTGAGCGGTATGAACACTCTCTGCGGCTTTCATCATATTCAAAAGGTTATTCTCAACATCTTCGGATTCCGAAAAACTCAACATTGCGCTTACACCTTGTGTAAGCGTTTTTGTCTGAAGAACCGAAACTTCCCTATCGGCAAGATTTACGGTTTGTTCCGCAGCCATAATTATATTTTTATTGTTCGGAAGAACAAACACATGACGTGCCGGTGTCAGTTCAATCGCATTGAGAATATCATCCGTACTCGGATTCATAGTTTGACCGCCCGAAACGATATTATCTGCACCGAGTTCTTTGAAAAGTTCAACAAAACCGTCGCCTGCGGCAACAGAAACGAAACCGTAGTCTTTTATCGGCTCGACAGACTGAACTTTTTGCGCAGTCTCTACTGTTTCGGATTTTGCGTTTTCCGTTCCGACTTCGGCATTTCTGTGCTGAAAACGCATATTGTCGATTTTAATATTTGTAAGCGGACCGCATTTTAATGCCGCTTGAATTACATTGCCCGGTTCGTTCGAATGAACATGAACCTTGATTATGTCATCATCTTCTACTACAACCACGCAGTCTCCGATTGATTCGAGATATGCTTTAAGAGCCGCCGCATTGCTTTGAGCGTTTTTATCTCTGTTTATAAGGAATTCGCTGCAATATCCGAATTTAATATCACCCGAAGCCGCTGCTACAACACTTTTCGAAACAGCTTTCGCTTCTTTTTTATCCGATTTTTCTTTACATTCGATTTCTTTGCCGTTAACGATAACGCTTCGCATACCTTCTAAAATATAAAGAAATCCCTGTCCGCCGGCATCCACAACACCCGCTTCTTTAAGAACGGGCAGCATTTCCGGAGTTTTCGCAAGAGCCTCCTTGGCTGCATTGTATGCCTGATCTATTACCTGCTTGCAGTCTTGATCCTGAGTTGATTTCACCGATTCGGCAGCCATTCTGACAACAGTAAGTATCGTGCCTTCCGTGGGCTTCATTACCGCTTTATAGGCGGACTCTTTACCCATTTCCAACGCTTTCGCCAATGTTTTTCCGTCGCACTCTTCCATTCCCTTAAATCCGTTGGAAATGCCTCTGAATATAAGAGAAAGTATAACGCCGGAGTTTCCCCTTGCGCCTCTGAGAAGTGCGGCAGCCGCTTTTGAAGATACGGTTGCGATATCGGTTTCTTCACAAACCTGAAGTTCTCTTGCGGCAGCCGATATTGTCATCGACATATTAGTACCCGTATCTCCGTCCGGAACGGGAAAAACATTAAGCGCATCGACTTCCTGCTTATGATTTACAATATTGTTTGCGCCCGAAATAAGCGCCTGTTTGAAAATTTTACCGTTAAGCAAACTACACACTCCCAGTTATTCTTTCATTCCGTCAACAAATATGTTGATTCTTTTCACCTTATGGCCTGTCGACTTTTCAACCGTATATCTGACTTTGTTTTTAATGCTGTCGACAATAGCCTGTATATTTACTCCGTAAGTTACGATAATATGCAAATCAATAACGAGTTCTCCCGCATCGGCATAAACCGAAACACCTTGATCAATATAATTATTGTGGCGGAAAATAAACTGTCTTATATTCTGCGTAGCACCGGAATTTGCCATTCCGGCAACACCGAAACACGAAGTAACGGTATGGCCTATAAGATCGGCAAAATAATGCTGATGTAATTCTGTTGTTCCGAGATGATTTTCGGATTTTATCATAAAAAACGCTCCTTATCTTAGAGTCAGTTAAATATTTTAACACACACGAACGATATTTTCAACCGAACCTTTAAGAGTCCTTGTTTATCCACTCCGAAATACCGGCATAAATATCAAACGGGGCATAAGAGAAATCGGGCGTATAACCTTTCGAATAAGCCGCCATTCCCTGACGGTAGCATATCGGGATAAAAGGCATATCGTTATAAAACGACTCAATCAATGCTTCAATTCCGATTTCGCCGCTTTCGAATTTCTCGTAATCACTGTTGAATTGCGACATACTATCTGTACCGATGCTTGCCGCTCCGCTTATAAAAGGCGACAGGTCAAAGTTTTCGCACAACTTTATTTCGCCTAAATACAGTTGATAATTTCCGCTTGCGATTCTCTGCTTATATGTTGCCGAGTCGACTTTTTCCGGCGTAACGGAAATTCCTCTTTCCGAAAGTTGAGCGGCAATTTTTTCAGCCGCAAGGCATCGGAATTCATTATCCGAATTAACAAGCAAAGAAAACGAAAGTTCGTAAACCTGATTGGTTCTGACAGACTTCTTTGTATAATAATTATATCCCATTTTTGAAAAAATAGCGTCGCTTTTCTGCGCATTTCCGCTTTGTGAAGGCAAATCGAGTCCTTCCAACATATAAAAATCAGGATTAAACGGAGTAACTGACGCTTTTGCATATCCCTGATATGCACTTTGGCAGATCGCCTCTTTATCTATCGCATAATACAGCGCCGTGCGAATTGCCGAAGACGAGAGTGCCGGAACATTTCGGTTTATACCCAGATACACTATATTGTTTAATGTTACCGCTTTATTCTGTGCGGCAATACGCTTATATTCTCCGCCTGAAAAATCTTCAAAAAGATAATTTATATTACCGATTTCAACAGCGTTCGTAATATATTCGAGTTTTTTTACATCGTACAAAATAATTTTGTTTACAACACTCTGCTTTTGCGAAGTTTCACAGGCAGTCAAGGTTGTTCCCGACTCAAAAGCAAAGGCTCCGGATCCTATGGGAGCTGTGTTTTCGCTTTCTGCAGTCGCATTTTTAACGATCGGAAAAGTCAGTATGTTTTTATAAAGTATATCGGATTTCGAAAGTTCAAAAACAACTTTATCGCCTTTCACATAAGCGCAAACAACATTCGAAAGTCTCTGCGAAAACGCCGACGACTGCTTTGCTTTATTAAACGAATAAACAACATCTTTTGCCGAGACAGATGTTCCGTCGCTGAACAAAGCGCTGTTCAAAACAACGCTTACCGTATTTTCCGAATATTCGCTTTCCGCCGCCAAAACCGCCTGCGCCGAATAATCCGACTTCACCGTATAAAGCGGTTGGCAGAACAGATATGCCAAAGCGAGATTTTCACTGCCGGTCGCATAATAAGGATTAAGCGAATCAGCAGAAGAATACGGCAAGGAAATGCTATATGAATTAGCCGTTCCCGTTATGTTATTCGATAAATCGCCCTGTTCTTCATCGGTTTGATTTGATTTACAAGAACAAAACATTGTAACGACAGTCGCCAGTATACAAACAATTGCCGTTATTCTTTTTCTCATAGACTGCCGCTCCTTTTTATAAGCTGATGCGTTCAACCGAAAGCGTCTTACCGCTTGCACGGTCAATTTCGAAAATAACGCCTTGCAAAAGGCTGTCGCCATCGGGATTTTCAAATCTGACCGGTAAATTTGTACGCATTTTTTCGATTGCAAGTTCCGGCTTAACTCCGATTACCGAAATTGACGGTCCTGTCATTCCGACATCGGTGATATATCCCGTTCCGCAAGGAAGAATTTGTTCGTCTGCGGTCTGAACATGAGTATGCGTTCCGAAAACCGCAGAAACTCTTCCGTCAAGATAAAAGCCGAGAGCCTTTTTTTCGGCTGTCGCCTCTGCGTGTATATCTACAATTATTATATTAACCTCTTTTTCAAGTTCTTTCAATACTTCGTCTATACTTTCAAACGGATTTCTCACATTTTCCATATACACGGTTCCGAGAAGATTGACAACACCTATTCTTACAAATCCCTTGTCAATAACCGCATAACTGTTTCCCGGACATTCCGACGAATAATTTGCAGGCCTTATTATCGAACAAGAATCTTCAAGAGTCTGATAAAACTCTTTGCGCCTGAAAGTGTGGTTTCCTCCGGTTATTATATCCGCACCGCTTGTGAAAATATGTTCACACGAAAATGCCGTCATCCCGTTTCCTACCGCCGCATTTTCGCCGTTGACAATACAGGCATCAATATTTTTTTCTCTTTTTAATCCGGGCAATTGAGCCCTTAGTTTTTCGCATCCCGCCATCGACACTACATCGCCGACCGCAAGCACCCTTACGGTATTTTTCATACTGCACCGATTTCTATAATTAGTTTATTTATCAGAAAAGCCCTGACTTGTGCAGTCAGGGCCGCCGATTTTGATTATTTTGCGTAATCTACAATACGGTTTTCACGGACAATATTAACTTTAATCTGTCCGGGATATTCAAGTTCTTCCTCAATCTTTTTAACGACATCACGGGCAATAAGCACCATTTTATCATCACTTACAACATCAGGCTTAACCATTATGCGAACTTCACGGCCCGCCTGAATTGCAAACGATTTTTCGACACCGTCAAACGAAGAAGCGATCTCTTCGAGTTTTTCAAGACGCTTAATATAATTTTGAACATTTTCCCTTCTTGCTCCGGGACGGGCGGCGGAAACCGCATCTGCCGCTTGAACAAGGCAGGCAACAATCGTTTTCGCCTCAATATCTCCGTGATGTGCGGCGATGGCATGAACGACCTGTTCGTTTTCTTTATATTTTTTCGCATACTCAACACCGAGTTCGATGTGCGTACCGTCCATTTCGTGATCGAGAGCCTTTCCGATGTCATGAAGAAGACCTGCACGCTTAGCGGTCTTAACATCTGCACCGAGTTCGGCAGCCATAAGACCCGCAATATACGAAACTTCAAGCGAATGATTAAGAACATTCTGACCGTAACTTGTACGGTATTTGAGTTTACCGAGAAGTTTAACAAGTTCGGGGTGAACTCCGTTAACGCCGGCATCAATAACAGCTCTTTCGCCTGTCTGTCTGATAGTCTGCTCAACTTCACGCTTTGCTTTTTCATACATTTCTTCAATGCGTGCGGGATGAATTCTTCCGTCGGCAATAAGTTTTTCAAGAGTAAGTCTTGCGATTTCTCTTCTTACAGGTTCAAAACTCGAAACGGTTATCGCCTCGGGAGTATCGTCAATTATAAGATCTACACCGGTTATCGTTTCGAGAGTTCTGACATTTCTTCCTTCACGGCCGATAATTCTGCCCTTCATCTCATCGTTGGGCAAAGCAACAACGGACACTGTCGCTTCGGCGGTATGATCAGCCGCACAGCGTTGGATTGCGGTTGAAATTATCTCTCTTGCAAGAGTATCCGCTTCGTCCTTTGTTCTCTGCTCATAATCCATAATCTTGACCGCTTTTTCATGAGTAAGCTCCTCGTCAAGATTTTGTAAAAGAACAGCCTTTGCCTGTTCCTTTGTGTAGCCGGAAACTTTTTCAAGCATTTCAAACTGGCTTCTTTTGATTGATTCGACTTCCTGCAATCTCGCTTCGGCTTCTTTGAGTTTCGAAGAGAGCATTTCTTCTTTTTTCTCGATATTTTCGGTTTTCTTATCGAGAGTTTCTTCTTTTTGAATTATTCTTCTTTCCTGCCTTTGAACTTCGGCACGGCGTTCTTTAATATCCCTGTCGGCTTCCGTTCTCAAAGCGTGAATTTCATCTTTTGCCTCAAGTATTGATTCTCTCTTTTGGTTCTCAGCGGTCTGCATTGCCTGATTGACAATTCTTGTTGCCTCTTCGTTAGCAGAACCGATTGCGGCTTCCGCAACCTTTTTTCTGTGGAACTCACCGAGAATAAATCCTATAACACCGCCGACAACCGTAGCTGCGACGATAATGAGTATCACTGTGGTATTCAAAAAGTCTTGCACCTCCCTTTTGGATTTTTCAATAAAAATAACAAATAATAAAAATTATTAAATAATTTTCAGATAACAATACTATGTTCGCATTATAATATAATTATCTTAGATATTTTATAACTTTTTGTGTACTATGTCAAGAAAAGCATACAATATAAAGTACATTTTTTTATAAAAAGCGTTCCATTAGCTATGCACTCATATGGCAGTAAAAGTTGACTTTTACAGCACATCTATATGGGATAAAATCAATGAAGTCATATCATATGTAAATTTTCCGTTTTCGCTTTCTGCCAGACTTATTTGGTGCTTCTACATAAACCGCCTTCACAAGCTCTCCGGTTTACCTCTCAGCCTGCGTCAGCCATTTCCTACCCCTTGCAAAAAACTTTCCGTATAATAACGGCATGGATCGTTCCATAAAAGATTTTCTCTGTGGGATGCTTCATTTTATTTTTTCAAAATGTAATTGATACAGATCTTGAAATTGATCATTGTGCCGAAGATAACTAGTGTATATTAACAATCGTAAATCAACTATTCAAAAATTCGGTAATGATGTCCTGCGAAACATCATAATCAATTCCAAAATCAAAATCTTCCACGATAGCTTCAAGCACCCTACCCTCGTATTGAGTTACACCACGAGAGTTTCGTCCTGCCCAATGTCTAATAATTCTTGTGCCAGATAGGAGCTGTCGATTGAACATCGAACACAGCCGAGTTTGGATCATTCCATCTTTATCAACGGCAACGACATAGACTAAATATACGCTCTTTTCTTCCGAGAGGAACGAGAGCAGTTTATCAATGTTATATCCTTTCGGATTGCTGGATAAAAACAAAACTTTTGTTTTAATATCCGTTTCAGTAATGTAATGCTCAAACTCTCGTTCATAGTCTCCCAACTCATCTGCTGTAAAAATTTCGGGGAGAGGCTGTCTTGTGCGTAAGCAACGCATCAGAGTTGCTTTTAAATCATCCTCAGCAGTAATCAAGTATTCAATAATTCGTCCACGCAAATTCACATTATCAATAAACGCTGCGATTGCGATTTCTGATTCTACAGCACGAACACGGTCATTCAAATCTTCGTTCAAAATTTCGTATTCCTCTGAACGCAAAAATGAAATTGCCCGATCAACAGATTCTCTAATACAGTCAACCTGTGATTCGGTAGGCATAAATCTTTTTCCGGTGGGAGCGATATTATTGGTAGCTTCGACCAGGCGGCCAAGATTTTCTTCAAATGTAAAATTCTCATGAGAATTGTATAACGATTCGAAATTTTCCGGAGAATTCTCAATTCCTTCATAGCTTCGAATTATATTGCTTCCTAAAAAACTTCCGCGAATATTGTCTGTGCGTAATTGCTGAGATGAATGGCTAATCTTGTTTAGATATGTAGAATTTGCTATAAACAAATAGTTCTTGGTTGGAGTAACAAGACAAACGATAAACGGAAGAGTGTCAAACTTTTGAAGTCTCGACAACGACAAAACGATTCCATTAAATGTTGGAGAGTTGAATTTGGATTGACAAAATCTAACAGCAAACCAATCACAGTAGAATATATTCTTATCTTGTGTTAGACCAAATTCATCTTGCACTTGTGATGCCAATCGATTTTTATCAATAACGCCATCTCTGTTTGAGATGAATTCAACTAATTTCTCAATAATTTCTCTATTGTACATTGTTACACCTCTCAAAAATCAAACAATGTTTTCTGGATAGCATCTGATTCAACTATTGTCGGCTGTTCTTCCGTCTTGCGTTTGCGACATCTTTTAGATTTTGTATCTTCTATTCCGCTCATGGTTGCATTTTGCTCAGACAAGGAGTTGCGTTCCCAAAATACACCGTTAACATACCCTTGAATTTCGGGATTGCTTTCTGCCATCTCAAGTCGTTGTTCTGCCCACACAC
>CAZGPE010000031.1:0-18008 GCA_964527585.1 uncultured Eubacteriales bacterium
AAGACCCATCATATCGGGAGAAGCGATACATACATCGAAATCAAGCATACCGCCCTGAACATCTGCAAGAAGATCTTCTGCACCGACAATATCGGCACCTGCAGCCTTAGCGGCTTCCGCAGCGTCGCCCTTAGCGAAAACGGCAACTTTAACATCCTTACCGGTTCCGTTGGGAAGGATAACAGCGCCTCTTACCTGCTGATCAGCATGACGGGAGTCAACGCCGAGACGAATGTGAGCTTCAACTGTTTCATCGAATTTAGCGGTTGCGGATTTGCAAGCTAAATCAAATGCTTCTTCTGTATCGTAGAGCTTTGCTTTTTCAATCAATTTTGCGCTCTCGTTATATTTTTTTCCGTGTTTCATAATTTACTTTCCTCCTATTAAGTGGTTAATCGGATTTTTCCTCCCACGAAGGAGCATCAGTCCTCGACAGTGATGCCCATTGAACGAGCTGTACCTGCGATCATGCTCATTGCGGACTCAACTGTTGCCGCATTGAGATCGGGCATTTTCTGCTCTGCGATCTTTCTCAACTGCTCGCTTGTGATAGTTGCGACCTTTGTCTTATTCGGTACGCCTGAACCGCTCTCGATGCCGCAAGCCTTTTTAAGAAGGACTGCTGCAGGAGGAGTCTTTGTTATGAATGTAAACGAATGGTCTGCATAAACAGTGATAACAACGGGGATAATGAGTCCTGCGTCGTTCTTTGTGCGTTCGTTGAATTCTTTTGTGAACGCCATGATGTTAACGCCGTGCTGACCGAGTGCCGGTCCAACGGGCGGTGCCGGTGTTGCCTTGCCAGCGGGAATTTGAAGCTTAATAAAGCCTATTACTTTTTGAGCCATTTTAGCACCTCCAAAAATCGTGGTAGTGGCGGAATAAGTGGCTTCGCTTATCCCTCCCACAGTGCGTTACCGCACTATAAAAAGCGACTTGTCGCTTAATACCATTTTACTGCTGTTTTTCAACTTGGTCGAGTTCAAGTTCCACAGGAGTTTCCCTGCCGAGCATTGAAATAATAACTCTGACCATATTGCTTTCTGTGTTTACTTCGTCAACTACGCCGATAATACCGTCAAATGCACCGTCGATAATGGTAACCATATCGCCTTTGGCATAATTAACTTCGATAACACGCTTTTCAACGCCGAGTGCGGCGATCTCACTGTCCGAAAGCGGAACAGGTTTTCCTTCGGGACCTACAAATCCCGTAACACCTCTTGTGTTGCGGATAACATACCATGTATCATCCGTCATTTCAAGTTCGCCCGTGTCTTCATTTTCGAATACAGCCAACTTGACAATTACATAGCCGGGGAAAATTTTTCTTTCAATTTCTTTCTTGGTTCCGTCATCCTTAATTTCGGTAACAAGTTCTGTGGGAACCTGAACATCGAGAATATAGTCGTGCATTTTTCTGTTTTCGACTACGGTTTCGATGTTTGCGGCTACCTTATTCTCATAACCCGAATAAGTATGAACTACAAACCATCTGGAGATCTCTGCCATTAGATAATCCCCCTTATAAACCTAAGAATCCTGAAATAACAGAACCTGCTACGGCTGCGGAATCCGAAGATGACGACTCGGCAGCGTTTACAAGAAGCTTGATAAGTTCCGAAAGACCTAAGTCGATAAGACCGATAACGACTGCAAGTACAGCTACGCAAAGGAGAACTATTCCCGTGCTTTTAAGAACTGTTTTGCTGTCGGGCCATACAACCTTTTTACATTCTCCACGCAAATCCTTAAAAAATTTCTTAATGGATTTACCTGCGCTTGCAAAAACATTTTTCTTCTTTTTAGAAGTTTCCGACTTGTTGTCTTTCTTCGATTTCTTAGCGGGAGTTTCGGCAGAAGTTTTTTTCATCTCGTCAGCCATTACTTTTACCTCCGCTTACTTCGTTTCTCTGTGGAGAGTATGCTTCTTGCAGAATCTGCAGTACTTGTTCATCTCCAACCTGTCAGGTGTGTTCTTTTTGTTTTTCATTGTGTTGTAGTTGCGCTGTTTGCACTCTGTGCAAGCCAATGTAACCTTTACTCTCATTTTCGGCACCTCCGTTATTAGCGATATACGCTTGTTTAGCCTACCTCAAAAAAGCGGGCACAAAAAAAGAACCCTCTTTCAGAGGTACAAGTAATATAACACAAACAGACAGTTAAGTCAAGAAAAAATTTTATAAAAAAAGAGTGCGCCTTCTATATATTATAATAGAAAGCAAAAACATTGCCGAGCAAGTATTCCGTATGTCCGAAAAAAAGTATTTGCTTTTTTGAACATCCGTTTTCTCGTTTTTAGTCAAATTGCACAAATAACTCCCTTGTTTTTCTACCGAAAAACAAAACTTAATTAGAGCATTTTTCCGCTTTTTATTGTATAATTATAATATTCTACTAATAAAGGGATAGGAGAAAACTATGCAACAAAAAAATTACCTTGGCAAAAAAGAAAAGTATTCTTTTTGCTTTGCAGCTTTGGGACAAGGTATGATTTATGCTATGATGTCAAGTTACATCAGCGACTATTACCTTAATGTTCTTCAGCTTGCACCTATGTTTGTTTTACTTTTGATGCTCTTGGCAAGAGTGTGGGACGCAATCAACGATCCGCTTATGGGAATAATCGTTGACCGCCACACAACAAAACGAGGCAAGATGAGACCGTACATAATTTATGCGGCAATCCCGATCGGAATTCTTACAATACTTATGTATTTAAGCCCCGATCTCGACAAGACATCTCTTATGATTTATTCCGCAATCGTTTATGTCGCTTGGGGTATGATTTACACAATGGCGGATGTTCCTTTCTGGAGCCTTCCTAATGTACTTACTCCCGATGCCGAAGAAAGAGGCAGCGTTATTTCAAACGGCAGAACATTCAACGGTGTAGGTTCGGCAATTCCCGAAATTCTTTTCCTTGTTATCGGTCTTACTCTTCCGAAAATTCTCGGAACATCGGACGGACTCGAATACAACAAAAAGAAATATTTGATTATGGCGATTATTACCGTTGCAATCGGTATTGTGCTTTATGCTCAGTCATATTTCAAAGTTAAAGAAAGGGTTATCATTCCCGACAGAAAAAGACAGCCCGGCGAACCTTCTCAGCTTTCGAGAATTTTCAAATGCAAACCTCTTATGCTTGTAATCGCAATGGGTATTCTCTCTTCCGGCAGATATATGATTCAGGCTGCTGCCGTTCATGTTGCGAGATACGCTTTCTATATCGGACCCGATCTTAACGGTCTTACCGATGCCGAGCGTGTGGCTGCCATTGATGCAAGCGTTTCGACAGTAAAAACAATTTTCCAGGTTTGTGCTATTGTAGGTATGTTCGGTGCAATGTTGTTTATGCCCGTTCTTATGAAGAAATTCGACTACAAGAAAATCGTTATCGTTACCTGCCTTCTCGGTTTCGTAGCAAGCATTTTCACAACACTTATCGGCTGGTTTACAATGAACCTTTACATTTGTATCCCGTTCATTTTGATTTCATGTATACCGCTCGGCGTTCTCAATGTTATTTCGTACGCTATGATAGGCGACTGTCTTGACTATATGGAACTCAAAACAGGTTTCAGAGACAACGCTCTCGGTTCCGCTTGTCAGGGATTTGTTAACAAACTCGGTAACGCTCTTGCAACATCCGGTATTGTTATTATGTATATGTTTATCGGTATTGAACCCGAAAATATGTACAGCTCAACCGCTATCGTTGCGGCAACGGATCTTGCGTTAAGTTCTCGCTTCGCAATGTTCTCACTCGTTTCCATCGTTCCCGGAGTAAGTTTGTTGCTTTGTGCAATTCCGATGTTCTTCTACAAAATTTCGGGCAACAAGAAAAAAGAAATGCTCGAACAGTTGGCTCAGAAGCGTGAAGCCGAAGGCTTTATCATCGAAAAATAATAACCCTTCCCCCTGCTTGAAGTTCAAGCGGGGGATTTTTTTACAGTTAAAAGGGCAGTTGCCGTCAAAAGCAACTGCCCTTTTT
Organism: uncultured Eubacteriales bacterium; assembly: GCA_964527585.1. Taxonomy (GTDB): domain Bacteria; phylum Bacillota; class Clostridia; order Oscillospirales; family Acutalibacteraceae; genus Fimenecus. Next base: position 3,998 of record CAZGPE010000031.1, read on the forward strand.
GATGTTAATATATTAAACTCATTATATTAAACTTAACTGCTCACCCGTATCTTCTGCGGAAAGTGTAGACCCTGTGGCAGGCAAAGTTCTTGTCCTGTATCTTGCGGGTTTAACGAACATATCCTCTTTGAAATCGCACACACTCTCAAGTCTGTGATTTTTCTTTTGAGTCATTACGCCTACACCTTGGGTATCTTTTGTTGTTTTAGGCGAAATTGCGCCGGTATTAAGCAAAAGTATTCTTCCCGAAGTCGATTTAAGTACAAGTTCACAGTCTTCTTTAATGAATTTAACCGCTACAATCGGGAATTTATCGGAATACGCTTTAATGAGTTTCTTTCTGTTTGTTTTCGTCTCATAAGCACTTAAATCTACTTTTGCGACTTTTCCGTTTTCGAAGAAAAAGAGCATATATCCTTTATAATCTCCGGTTACAGTCATATAAACCGCAGATTCTTCCTTGTCCATTCCAAGTGCGGAAGCGACAAAGTCTCCGAGAACACTTGCTTTTGTATCGGCAAAGTCGGAGGCTTTCGCCTTATACACCTGACATTTATCCGTAAAGAAGAGTAAGTCGGTATTGTTTGTTGTCTCTACCGTTTGAACAATTTCATCGCCTTCTTTGAGTTTTTGCTCACCGCTCATACGCAAAGACTGAGGAGTAATCTTTTTGAAATATCCCTCTTTGGTAAAGAAAACCGTAACGGGATAATCGGGGACTTCTTCGATTTCCTCTTCGACTTCTTCGGAATCGGCAAAGATGATCTCGGTTCTGCGAGGTTTATCATATTTTTCGATAACCTCTTTGAGTTCGGAAATGATTATCTTTTTAACTCTCGATTTTGAAGAAAGAATATCTTCCATATCTTCAATATCTTTTCTCAACTGTTCAATATCCGCCGTTCTCTTTAAGATATACTCACGGTTAAGATGGCGCAATTTGATTTCGGCAACATATTCGGCTTGAATTTTATCAATTCCGAAACCTATCATTAAGTTGGGAACAACTTCCTGTTCTTCATCGGTAGAACGGATAATCTTAATCGCCTTATCAATATCGAGAAGTATTTTCTGCAATCCTTCAAGCAAATGAAGTCGGTCTTTGGCTTTCGAAAGGTCAAAATAAACTCTTCTGTTTACACACTGTGTTCGGAACGCAATCCACTCAAGCAAAAGACTTCTTACGCCTAAAACCTGAGGCGTTCCGGCAATAAGAACATTAAAGTTACATCCGAACGAATCCTCAAGCGGAGTGCTTTTATACAGTTTCTTCATCAACTTATCGGCATCTGTTCCACGCTTCAAGTCGATTGTGATTTTAAGACCTTTTTTATCGGTTTCATCACGGATGTCGGATATTTCCTTTACCTTTCCGGCTTTTGCAAGGTCGATGATTTTATCAATAATCGCTTCACTTGTCGTTGTTGCCGGAATTTCGTAAATATCAATACAGTTTGACGATTTATCGTAATTATACTTCGCACGGAGTTTGAAACTGCCTCTGCCTGTACGGTAAATTTCACGCATAAGGGCTTCATCGTAAATGATTTGTCCGCCGCCGATAAAATCGGGAGCTTTGAGCGTTTCCATTATATCCGCATCGGGATCTTTAATCAATTCAATTGTCGTGTTACAAATTTCTCCGAGATTAAACGAGCATATATTCGACGCCATACCTACGGCAATACCCATATTGGCATTAACAAGCACCGAAGGAAATGTTACGGGAAAAAGCGTAGGCTCTTCCATTGAATTGTCGTAGTTGGGGACAAAATCAACTGTATCTTTGTCAATATCTCTGAAAAGTTCGGCTGCAATCGGAGCGAGTTTCGCTTCTGTGTATCTTGAAGCCGCATATTGCATATTTTTCGAATACGACTTACCGAAGTTACCTTTAGACTCAACATAAGGATGAAGCAAACTTTCGTTACCACGGGCAAGTCTGATCATTGTTTCGTAAATCGCCGCATCACCGTGAGGGTTTAACTGCATTGTGCGTCCGACGATATTTGCGCTTTTTATTGTCGGGCCGTTAAGCAATCCCATTTTATACATTGTATAAAGCAATTTTCTGTGGGACGGTTTGAAACCGTCGATTTCGGGTATCGCACGGGACATTATAACACTCATCGCATAAGGCATATAATTTACCTCAAGAGTGTCTATAATGTTTTGATGAACAACATCACCCGCACCGGAAATATGCGCATTTATATTCAATTCATCATCGTTATGGGAGATTTCGGTTTTCTTTTTCTTAGCCATTTTGTTTTCTCCTGAAATTCTTATGACAAATCTGTCATATCAATATACTGATAACCGTTTTCGGCAATGTAGTCTTTTCTTCCCTGAAGATTGTCGCCCAAAAGCAAGTCGAATTTTTCCGCAACCGCTTCGGGATTATAATCGGGTTCGACTTTAATCAATCGGCGTGTTTTCGGATTCATTGTCGTCATCCACATCATTTCGGGTTCGTTTTCACCGAGACCTTTAGAACGCTGAACGGTATATTTTTTGTTTCCGATTTCCTCAAGAGCCTGTGCTTTTTCTTTTTCGGTATAGCAGAACCATGTTTCGTCTTTACAGTTTATTTCGTAAAGCGGAGATTCCGCAATAAATACTTTGCCTTCTTTTATAAGAGTCGGCATAAGTCTGTAAATCATAGTAAGAATAAGCGTTCTGATCTGGAATCCGTCAACATCGGCATCGGTACAAATTATAACTTTGCTCCAGCGAAGATTTTCCATACTGAAAAGCGAAAGATTTTTATTCGCTTTAGTGCTGACTTCGACTCCGCAACCGAGCACCTTAATTAAATCGGTTATGATTTCGGATTTGAAAATCTTGGGATATTCGGCTTTAAGACAATTCAAAATCTTACCTCTTACGGGCATTATCGCCTGAAACGCCGAATCTCTCGCCTGCTTACAAGCGCCGAGAGCAGAATCACCCTCAACGATAAAAATTTCTCTTTCGTTGACATCTTTCGAACGGCAGTCGACAAATTTCTCGATTCGGTCGGTCATACTGTTACTTGACTGAAGAGTCTTTTTAATATTAAGTCTTGTGCTTTCGGCTTTAATCCTCGAACGCATATTTATAAGCACCTGTTCGGCAATCTTATCCGCTTCTATTTTATTTTCGATAAAATAGACTTCAAGGCTATGCTTTAAGAATTCGGTCATAGCTTCCTGAATAAATTTATTGGTTATCGCCTTTTTTATTTGGTTCTCATAAGAAGTTTGAGTCGAAAACGATGAAATTACGAGAACAAGGCAGTCCTCGACATCTTGGAATGTAATTTTGGCATCGGATTTAAGATATTTACCGTTAGATTTAAGGTATGAGTCGATTTGAGAAACAAATGCACTTTTAACCGCTTTTTCGGGTGCGCCGCCGTATTCGAGGAAACTTGAGTTATGATAGTATTCCTTAAACTGCACCTTATTCGAAAAGCACAAAGCCACATTCATTTTAACTTTATATTCGGGCATATCGGCTCTGTCTTTACCTTTTCGTTCGGCCTGCCAGAACTCAATCGAAGAAAATGCGTTTTCACCGACAATTTCCTTAACATAGTCGGTTATTCCGTTTTCGTAAATATATTCGTATTTTTCAAATGTATTTCCCGTTATCTGATCCTTGAGTATGAAACGAACGCCCTCGTTTACAACGGACTGACGCTTAATTGTTTCCTGATAGTATTCAAGAGGAATATCAATATCGGTGAATACTTTCAAGTCGGGCTTCCAGCGTATTCTCGTTCCCGTATCTTTTTTCGAATACGGTTCTTTCACAAGTTCACCCACCGGCTCGCCGTGTTCGAAATTCATTTTATAACAAAAACCGTTTTTATGAATTTCCGCCTGCATATATTCGGATGCATACTGAGTCGCACAAAGGCCCAAACCGTTAAGTCCCAAAGAGTATTCGTAAGTTCCGCCGCTGTTGGTATTGTATTTACTTCCGGCATACATTTCGCAAAAAAGAAGTTCCCAGTTATAGCGTTCTTCTTTTTCGTTATAGTCCATAGGCATACCTCTGCCGTGGTCAAGGACTTCAATCGAACCGTCAAGAAATCTCGTTACGGTGATCTCCTTGCCGTATCCCTCTCTCGCCTCGTCAATCGAGTTCGAAAGAATTTCAAATACCGCATGCTGACAGCCCTCGATTCCGTCGGAACCGAAAATAACCGCAGGTCTTAAACGAACCCTGTCGGCGCCTTTTAACTGAGATATACTTTCTTCCGTATATGCCGCTTTTTTTGCCATGTGTTCAGCCATCCTTAAATAAATAATAAACCGCAATATATTTTACACTCTCGATTGCGGTTTAGTCAAGTTTTATTGAATATATGCGCCCTTTGAAAAGAGCGTTTTCGTTACTCCGAGATAAACTCAAATCTCTTTACGGCATTTGCGTTTTCGTCATAAACCGTATCATTCCACATTGATAACGGACGAACCCAAATTTCGCCTTCGCCGTACAGCGCTTTATAAACGACTTTTTCGCTTAAATCTTCACTGTCGGTCGCAATAAACAAAACCCGATATTCTTTCCCTTTATAATGACGGTATCTGCCGAGTTTAATTTTTTCCACTGTCTTTTCTCCGAACTTTTCTTTTGTTGCCCTCTTCATCAACAATATATGTGTTTTCAAGCTGTGCTACAAGATTCTTCTTAAACGCCGCAACATATTCACTTCTCAGGCGTGCCTGCTCCTGTTTTTCTTCGGGCGTAAGTCCCGTTTCTTTTTCTTTGTGTGCTAATTCGTTTATCCTTTTCAATCTCGGTGTTTCCATTGTTTTTATTACCTCTGACATTATTTTTCCGTATTATTTTACACTATTATCCGATTAAACACAATACCCGTAAATCAGTATCGGTTTACAAGAAGGGAAAAATATATTAAAATATATTAACAGCGGATTTATAAAACGCCAACATTGTTTTTACAGGTGAAATATGTATTTTTCTTTACCGGAAAAAGTTAATAAAATAATCAAACTGTTAAAAGATAACGGTTTTGAAGCTTATGCCGTCGGCGGCTGTGTGCGTGATACCGTTATGGGAATTCCCGCAAACGATTTTGACATTACGACTTCCGCCCTGCCCGAAGAAACAAAAAAGGTCTTTTCGAATTACCGAATCATCGAAAACGGAATAAAACACGGCACCGTTACGGTTATAATCGACAAAGAGCCGTTTGAAATCACAACTTACCGAATCGACGGAGATTATCTCGATAACCGCCGTCCGAAAACCGTCAGTTTTTCCCGAAACCTGAAAGATGACCTTGCCCGCCGTGATTTTACGGTCAATACGCTTTGTTATAACGAAGATGACGGGCTGATAGATGTTTTCGGCGGTATAAACGACATAGAAAACAAGGTTATACGCTGTGTCGGAGATGCGAAAAAGCGTTTTCGTGAAGACGCCCTGAGAATTATGAGGGCGCTTAGATTTTCCGCCGTGTTGGGCTTTGAAATAGAAAAAGAGACGGCAGATGCAATCAAATCCGAAAAAGATTTACTGAAAAACATAGCAACCGAGCGGATCCGAGATGAATTCACAAAACTCGTTTGCGGAAAAAACGCACCGAAAATCATTGCGGAATATCACGAAGTTATAGAAATCTTTATTCCCGAAATTTCGGCACTTTTCGGCTGTAAACAAAACACCCCGTACCACATTTACGATGTTGCGGAACATACGCTTTGCGCTCTCGGATTTATCGAAAACAGCGAAAAACTCAAACTTGCGATGTTTTTTCATGACATAGCAAAGCCGATTTGCAAAAAAACGGATGAAAATTCGGTTGACCATTTCAAAGGACACGCCTTAATCGGTGAAAAACTGACCTTTGATATTCTCAAACGGATGCGGTACGACAATAAAACCGTTAACACGGTTTCCCGTCTTGTCGCTATTCATTCCGACCGCTGTCCCGTAACCAAACAGCAAGCCAAACTTATGCTTTGCGAAATCGGTGTTGAAAATTACAGCGCTTTTATCAAAATTCGCCGTGCGGACTGCCTTGCCAAAGCAAACCCTCACTCGCACGATATTAAACTTGAAAATATGCAAATTTTCCTTGAAGAAATACTGAAAAACGAAGAATGTTTTTCTCTTAAAGATTTGAAAATCAACGGAAACATCTTAAAAAAACTCGGCGTCAAAGAAGGCAAAAACATACAGGAAATTTTACAAAAACTTCTTTATAAAGTTATAAACGAAGAATGTGAAAATTCACAAAAATCTCTTGTAGCATCGGCAGAAGAAATAATTAAAGGAACGGAAAATGGGGAGAAAAATAACATATAAAATCGAACAAAACGATGACGGTAAAAAAGTAATCGAACTGCTCAAAAGGTACGGCTATTCGCACCGCCTTACCACAAAATTAAAACAATCACCCGACGGGTTAATGCTCAATTCACAGCATATACGGACAATCGACCGTGTAAAATCGGGAGACACACTCGAAATAAATATGCCGCCGGATAACTCCGAAAGCGTTTCGATACCCGTTGAAATGCCCTTGGACATTTTATATGAAGATGATGACATAATGGTAATTAACAAACCGGCTATGCTTGCCGTCCACGAAAGTCATAATCACCTTGCCGACACATTATCAAACGCCGTCGCTTTTCACTTGAAAAAAGAAAATAAACCGTCGGTTTTCCGTGCGGTAGGCAGACTTGACAAAGGCACTTCGGGACTTATGGTATGTGCCTTAAACCGATACAGCGCTTCGAAACTTTCGGGCAAAATTTATAAAGAATATCTTGCAATCGCTTCGGGAGTTTTTCATGGGGAAGGCACAATCGACGCTCCTATCTTCCGCCCCGATCCGATAATCACCGTAAGAACAGTTGACCCGAGAGGCGAAAAAGCGGTTACTCATTGGAAGGCGATTAAAACAGACGGAGAAAACACGCTTTTGAGAATTCATCTCGAAACAGGAAGAACTCATCAGATAAGAGTTCACTTTTCACATCTTTCCGCAGCTCTTGTCGGAGACACAATGTACGGAAAACCCGATGAACGAATCTCACATCAGGCTCTGCATTGTTGCTACTGTAAATTTACCCATCCCGTAACAAACGAAATTCTCGAATTCGAAAAAGATATGCCGCAAGAAATGAAAAACATAATATAAAACAAAGCCTGCACCCGAAGGTGCAGGCTTAATTTATTTGTTTAAGGAGAGTTTTTAATTTGTTCTTTTTCTCTTTGTGTTTGTGATAACGGCAAGTGCACACACACCGCTTACAAGCATCATTACAAGATAAAGAGAAACATCACTGTTTCCGCCCGTCTTGGGAATATCGACATTCGAATTCGATCCGTTGTTATTATCAATCGGTGTTACGGGTTTATCTTTGTAAGTTACGCTTACCGTTACATCGGTTGCGGGCTGAACAAACAAATATGTTCCGTCGCTGTTTTGCGTTACCGCAACGGCATTTCCGGCGGCATCGAGAACGCTTACTTTATCAACCTCTTTGTTTTCGTCCGGCTGTGCGGTTATTGTTACTTTTTTACCGCAAACAGTTGAGGTCTTGTCAACCGAAGTATTTCCGCCTTGAGTTTGCGTTACATTTATAAACAACTCATCTTTCCAAGTTCCGTAAACCGTTATATCTTCCGTAACTTTCGAATTGAAATCGTATTCGTTTCCGGCAGTACAGTCGGAATCGGTATACCAACCGTCAATCAAAAATCCGGTTTTCTTATGAGCATTCAAATACTCCGAAAAATCGTCAACCCCCAACACCGAGCAATAAACCTCGTTTAACGACTTGCCTGCGGGAACGGGAATTGCGAGTGTTGCACTCAAGCCTTTAACTCTGACAGTGTATGTCAAGGGAGCGATTTCGACTTCGGTTGCGGAATTTCCTTCCGAATTCAATACCGTAGTTTTATCGGTATCAAATGAACAGTCTTCGGGTTTAACGAAAGTCAGGTTATCGCTTACCGTTATTTCGTTTTCGGCATAAACCGCTATACCGTTCGGAGCCTTAAGTACAACTTTTGTCGCAAGGAAATTTCGGCTGATATTCTTCTCATCGACTTTTATTTCATCACAGGTAATATTGATTTTTCCGTCGACACAATCGTCGCTGTGAGTATCGCTCCTTGAACGCAACGCATAGTTTACGGTTTTTTCACCGCCTATACTTTCGCCTGCAACCGCTTCAACATAACCGGCTTTTATATAAATATCTCCCGCTAAAACATTCACCGCAGTATTATAAGCTTTTTTTACAGATTCGCTTTTTCCTGTTTTTGCATAGACAACCGACGAATAGCCGTCAACGATAAAATTGCCGATTTCAATATCAATCGCATTTGAAGTTGAATTAAGATCGGATTTAACATCCGAACTTTCGGCATAAACGGTTCCGTTGTTTATTTCTAAATCGCCTTCTGTTATGGCAATTCCTATGCTGAAGGGATAATTCCCGATTGCTTTTGAGCCGGTTGCGTCAAGTTTTCCGTTTTCGGTAACTTTAACCGAACCGTTATAACAACAAACACCGTAACTGGCAACGATTGCCTCCTCGGTGGTTATTTCTCCGGAATCGGATAAGTTGCCTGCTTCACCGCCCGTAGCGGTAACCGTTGCGTTTTCGATTACGAAATCGCCTTGACTGACATAAATTCCCGTAGATTCATGATTGAAACCGGGTTTTACTTTTGCGCCTACACTTTCAATTACAGCACCGTCTTTTACTTCCATACCTCTATAAGCGCCGATTCCGAACGAAGTTTCGATTAAGTTTTCACGAATATTTGATGAATCGGCAGGTTTAACCGTGAGTTTCGCCTTGCTTACGGTTAAATGTTCTGTAGTTATTCCGTAACTCTCGTGGGTTGGAAAACCGCCTGAGCACATTAAAATTTCCAATTCGCCGCTTCCCGAAACAGACAAATCTCCGTCGGTATAAATACCGGTAGTGCGTGTCGTTCTATCCGTAGTAATTGTACTTTTTCCGACAAGATTTATATTCAACGACCCGTCGGTTACTATTATATGCGAAGATTCGCCCGAACCTAAAGATTTCGATACGGTAAGGTTAGCGTTATTAAGAGTGAGAGTATTTGTCTCTTCATCGTAGGATACCGTGCCGTCAGAAAGAACATCGGATGCGTTCTCATGCGTTACTTTAACGGCATTGACATAAATATAGTCCTCTTCACGCCCCGTTGACGGCAGCGCAAACGCATACATCGGAATCGCTGTCAGTATCAAAACCGCACAGAGTAAAATTCCGAAAAATTTTTTGTGAATCTTTTTCATAAAAATTCTCCTTTTTCAAATTTATATTTCAAATAAATTTTAACCGCTTATATATAGATAGAAATGTTCGCTTAATCCGACCAATAAATTAACTTTGATCGCTGTTTTCTTGTATCAAACGATGTTTCAAAGCAGTGAGCATCGACTCGAGAGTCTTTTGAGCAACGCTTTGGAAATCGAACTGTTTAACGAACTCAATTGCCTGAGAAATTTTCTCCTGCGGCACATCGTAAACCTTGAAAGTCGTTTCCAAAAAGCGTCTCGTTTTTCGCTCCATCGTAAAATACATATCACAAGGTCTTGTCATAAAACTTCGCATTATTCCGCCCGATGCGATTTCAAGTTCGTAAAAATCCTTCGTTTCGAGATCGGGAAGATGATTACCGAATATTTTTTCGAGTTTATCGGTAATGTTATGCTGAATTATATCCGAAGTTTTCGCAAGCGAATATGACGCTGAGTACAAATCACGGATGTTTTCGTTAAGTTCCGCAATATGCAGTTGCAGAGTCGTTTCGACCGCATAATATAAAATCGGATCGTCGGTTAAACCGTCAACCATTTTCTTTGCCGTTTCAAACTGACTTTCCAACACGAAAGCCACCAGCGTGCAAAGTATTTCCTCTTTCGTTCCGAGCGTTCTGTTAAGCAGAGCGATATTCGTTCCCGCCGCCGAAGCGATTTCACGGGTTGTCGTTGCGGTGAAGCCTTTTTTTACAAAAAGTTCCGCAGCGCAGTATATCAATTCCTGCTTTTTGCCGAAATTTTCAACTGTTTCTTTCTTACCCATTTTCCATCCGTTTCTTAAAAATCAAATCGTAATTCGTATCGTGATACATAATTTGATACAAGTTTATCATACGCTGTGCCGAATTGCAATAGTTTTCTCAATGTTTTTGTTAAAAAAACGCTTTGAATAAAGCAAAAAACTGATTGAAATGAATTACCGTATGTGATATACTTTCTCTAATATAGATGAAGCAGGTGTGAATATGTCTGAAATATACGAGCGTGCGGCACAGGTTGTGCCGACAAAACGGCAACTCGATTGGCAAAAGTTGGAATTCTATGCTTTTTGCCATTTCGGAATGAATACTTTTACCGATAAAGAATGGGGCGACGGAACGGATTCTCCTTCGCTTTTCAATCCTACCGATTTTGATGCGGAACAATGGGTAAAAGCAATTAAAAACGGCGGTATGACCGCACTTTTGTTAACCTGCAAACACCACGACGGTTTTTGCCTGTGGCCGAGCGAATATACCGATTACTCTGTAAAGGCAAGTCCCTTCAGAGACGGAAAAGGCGATGTTGTAAGAGAAGTTTCCGACGCTTGCAGAAAACACGGATTAAAATTCGGCATTTATCTCTCCCCGTGGGACAGACACGATGAACGCTACGGAAAAGGCGAAGAATACAACGAATATTACAAAAACCAGCTTCGTGAACTGCTGACAAATTACGGAGATATTTTCTGCATTTGGCTTGACGGTGCGTGCGGAGAAGGTCAAAACGGTAAAGTACAGCAATACGATTGGCAAGGCTACTATAAAGTTATGCGTGAACTTCAGCCCAATGCCGTTATCAACATTTGCGGACCCGATGTCCGTTGGGTAGGTAACGAAGCGGGTGTCGGACGGGAAAGCGAATGGAGTGTTGTTCCGAGTTACTATGCGATTAACGAATTCACCGCAGAGCGCTCGCAAAAAGAAGATAACAAAAAATTCAGAAAAAGCCACAGCCAAATGATTATGGATATGGGGTCGAGAAAAGCCATCCGTGATGCAGAAGAACTGGTTTGGTATCCCGCAGAAGTCGATGTTTCTATAAGACCGGGTTGGTTTTACCATGAGAGTGAGGACTTCAAACAGAAATCAATTAAAAAACTAACCGAGATTTATCTCAGTTCGGTAGGAAACAACTCCACTCTCCTGCTCAACATTCCGCCCGATAAAACGGGAAAAATCTTCCGCACGGACGAACTTTTACTCGATAACTTTAACCGTTACCTCAAAAGACGCTTCCCGAAAAACCTTATCGAAAACGCTCAGGTACATACTTCTTCAAACTCAAAAGACGCAAACAACATAACCTCAAGCGATGACTCACTTTTCTGGCAGGCGCAAAGCACAGATGCAAAACCGGAAATCATAATCGACTTGCCCAAAGGCTCTAAATTCGATTCTCTCGTTCTTCAGGAGAATATCGCAACGGGACAGCAAATCGAAAGTTTCTCGGTTTACGCCGAAAGACGAGGAAGATGGAGAAAGATTTCCAAAAACACCGTTATCGGATATAAGAAAATCATCACTTTCAAAAGGCCTAAAAAAGCCGACAGAATTAAAATCGTAATCACTTCTTACAGAGTTAAAGCTACTCTTTTGAAAGCGGAAGCGTACCTCTCCGAATAAACATGAAAATTACAAAGCCCGATTTTTATGACAGTTTCCGCTGTATTGCCGACAAATGCACCGACAGTTGCTGTATCGGATGGGAAATTGATATTGACTTAAAAACATACGAAAAATATCAAAACCCCGACGGAAAACTTTTTGAAAAGTTGAAACAAAACATCGGCACCGATACTCAGCCTCATTTTATTCTCACCGATGACGAACGCTGTCCTTTTCTTTGCGAAAACGGACTTTGCGAAATGATTCTCACCTGCGGAGAAGAAAGTTTATGTGAAATCTGCAAAGAACATCCGAGATTTTACGAATGGTACGGCGATTACAAAGACGAAGGAGTAGGTCTTTGCTGTGAAGAAAGCGTAAGACTTTTATTCGAAGGCGAAAATCCCGTCGAATATATCACTTACGAAAACGATGAAATCTCCGATGATAAAACCGATCCGCAAATATGCGGCAGTGTTTTTTCATTAAGAGAAAAACTCTTCGAAACCGTTTCCGAGCGAAGTTTACCTCTTGACAAAAGAATCGAAAACTGTTTTCTTCTCACCGAAAACGGCGGCATTAACCGTGAATGTTCAAACAAACGCTTTTTTGAAGAATGTATCGAAATAATGCGTGAGTGCGAACCGTTCGATAATATATGGGAAGAACAAACCGCAGTTGCCGAAACTCTCGGATTTGCCGCTCTTAAAGAAGATTTCAAATCAATCTTACAATTAAGAAAACACGAATACGAAAAAGAGTTTTCCTATTTTATATTCAGGCACTTTGTTAAAACCGCCTTTGATTTCGAGCCCGATGTTCATTTGAAATTCTGTGTAATGTTACTGATTTTCCAAATAATCTTCGATTTTTCTCAATACCGAATTTCAAAAGCATTTGACTTTTCCGAAAGAATCTTCTCTACGAAATATATTTCCAAGCAATTTGAATATTCGGAAGAAAACATCGGCATTTTAACAGATGAATGTGTCTTTAATGCGCTTATAAATGCCGAAAACATCACTAAATTCTTAAACGGACTGTTTATATAAGGAGCAATATATGTCAGAACTTACAGCGGCAAAAGAATATTTGCTAAAAGCGGTATCGGCGGTTATCAATTCACGCCCCGTACCGCCTGTTACTCCTGAAATAAACGCTTCTTTGCTTACGCAACTGATTTTCAGAAATTCTTTACAGGCAATCGGATATAAAATTTTCGAAAATCAGGAATTCCCCTACAAAGAAAAACTCGAAAAATCCTACCGCGCTCTTACCGTGCGACAAATGACACAGCAAGCCGAATGTGATAAAATAAGAGCCGATTTTTCAAATGAAAAAATTGATTTTATGTTTTTGAAAGGTTCTCATTTGAAAAAACTGTATCCTTCGGAAGAACTGCGCTTTATGTCGGACATTGATGTTATCGTTAAAAGTACCGACACAAAAAAGGCACAGGATATTCTCGTTTCTCACGGATTCGAAAAAATCACAGACAACGGAAAAGACATTGTCTATACGAAAAAACCGTTTTTAACCGTTGAACTTCACAATTCGCTTTTTGTACCCGAATACTATATGTACGGTTATTTTCTCGGCGTTTGGAAGAGAGCGGTTAAAGTATCCGATTACGAATATAAAATGACCGACAGCGATTTATATGTTTACACAATGGCTCATTTAGCGGAACATTTTACTACGGGCGGTGCGTGTTTCCGTCCGACAGCGGATATTTACTTAATGCGAAAAAAACTTTCCGACAATCTCGATTTCGGCTATATAAAAGAGCAGTTTTCGATTCTTTCGATTGATGATTTCGCACGGCAAATCGAAAATGTATGCGAGTGTATGTTTGACGGTAAAGAAAAAGACGGTTCTCTTGAAATCACCGAAAATTTCATCGTTCTCGGTCCGCCCGTCAACAATTCGGGAATATCGGGTTCCGACGGAAAACAACATTCGAAATTTCAAACGCTCATAAACTCTCTTTTCCCGAAATATGATGTTATGAAACGCATATATCCCGTTCTCGAAAAGGCAAAATTCCTGATCGGTATGTTTTGGGTAATCCGTCTTATTCAAAGGATGTTTAATCCCGCATCGAGAAAAAAATTCGAAAAAATTAAAAATGCCGACAAAAAAGATATTGAAATAATGGAAAACATTTACAAAATATCGGGCATTAAAACAAGATAAAACAGACCGATTAACATAGAAAGGAGTTGTGATTATGAATTTCGCCGTCTATAATCCCAACAGACAGACAGACAGACAGACAGACAGACAGACAGACAGACAGACAGACAGA
>CAZGPE010000032.1:0-13415 GCA_964527585.1 uncultured Eubacteriales bacterium
AAAGAGGAATAACGATCCTCTCCAAAAACACTTCAATTCATTACAATGATATTAAAATCAATATTGTCGACACTCCCGGCCATGCTGATTTCGGCGGTGAAGTTGAACGAATTCTTACAATGGTAGACGGTGTGCTTTTGCTTGTTGACGCTTTTGAAGGATGTATGCCTCAAACAAGATTTGTTCTGAAAAAAGCTCTTGCACTTGAGAAAAAAGTTCTTGTTGTCATAAATAAAATCGACCGTCCCGGAGCAAGACCCGCTGAAGTTATCGACGAAGTTCTCGATTTGTTTATCGAACTCGGTGCAAACGACGATCAGCTTGAATTCCCGGTTGTTTATGCATCGGCAAGAGACGGTTATGCATCTCTCGATCCCGATGTGCGTTCGGGCGATATGAGACCTTTGTTTGATAAGATAATTTCCGAAATTGATGCTCCTATGGGAGATGTCGACGAACCTTTGCAGTGCCTTTTCTCAAGTCTTGATTATGACGATTATATCGGTAGAATAGGTATCGGCAGAGTTCAAAGAGGTAAAGTCAATGTAAACGATAAAGTTGTCCTTTGTAAGCAGGACGGTTCATTTGAAAATGTTAAAATCTCAAGACTTTATCAGTTTGACGGACTTAAAAGAGTTGAGGTTTCTTCCGCTGCCGCCGGAGATATTATCTGTGTATCGGGAATTACCGATTTGAACATCGGTGAGACAATTTGCGATCCCGAAAATGTCGAACCGCTTCCTTTTATTAAGATTGATGAACCTACACTTTCAATGAACTTTATGGTAAACGACAGCCCGTTTGCAGGACAGGAAGGTAAATTCGTTACATCAAGAAATATCAGAGACAGACTTTTCAAAGAAGTTGAAACAAATGTAAGTATGAAAGTCGAAGAAACCGACTCAACGGATTGCTTTAAGGTTTCCGGAAGAGGTGAGCTTCATCTTTCGATTTTGATTGAAACAATGAGACGCCAAGGATATGAATTTCAGGTTTCTCGTCCTCAGGTTATCACAAAATACGAGAACGGAAAACTTCTTGAACCGATTGAATTGCTCATTATAGAAGTTCCCGAAGAATATGTCGGAAATGTTATGCAGAAAATCGGCTCAAGACGGGGTGAACTTGAAAATATGGGAACCCGTGAAGGCGGTTCGACCCATCTCGAATTCAGAATTCCCGCCCGTGGTCTTATCGGATACAGATCGGAATTTTTGACCGATACCAACGGTAACGGAATAATGA
Organism: uncultured Eubacteriales bacterium; assembly: GCA_964527585.1. Classification (GTDB taxonomy): domain Bacteria; phylum Bacillota; class Clostridia; order Oscillospirales; family Acutalibacteraceae; genus Fimenecus. The sequence continues at coordinate 1,246 of CAZGPE010000032.1, forward strand.
ATAACCTTTTCGCAGGATATGAAGAATACAAAGGTGATATACAAACAAGAGAGCGTGGTTCAATCGTAGTTCACGAAACCGGTGAAACTTCGGCATACGGACTTTTCAATACTCAGGACAGAGGCAGACTTTTTGTCGGCCCCGGTGTTCCCGTTTATGAGGGAATGATAGTCGGAGAATGTGCGAAAAGCGAAGATATTGTATGCAATGTTTGTAAAAACAAGCATCTTACCAACACAAGAGCTTCGGGTTCCGACGATGCTTTGCGTCTTGTTCCTCACTCAACTCTCAGCCTTGAACAGTCAATGGAGTTTATCGGTGATGATGAACTTGTGGAAATTACTCCCAAGTCAATAAGATTGCGTAAAAAAATTCTTTCAAAAGATTTAAGACTTAAACAGCAGTTTAAGAAAAAATAATACATAAAAAGTGAATTTATTTTCATTTTTTATGTATATTCGCCTTGACATCTATGAATATTAAATGTATAATTGTTGCATATTTATTCATTATTATACATTTTGAGGTAACTATGGTAAAAGTATTTATTGACGGAAGTGCCGGTACAACCGGCTTAAGAATTTTTGATAGGCTTTCGCAAAGAAACGATATTTCATTAACGGTTTTACCTGATGAATACCGAAAGGATGTCGGTTACAGAAAAGAAGCAATAAATTCAGCGGATGTTTGTTTTTTATGTCTTCCGGATGCTGCAGCTAAAGAGGCTGTATTGCTTGTTGAAAATGATAAAACGGTAATAATCGACACATCTACGGCGCACAGAACAAACAATGATTGGACATACGGATTTGCCGAACTGTCCGGTCAGCGTGAAAAAATCGCTTCATCTAAAAGAATTGCAAATCCGGGATGTCATGCAAGCGGATTTATCGCATTGGTCAGACCGCTTGTTGAAGCGAGAATAATTAAAGAAACAGCCGAACTTACCGCATTTTCCGTAACGGGATATTCGGGCGGCGGCAAAAAAATGATTGCGGAATATGAATCCGACAATCCCGATCCGCTTTATTCGGCTCCGAGAATGTACGGGATTTCACAAAATCATAAACATTTGCCCGAAATGGTTAAAATGACAGGCTTGAAAAACGAGCCTGTTTTTTGCCCGATAGTTTCAAGATTTTATTCAGGTATGGAAGTAACGGTTCCTTTGTTTGCTTCTCAAATAAAAGGAAATACAGACGAAATAAAGAAGATATACGCATCTTATTATAATAATCCGATAGTTAAGTATTGCGAAAACGCCGATGAAAACGGATTCTTTTCAGCTTCGTTGCTTTCAAAGCGTGATGATATGCAAATAACACTCAGCGGAAACGAAGAACGGATTTTATTAGTCGCAAGATACGATAACCTCGGTAAAGGTGCTTCGGGTGCGGCGATACAAAATATGAATATTGTTTTAGGTGTCGATGAAACGACAGGACTTATTGTGTGAGGAAAGATATGAAAACAGTTTTAGGCGGAATATGTTCCGCAAAAGGATTTAAGGCTAACGGTGTCCATTGCGGAATCAGAAAAAACAGAGATAAAAAAGATTTGTCGTTGATTTACAGCGAAGTTCCCGCAAGTGCGGCGGCGGTATATACTACTAATTTGGTAAAAGGCGCACCGCTTACGGTTACAAAAAAGCATATTGAAAACGGTATTGCTCAAGCGATTATTTGTAACAGCGGCAATGCAAATACCTGTAATGCAAACGGAATCGAAATTGCCGAAAAAATGTGCGAATCGGTTGCTGAATATCTAAATATTTCTTCTGAAGATGTTGTTGTCGCTTCAACCGGAGTTATCGGACAGCCTCTTGAAATCGAACCGATTCAGGCGGGAATTCCCGAACTTGTTAAAGGACTGAGAATAGACGGATCTCAAGACGCTTCGTTGGGAATTATGACAACTGATACCCATTCAAAAGAAATTGCGGTTGAATTCGAAATCGGCGGAAAAATCTGCCATATAGGCGGAATTGCCAAAGGAAGCGGAATGATTCATCCCGATATGGCTACTATGCTTGTATTTATCACAAGCGATGTCGCTATAACTCCCGAAATGCTGAAAAAAGCGCTTTCAAGTGATATTTCCGATACTTTTAATATGCTCAGCGTTGACGGAGATACTTCGACAAACGATATGGTAACGGTTCTTGCCAACGGATTGGCGGAAAACACGCTTATTGACAGCGAAGGCGATGAATTTTCAATATTTATGAAAGCACTCAACACCGTTACCGTTCACCTTTGCAGAGAAATCGCAGGAGACGGGGAAGGTGCGACGAAGTTGCTTGAATGTAAAGTAACCGGTGCACAGGATGTTAAAACCGCAAAAACAGTTGCAAAAAGCGTTATCTGTTCAAGTCTTCTTAAAGCGGCAATGTTCGGTGCGGATGCTAACTGGGGAAGAGTTCTTTGTGCTATCGGGTACAGTAAAGCTGATGTAGATGTAAATAAAATTGATGTTTCTTTCAAAAGCAAATGCGGAATAATTGATGTTTGTAAAGACGGAGCGGGTATTCCGTTTTCCGAGGAAAAAGCAAAAGAAGTTTTGCTTGAAAAAGAAATTGATATACTTGTTAATCTTAACAGCGGTGATTATGAAAGCGTTGCATGGGGATGCGATTTAACATACGATTATGTTAAAATTAACGGCGATTACAGAACTTAATCGGGGGTGCTGAGATGGAACTTAATTTTTCAAATTCCGACAGGGCGGAAGTTTTGGCGGCGGCCTTACCTTATATTAAGCGTTATAACGGAAAAATTGTTGTTGTTAAGTACGGCGGAAACGCAATGATAAACGAACAGCTTAAACAACAGGTTATGGAAGATATTGTTCTTTTATGGCTTATCGGTGTTAAAATCGTTTTAGTGCACGGCGGCGGACCTGAAATTAACGATATGATGGATAAACTCGGTAAAGAACCCGAATTTGTAGACGGGCTTCGTGTAACCGATAAAGAAACCGTCGATATTGTCCAGATGGTACTTGCGGGAAAGGTTAATAAAACCCTTGTTAATCTGCTTGAAATGAAGGGCGGAAAAGCAATGGGAATTTCCGGTATGGATGGCAGACTCATTGAAGCAAAAACTAAAAACGAAAAGCTCGGTTATGTCGGTGAAATTTCAAAAATAAACATAGCGCCTGTACTTGACTTGTTGGAAAAAGGGTATATTCCCGTAATTTCAACTCTCGGATGCGATAACTTAGGTAATACATATAATATAAACGGCGATACAGCCGCAGCGTATATTTCAGGTGCTCTCGGTGCCGAAAGACTTATTATGATGACCGATATTGCGGGTGTACTTAAAGATAAGGATGATCCTTCATCGTTAATTCCCGAAATTGATCTTTGTCAAGCAGAAAAACTTTATAAAGACGGAATAATATCCGGCGGTATGATTCCGAAAGTTGATTGCTGTATCGAAGCGATAAACAAAGGCGTAGAAAAAGTAATTATAATGAACGGTACCGTTCCGCACTCTATTCTTATGGAGCTTTTAACAAACGAAGGTGCAGGTACTATGGTTACGGGTGTAAAAAAATGAGTATTATTAAAACGGATGAACAGTATATCAGCGGAACATATAAACGGTTTCCCGTTGAAATCGTTTCAGGTAAAGGCTCTGTATTGACAGATGCAAACGGTAAAGAATACATTGATATGGGTTCGGGTATCGGTGTTACATCTTTCGGCATAGGGGATGAAGAATGGAAAAATGCGGTTGTTGAACAAATAAATAAAGTTCAGCATACCTCAAATCTTTATTATACCGAGCCTTGCGCCTTACTTGCAAAAGCGCTTTGTCAAAAAAGCGGAATGAAAAAAGTATTCTTTTCGAATTCCGGTGCCGAAGCAAATGAATGTGCGATAAAAGCCGCAAGAAAATATGCTTGTGAGAATAAAGGAGAAGATTATTATAAAATAATAACCCTTGTTAACAGTTTTCACGGCAGAACTTTAACAACACTCGCCGCAACCGGTCAAGAGTGTTTTCATAAACTCTTTACTCCGCTGACAGACGGCTTTTTATATGTTGATGCCAATGATTGCGATGCATTTTTGAATACCGCAAAAAGCAATAAGATTGCCGCAGTTATGATTGAATGTATACAGGGAGAAGGCGGAGTTGAAGCTTTAAGCAAAGATTTTGTCGAATGTATAAATTCTTACTGTGAAGAAAACGATGTAATATTCATTGTCGATGAAGTGCAAAGCGGAAACGGAAGAAGCGGAAAACTTTATTCCTATATGAACTATTGTATCCAACCCGATATTGTATCAACTGCAAAAGGGTTGGCAGGCGGATTGCCTATCGGCGCCACCTTACTCGGTGAAAAAGTCGAAAATATTTTTTCATACGGTGATAACGGTTCGACTTTCGGCGGAAACCCGGTCAGTTGTTCAGCCGCTTTAAGCATAATTAACCGTATCGACAGTAAACTTTTAAGCGAAGTTAATGAAAAAAGCGAATATATTTTCGCTCAGCTTTCAGGTGCTTGCGGAATCGAGCGTGTTAGCGGAATGGGTCTTATGATAGGTGTCAAAACAGTTAAACCGGTTTCCGAAGTCATAAATAAATGTATCGAAAACGGAGTGCTTTGCTTGAGTGCAAAAGACAAATTAAGGCTTCTTCCCGCACTGAATATTCCTTTTGACGAATTAAAAAAAGCAATTGAAATTATCAAAACAGCCTGCGAGGTATAAGGAGTATTTTATGTCGTTGAAAAACAGAAACTTTTTGAAATTACTTGATTTTTCCGCTGAAGAAATAAATGAGTTTATTGATTTTGCCGCTAAACTCAAAGAAGAGAAGAAAGCGGGCACATCTCATAAACTTTTGGAAGGTAAAAACATAGCTTTAATTTTCGAAAAAACAAGTACAAGAACAAGATGCGCTTTTGAAGTTGCGGCTAATGATTTGGGAATGCACGCTGTATATCTTGATCCCAAAAGTTCGCAAATCGGAAAAAAAGAAAGCATTCCCGATACCGCCCGTGTTCTCGGAAGAATGTTTGATGCAATTGAATACAGAGGGTTCGGTCAGGAAATAGTCGAGGAACTTGCAAAATATGCGGGTGTACCGGTATGGAACGGTCTTACAAACGAATTTCATCCGACACAGATTCTTGCGGATTTTTTGACAATCAAAGAACATTTCGGCACACTTAAAGGAAAAAAACTTGTATATATGGGCGATGCGAGATATAATATGGGTAACTCTTTAATGGTCGGATGCGCAAAAATGGGAATGAATTTTGTTGCTTGTGCGCCTAAAGAATATTTCCCTGAAAAAGAACTTGTAAATAAGTGTAAAGAAATCGCATTGACAAGCGGCGCAAGTATTGAATTTTCGGAAAATCCCGCTGAAGCCGTTATGGGTGCGGATGTTATATATACGGATGTTTGGGTTTCCATGGGCGAACCGACTGAAATATGGGAAAAGCGTATTAAAGATCTTTCCCCGTATAGAGTTGATAAAAAACTTATGGATATTGCGGGTGCTCAGTGCAGATTTATGCATTGTCTTCCGGCGTTTCATGATCTTAAGACTTCAACAGGCAAAGAGATTTTCGAAAAATTCGGAATTGACTGTATGGAAGTTACCGATGAAGTGTTTGAAAGTGAACAGTCGATTGTTTTCGATGAAGCCGAAAACCGTATGCATACCATCAAAGCTGTAATGGCTAAAACACTTATGTAAAATTATTGCTCCAAGGAGGCAGTTTTATGGACATAAAAATCGTAAAATCACAAACTCTTAAAGAAAAGCCCGATCCTTCGACGCTCGGTTTCGGAAAAATCTTTACAGACCATATGTTTATTATGGATTACACAGCCGGTAAAGGATGGCATGATGCGAGAATAGTGCCTTTTGAAAACCTTTCAATTCATCCCGCATCAACTGTTCTTCATTACGGTTCGGAGATTTTCGAAGGATTAAAAGCATATAGAAAAGCCGACGGAAAAGTTCAACTTTTCAGACCTATGGAAAATATTCGCAGAATGAATAATTCCGCTGAAAGAATGTGTCTTCCGCTTCTTGATGAACAGGATGCTCTTGAGGCTCTTACAAAATTTGTGGAGGTTGAAAAAGACTGGACTCCCAATGCACCGGGAACCTCACTTTATTTGCGTCCGTTTATGTTCGGAAACGATGAATCTCTCGGAGTTCACGCTTCACAGCATGTTAAATTTATTATAATCGCTTCACCGGTCGGCAGTTATTATAAAGAAGGCATAAACCCTGTAAAAATAATGATTGAAGATGAAGATGTCCGTGCGGTAAGAGGCGGTACCGGTTTTGCAAAATGCGGCGGAAATTATGCTGCATCAACGAGAGCGGGAGAGAGAGCGGAACAAAAGGGTTATTCTCAGGTTCTTTGGCTTGACGGTGTTGAGAGAAAATATATCGAAGAAGTCGGAGCTATGAATGTTATGTTCAAAATCAACGGCGAAATCGTAACTCCCATGCTTTCAGGTTCGATTCTTCCCGGAATTACAAGAAAATCTTGTCTTGAAGTTCTCAGAAAAGAAGGATATAATGTAAGCGAAAGGCTTTTAAGTGTTGACGAACTTTCAAAAGCGATGGATGACGGTTCTCTTGAAGAAGCCTGGGGATGCGGAACTGCCGCTGTTGTATCTCCGATCGGTGAACTTTGCTATAAAGACAAAAAGTCAGTTATAAATAACGGCGAAATAGGACCTGTAACTCAACATCTTTATGATGTTCTTACCGGTATTCAATGGGGTAAAATCGACGATGAATTCGGTTGGACATATCCCATTGACTGATTGATATAATATAAATCCCCGAAAATTTTTATTTGTTTTTGGGGATTTTTTGCATTTTCGATTGTTTTTATCATATCTATTTAATGAATTGATTTCAAATCTGAATCAAGGTGTGATAAATTGAAAACAGTCGGTAGATTTTTTTATTTTTCTTTGGTAATTGCCATAATTTCACTTCTTTTTTTCAAATTTTCCGATATTGATTTTGCCGAAAATGTTCAGGGAAATTCCGGCTTGTCAAATGAATTGACTTTAATTATTGATGCCGGACACGGAGGAATTGACGGCGGAGCAGTCGGTATCGACGGCACTAACGAAAAAGATATAAACTTGCAGATCGCAACTATTCTTAATGAATTTCTTGCTTCTTACGGATTAAAAACAGTTATGATCAGAATATCCGATTGTTCTGTGAATGATGAAGATGCAAAAACGGTGAGGGAAATTAAAGTTTCCGATATACATAACAGAATGAAGATTATGAACTCTTATGAAAACTGCCTTTTTATAAGTATTCATCAAAATTCATACAACAGTTCTCAATATTGGGGGACGCAGGTTTTTTATTCACCTAACAATGAGGAAAGTATGCAATTGGCATCTTCCATTCAAAACAGTGTTGTTTCACTTTTGCAAAACGACAATGAAAGACAAATAAAAAAGTGCGGAAAGAGTGTTTATCTGCTTTATTACGCAAAAAAGCCCGCAGTTTTAGTCGAATGCGGTTTTATGACTAACAGCGACGAACTGTCATTATTAAAAAACGAAGAATATCAGCGTAAAATGGCTTTTTCAATTGCTAACGGTATTCTTGATTATCTGAATAAAGGAAGTTGATTATGGCACCGAAAATTAAATCTGTGTATGTTTGTTCCGCTTGCGGACATGAGAGCTCAAAATGGTTCGGTCAATGTCCGAACTGTAAAGAATGGGATACGCTTGAGGAAGAAGTGAGAAGTGTTGCCAGTGCACCGAAAAGCAGGGCAGCCGTCTTGAATTCCGGAAACAGAAGTCAAGTTTACTCTCTTAATCAAATAACTGCGGATACCGAACACAGATTTGATACCGGATTAACAGAATTAAACAGAGTTCTCGGCGGTGGATTGGTTAAGGGGTCAATTGTGCTTTTAAGCGGCGATCCCGGAATCGGAAAATCAACTTTACTTTTGCAAATTTGCGAATATCTCGGAAAATCTCTTAAAATTTTATATGTTTCCGGCGAAGAATCGGCGCATCAAATTAAACTGCGTGCAACAAGACTGAATGTAAAGTCTGAAAACCTTTCGGTTTTATGCGAAACCGATGCGCAGTATATTTGCGAAATAATATCTTCTGAAAAACCCGATCTTGTTATGATAGATTCAATTCAAACAATGAATATCGCAGAACTTTCGTCATCTTCGGGAAGTATAACTCAGGTTCGGGAAACAACAAATATGTTTATGCGAACGGCAAAAACTCTCAACATTCCTATGATAATTGTCGGACATGTTAATAAAGACGGCAATATAGCGGGTCCGAAAGTTCTTGAGCATATAGTTGACGCTGTTTTGTATATCGAAGGAGACCGCAATTTTTCATACAGAATTTTAAGGGCGGTTAAAAACCGTTTCGGATCGACAAACGAAATCGGTATGTTTGAAATGCAGGATGTCGGGCTGGCGCAGGTAAGCAATCCGTCAATGATGCTTATTTCCGGCAAACCGAAAAACACTTCCGGAAGCTGTATAGCTTGTGTTATGGAAGGTACCCGTCCTATTATGGCAGAAGTGCAAAGTCTTGTTACGCCTACCGGATTCGGCAATCCGAGAAGAATGGCAACCGGACTCGATTATAACCGTATGGCTATGCTTATAGCGGTTTTGGAAAAAAGAGCAGGGTACTTCATCGGAAATATGGATTGCTATATAAATATAATCGGCGGACTTAAAATTGATGAACCTGCCGCCGATCTTTCGGTTGCACTTGCGATTGTTTCGAGTTTGAAGGATTATGCCGTACCCGAAGATTTACTTGCTTTCGGAGAAATCGGTCTCGGCGGTGAAATCAGAGCGGTAAATTCCTGTGAACAAAGAATAAGGGAAGCGGCAAAACTCGGATTTCGTAAATGCGTTATTCCAAAATATAATCTTGAAAAAATAAAACATAAATTGACCGATAATATTGAAGTTGTCGGTGTAAGCAATATAAGACAAGCCTTTCAGGCGATTATGGACTGATTAAAGGATTATGAAGTTTTTGAAAATTCCGTATTTGCCGGAAAACAATGTTAAATTATGTGTTGCCGGCAGTATGATTGAGAAATATAAATCCGAATTGTCGAAATTGGGAATCAGGTTATTGGAAAGTCAAGAAAACAATAATCTCGCAACGCCTGTAAAAACTCATGCGGATTTAACGGTAAATTATCTCGGGAACGGCATTGTAATGCTTGATAAATCGCAGAAAAGTCTTTATACTTCTCTGTCTGAAATCGGATGTAATTGTGTTTATATCAGCGAAGAACTTAGTGCCGAATATCCGAATGACTGTTACTTGAACTGTCTGAACAACTCCGAATATATAATCGGAAATTATAATTATATTTCTAATACTCTTAAAGAATATACAAAAGGACTTAAACCGCTGAAAGTTAATCAAGGATACACTAAATGTTCTTTGTGTCCTGTAAGCGAAAATGCATTTATTACCGATGATATTTCGATTTACAACTCGTTAAACAGCGTCGGATACGATGCTTTGCTTGTGAAAAAGGGGAGTGTACGGCTCAACGGATACAGTTACGGATTTATCGGCGGAGCAAGCGGAAAATTATCCGAAAATTTATTGGCTTTTTTCGGAAATATAAAAACACATTCGGATTGCGAAAATATTATTTCTTTTTGCCGTTCTTATAATGTCGATGTGTTAAGTCTCGGAAACGGCTGTTTAGAAGATATAGGCAGTATTATACCGATTTGTGAAAATATGTAAATAAAAGGAGCAAGGAAAATGAAAAACGGAAAATGGGCAAATTTATTCGGAACTGTTTTGGCAAGCGGTACGCTTATTACGGTTTTGACATCCGGTAACAAAATTGCGAAAAAGTACGGGGAAAAACCGTTTAACAGTAAACTTGTTGACCTTAATTTTACGAAAACCGTTGAATATGCAATTGATAAATTCGCAAACACTGATGACGAAAAAATAATTGCATTAAAAAATATTATTAAATAATATTTTTAAATAATCTTTGAATACAGGTAAATAAAAACTATCGTAAAAACAGCACTGTGATTTCTAAACAGTGCTGTTTTTGTTATGAAAATATAACTTTGACACGGGAGGATAATCAATTTAGCCTTTGTGCAAAATCCACAAGTAATTATACATAATCAATATATTGTTGTACTTTTTTATCGTTGTTTTGCACAAAATAACGCTCCGAAAGGTAACTTCGGAGCGTTATTAAGTATTAACTTTCTTCTTCCATTTTAATTAACCGTAAATATAAATAGTCTAATGCTTAATCTAAAGTTTCTTTATAAGTTATCTGTGTAGCCTTATGTGATTTATTATATAGGGTATTTACTTATATTAATCTTTTGGCAGTATTCACACTTTCAATTCTTATGTAACAATTTTTATCAATCATAATATTTTACTCCTTTTTCTTGACTTTTTAATTTTAATATTGTATATTATGTACAGGATTGCGGTAGGTTCGCAACCCTGTTATTTGGTTGCCTGCTGATTTCGGTCAGCAGGTCTTTTTTATTTTTTAATTTAGTTATCTAAGTATTCAAGTAATTTTTTTAATACTTCTACAACTTTTTCATTATGTTGATTTTCGATAAGCATTTCAACAATTTTTAATTTCAGTTGAAAATATACTTTTTCTTCAACTTCTTTTATTAACAATTCGGCAGTATTCACTCCCATATTTTCCTCCTTTCCGTTTTCTTCCGAAAACCTACTTCGTTAGAATTTTTTATGTAATCACTTTTTAAGTGCTTACTTTCTGTTTAGGCTCTTTACCTTTAGATTTGAGCTGTGAGCCTTTTTTATAATTTGAATTTTCGCTTGCACCTTTTTTAGTTTTTGTTCTTTACCTTTGAGTCATCGCCGTTCGCCTGTTTTTTAATCATGCAGAATTGAGAGAAAATGTAAAGGTTTAGAAAAAGTTAACCCCCCACAATAGTGGGGGGCTTAGTTTTTCTTATTCATATAACCTTTATTTTTTCGCTCAATTATGCTAAAAAACAGAACAGTCGAACGGCTATGACTTAACGGTTAAGAGTTACAAAAAGTTAAAAAGAGCAAGCGAAAATCACCGAGTGCGAAGCACTTTCGGAGCGAAGCGACTTATTAAAATAAGGGGGACTATAGGGGGTATACTACGACAGCAGGTGCTGTTATCGGTCTTGCCACTCGCCTTATCCGTGGTTAATGTTTTGTCCGGGGAGCTTCGGTTCCCCGTGTATTTTTATTATTTTATTTATGTTAACTTTATATTTTGGGGTTCCCGGTTGTGGGAAAACTACTGTTTTGACTGCTATAGCTCAAAAGGAATTGCGAAAAATTCGTAAAGGTAAATCGAAATATAAGCGTGTCTTAACAAATTTTGAGTGTGATGGCTGTTATCAAGTCGATTTTCACGATTTGGGGGTTTATGATATTTCAAATTGCTTAATTCTTCTTGACGAAATTACAGTTGATGCGGACAACCGAGATTTTAAGAATTTCAAAAAGCAGAGTGTTGAGTTCTTCGTATATCATAGGCATTATTATAACGATATTATAATGGCTACTCAGCAATATGACGCTGTTGATAAGAAGATTCGAAATCTTACGCAAAATCTTTTTACTGTTAAAAAAGGCTATATTTTACCTTTTATTAAGTGCAAACGAATTTTTCGTATAACTGATATTGACGAAAACACTCACGATATTATTATCGGTTATCGTTTTGCGAATCTTAAAGAGTGTTTTTTAATGCTAACGCCACATAAGGCAGTAATTTGAAAAACATCAAATAACAACCTAATGGGCGTTGCAAAGGCAAAAACAAAAATAGTATAGACAGAGTATTAAGCGTAAATGCTTTTTGCTCTGTCTTTTTTTGCGTAAAAATAAAATCGCACATTCGTAATCTTAAATCACTCCTGTTACAATGTAGGCACAAAGGAGGTACAGCGTATGCGAGAAAGAAAATATTATTTGGCACTTGATAATTATGAGCGAAATGTAATCATCGGCAGTCTGAATGAACTCCGAAACAAACTGCTTTCGGAAAACAGATACACCGATGCGGTTGATGAACTCATTATCAAATTCGCTCACGCACCGATTAAAAAATTCAAAATCAAGATGACGGAGG
>CAZGPE010000033.1:0-11933 GCA_964527585.1 uncultured Eubacteriales bacterium
CGTGATAATCGGTATAAGCCTGATAAAGCTCCATAAGCGTAAATTCGGGGTTATGTCTTGTATCAAGACCTTCGTTTCTGAAAACTCTTCCGATTTCGTAAACTTTCTCAAGTCCGCCTACAATAAGGCGTTTAAGGTAAAGTTCAAGAGAAATTCTAAGTTTAACATCCTCATCAAGAGCATTGAAGTGAGTTTCGAAAGGTCTTGCGGCAGCACCGCCCGCATTTGAAACAAGCATAGGAGTTTCAACTTCCATAAATCCTTGTCCGTCAAGGTAACGGCGGATAGTGCTGATAATTTTCGAACGGTTAATGAATGTCTGCTTAGATTCGGAATTCATTATAAGGTCAATATATCTTTGGCGGTATCTTGTATCGGTATTTGTAAGTCCGTGGTACTTTTCGGGAAGAATCTGGAGACTTTTTGAAAGAAGTTCGATCGCAGTTGCGTGAATTGAAATCTCTCCGGTCTTGGTTTTGAAAACTTCACCTTTAAGACCTACGATATCGCCGATATCCATTTTCTTAAACGCTTTATATTCTTCCTCACCGACACAGTCTCTTGCTACATACGACTGAATATTACCGCTGAGGTCCTGAATATTACAAAAAGATGCCTTACCCATTACACGCTTGGACATAAGTCTTCCTGCAACCGTTACGCTTTTTCCTTCAAGAGACTCAAAGTTCTCTTTAACTTCCGCACTGTGATGAGTTACATCATATTTGGTAATCTGAAAAGGGTCTTTGCCGTTTTCCTGCAAATCCTTAAGTTTTTCATATCTTATTTTACGAAGTTCGTTTAAGTCCTGCTGAACTTCGTTATTAGTTGTTTGCTGTGCCATATTATCACTTCCGCTTTATTAAAAAATATGGGCGGAGTTGCCGCCCGCTGATTTTTGTTTATGAAATCGACTTAACGACAAAAGTCAAAACTCCGATCGGAGCTTCAACCTGAACGCTCTCACCGACTTTTTTTCCTAAAAGAGCTTTACCTACGGGAGATTCATCGGAAATTTTCCCGTCATCGGGATCAGCCTGAGCATAACCGACGATTTTATATGAAAGATCTATTCCGTCTTCATTGGTAATAACAACACTTGAACCGATATGGATTGCTTCGGTTCCCATAGAACTTTCATCAAATACTTTTGCGTTTTTAAGCATTGATTCAAGTTCACTGATTCGAGCTTCAAGTTTAGCCTGATCGCTCATTGCCTCATCATATTCGGCGTTTTCGGAAAGGTCGCCGTAACTTCTTGCGACTTTAATCTTTTCGGCAGCCTCTTTACGACCTTCTGTTTTAAGATTTTCAAGTTCTTCCTGTAACTGTTTATAGCCCTCGGCATTAAGCAAAGTTTCCTGTAACATTTTATAAAAACTCCTTTCGGCTTTTTGCTCATATACGGATAAATATTATAAGTTAAAAATCAATTATTGTCAATAGAACCGAGGACTAATTTTATCCAAAAACCAAAACATTTTCATACACCGAGTTCAGTTTTTCATACTTTGTTAATTGCAATTCTTTTACCGCACAGGTTTCATACAAAGCAGCGGCAAAAAGTAAAGTATCTATTCCCTCGGGACAGAGTCGGGAATATTTTTTATCAAGGCAAATTCCATCGCCTTTTAGCACATCCCATCTGTTTTCCGATTTTTTTACAAGTACGGAATTATTGAAAAATCGGTTAAAATCATTATCCGGTGAAAGAATCAAATCACATTTTTCAAGAACATTTTCATTTGACGAAACAACAAGAGACAAACCGTATTTCTCGTATAAAAAATCGCTGATTTTAGCGTAAATATTTTCATTTTTACTATACACCCTGATTTCTCCGGCAAAGTTAACAAATCTTTCCGTATGCGAAGCAAAAGCGCCTCTAAGATCTCTGATTCCGAAAACGGTTCTGTTATCGGTTCCGATTTTTTTCAAATATTCTTCGGCACAGTTAACGGTCATTAAATTAGGAAAAACGGTCGGCTTAAACAAATGTAAATTCCGTGTGTTTTTTATCGAAAAACCTTTTGCCAAAATAACCGCTCTTGCAGACGAACCGAGTAATTTAGCGACATTCTCATAGTTCTCCCCGCACTGATTTTCATATATTTCAAGAGTATAAAACGGTGCGGCACCTACAATGTTAATTCTTTCCATTTTAGGATTCGGCGGAGATAACCGATTTTTCAATCTCTTAAAAAAATTGCTTTCTTCCGGTTTTATATTCAAAATCGAAAACACAAAAAAACACCTCGCATACTAAAATGTATGCGAGGCATAAGAATTATATAATGTTAATTTTCTCCCACAAGAATGTTGTATGCTTTTTGATACTGATCATCTTCGCTCTGAGAGAGTATTGCAAGTTTCACCTGCTTCGAGGAATCGAGATTAACTTCATAATCGGGTATAAGCCCTACCGTATTATATGAAGAGCTGACATAAGGCTTTATTTCCGCAACGGTAAGAATCAACGCTCCGCCGTCGCTCAACTGATAAGCTTTCTGCATTGTACCGTTACCCGCCGTTACCGTACCGACAATCTGAGCCTTTCCGAAGTCCCGCAAATCGCAGGCAAAAAGTTCAGCCGCACCCGATGTTTCACCGTTAACAAGAACCATCATTTGCATTGATACGCTGTCAGCATCGGCTGTAAATGTATCAATAACTTCTCCGTCTTTGTTTACGGCGGTTGCAAGCGCTCCGCTGCCTTCACTTGCTACGGGAACAAGCACATCTAAAGTTTTTGCCGCATATTCCACGGTTCCGTTTGAAGTCGAACGAAGGTCGAAAATAACGCTTACCGCACCTTGATTACTTACTTCTTTTATCGCTTTTTTCAACTGTGAAGCAGTAGTGGAATAAAAGTCGGTGATTTTAATATAAGCGACCGAACCGTTAACGCTGTAATATACAGACTGCGCCGTATAGCCTTTAACAACACCTACAGACTGTTCAACGCCGTCGTGGACAAACCTTACGGTAACGCTTGTAAGTTTTCCGCCCGTAAGTTTCGCCATAAGTTCATTGTAATTATATGCCGTAACAGGTTCTTCGTCAATTTCGATAATTTTATCGCCTTTTGAAATTCCGCTCTGTGCCGCAGGCGAATTTTCTGAAACTTCGGCAGCATAAATCGCCGTTTCCGATTCATCATAATAGGCAATTATTCCGATTCCGACTTTTTCACCGTCAAGTTCGTTTTTATATGTCTCATATTCGGAAGCGGTAAGATATTTACTGTATTTATCTCCGAGTCCCAAAGCATATCCGTCGGACAGTTCGGTATTCAAGAGCATTTCGTTTACCGTTCCGTAGTAATTTGTACGAACGATATTGTCAATTTCCGAAATATAAGAATACATTTGAGCTCTGTTGGGCAAATCTTTTATAAGACTGTTGTATGTTCTCATCGAGAGAGACATGGTAATCGCAACGGTAATCGCAACCGCAATAAGCGTCGTCGCAAGAGAAACACCCAATGGAATTTTTCTGTTCATTTATAACACCTCAAATTTAATCGGGAAGCGAAGGAATCCAATTTTCAGGATTTATTCTCGTTCCGTTTTGCCAAACCTCAAAATGAAGATGGGCGCCGTATGAGTTTCCGGTATTACCGACATAAGCGATAACCTGTCCCTGTTTTACATGATCGCCTTTTGAAACAATCATTTTACTGCAATGCGCATAACGGGTATATACACCGTTTCCGTGATCAATATAAACATTAAGACCCCAACTCCAATGGCTTTCGGCGGAATAAACGGTACCGTCTGCCGCCGCTCTGATTTCCTTGCCCATTGTAGAGCCTGTACCTCTTGTACAAATATCAACACCTTTATGCCCTTTATTTCCGTAATGTTGGGAAATGTACGCATTACTATACTGCAAAGGACATATCATTCCTTTTGAAGAAACGGGATAGTTGCCGATACTTGAAGTGCCGCCGCCGTTACCGAGCGAACCTGTACCGCCCGTCATTCCGTCGGCCTTTGTTTTATCGTATTCAGCCTGAGCTTTTTTGATTTTTTCCATCTCCGCTCTGTATTCTGCGGAAGACTGATCGAGATTATAAAGAATCGAATTATAAGACTGAACTTTTTTCTCGATTTTCGTCTGCTTTGCATCAACCGAATTTCTCGCAGACTGTACCTGTGCTCTCGATTCAACGATTTTTGCTCTTTCGCTTTCAATTGCCGACTGCTTTTCAACCTGTTCGTTTTTCTGCGAATCAAGTTGTTCTACAAGTTCGTTTGAACGGTCGATTTGTTCATTGAGTTCCGCAACAAGAGCATTGTCGTGCTTGGCAACGCTGCTTAAAAGTTCAAGCCTTGTAAGGAACGATTCGAAATCCGATGCACCGAGTAAAATTTCAAGCGTCGAAGTCTCACCCGCCATATATGAAGCTCTCATTCTCTGCGCAAGAACTTCATAAGTATCTTCGATTTGGAGATTGAGTTTTTCGATTTCGATATTTGTTTGATTTATGCTTTCATCAAGTTTTGCGATTTCGCTTTCATATTGATTAATTATCGCATCATATCCCGCTATTTCGGCATTGAGCGAATCAATTTGAGCGTTATAAACATCAATTTGTTCTTGCAAAGCCGCAATTTCCTGATTAAGTTCGTTAACGGTTTTCTGACTGTCCTCTTTTTTTGCATTGTTGGCATCTATCTTAGATTCAAGCGCATCAATCTCCGCTTGGAAGTCCCTTTCGGCAAAAGCGTTAAAAGAAACGCTTGAAATAACGATAACAATACAAAGTACAACAGAAAAAATCTTATGGCCGAGCGTTAAACCGATTTTACTCATTGTTAACGATGCTCCTTTGCTCTTTAAGATACTTGTTCATTGAAACCATACTTCCGAAGCTTCCCGTTATAACGCCGATTGCTATATAAGATCCGAAAATATACCAAACATACGAAAGGAAGGGAACGAAACTGAATCCGAGCATACTGATTACGGATGAGAACGCATAAATTATCAATTCATACAATCCCCAAAGAACCAATACGGAAACAACACTTGAAATTATACCCAACAGTACGCCTTCGATTAAGAACGGCCAGCGTATAAATCCGTTTGTCGCTCCTACCGCTTTCATTATGTTTATTTCAAGTTTCCTTGAGAACATGGTAATTCTGATAGTATTCGAAATAATAAACAGCGCAACAAGGAAAAGCATTAACACAAGTCCGGCGCTTACAATCGTTACCGCCCGCCTTATTGAAACAAGTTTCGATGCAAGATCGCTGTTTTCACGGACACTGTAAACATTATCGAGAGTTTTTATCGACTCTACAGTTTGAGAAAAAGCCGCTAAATCAACAACCGTTACTTTATATGCATCCGGAAGCGGACTTGATGTAAATCCGTCAAAAAGTGCGGAATCTCCGCCCATTATCTCGATTTGGCGCTCAAATGCATCCTCTTTCGGAACAAACTCGCAACTTGCAATATTATCAAGACTTTCAAGATCGAATTTGAGTTGCGAAGTTTCCAAATCGCTCGCTTCGTCGTTTACATAAACCATAACAACATTCTGCGATTCGACAATATCAAGCAAAGAGTTTATGTTAAAATAAGCCATTGCGCCGATGCCGATAATTATCAAACACGCCATAAGAACCGTAATCGAAGCAATTGACATCATTCGGTTTACCCAAACATTGCGAAAACCTTCTTTTGTTAAATATTTAAGAGAAGATCCTTTCATTCCCGTGCACCTCCCTGCTTTCCGTCGGAGGTGTTAAGATAAATCGAATAATCAATATCATCCTCGGCGGTATCATCGGCATCAACGCCGTAATTCGAAATGAAATCTTCAAGTTCACTGTCGGACATCGGCGGTGCATAATATGAAGTAATTTTATCTTCGGGAATTTCAATATCTTCCCTGCTTGTCTTTTCCAAAAATTCAGCCTTTTCGTTATTTTCGACGGTTTTTGCTTTTTTTAAGGATGAGGGATGTTCGGCTTCGTATTTGGAATAATCATCCGGCAGTTTATCCGCATCCACCGTATCGGAAACAACATAACCCTGGTCAATTGTAATTACTCGGTGATGGAAATGACGGACAAGATTATGTTCATGCGTTACCATTACAATTGTTGTTCCGCTTGCGTTTATATGGTTGAGCAAATCAACAATTTCATAAGACATTTCCGGGTCTATATTTCCGGTCGGTTCGTCGGCGATTATAAGTCCCGCATTATTTACTAATGCACGGGCAAGAGCAACTCTCTGCTGTTCACCGCCCGAAAGTTGAGTCGGATACTGTCTTGCTTTCGAAGAAAGACCGACAAGACTTAATATGTAAGGAACTCTTTTCCGAATTTCTTTTTCTTTTGCGCCGATTACTCTCATTGCGAACGCAACATTATCGTAAACGGTCATTTTCGGAATCAATCGGAAATCCTGAAAAACAATACCGAGCGTTCTGCGGAACATCGGAATTTGCTTTTTCTTCATTTTATTAAGATTGAACCCGTTTATTATTACAGTGCCTTTATTAGCCACCTGTTCACGCATCATAATTTTAAGAAATGTGCTTTTTCCCGCACCCGAAGCTCCGACAATAAAGACAAATTCGCCGTCTTCGATTTTTAAGCTTACATTTTTCAATGCTTCGGTTCCGTTATCGTATGTCTTTGAGACATTATCAAATTCTATCATTTATTCATCAACCTCACTTTCCCGTTCAGTCAAAAATATAAGGCAGTAACGAGCAAAATAGCCCAATTTACTGCCTATAATTATAACATAAATATGTCAACTTGTAACGATTTTTAAGAAAAATTAACAATATTCGTAACATTGAACAAAAACACCGAAAATAAATATGCAAGATATACAATATATTGTCGGTTTTTATTGATTGTCTACCGCAATTAGTATTTAATCGGATTTGAGTCAAGATACTTCTTAACCATAAGAGCAACCTTGAATACAATTGCGTCGTCAAACTCTCGAAGATCAAGGCCCGTAAGTTTTTTAATCTTCTCAAGACGGTAAACCAATGTGTTTCTGTGAACAAAAAGCCTTCTCGAAGTTTCGGAAACATTAAGGTTATTTTCAAAGAATTTCTGAATTGTAAAGAGTGTTTCCTGGTCAAGAGTTTCTATCGAGCCTCTTTTGAACACTTCACGAAGGAACATATCACACAAAGTTGTCGGAAGCTGATAAATAAGACGGGCAATTCCGAGGTTATCATAACTGACAATGGATTTTTCGGTGTCAAAAACCTTTCCGACTTCAAGAGAAACCTGAGCCTCTCTGAAAGAACGGGCAAGATCCTTTATGTTGTCAACAGTAGTTCCGATTCCGACAAGAACATGTGAATAAAACTCGGCTCCGAGGCTGTCGATAATCGAACGGGCAAGTTTTTCAAGGTCTCTCGGTTCGATAGTGCTGTTAACCTCTTTAATCAACGCAATATCGGTTTCGTTTACATCTATAACAAAATCCTTGCTCTTGTCGGGAAAAAGTCCCTGAATAAGTTCAAAAATCGAAACATCTATTTTGTCAATCATCCGAATAAGGAAAACAACTCTTGAAACATCGCTGTTAAATCTCAGTTCACGGGCTTTCAAATAAATATCGCCGGGAAGAATATTATCGAGAATTACATTTTTAATGAAGTTTCCTCTGTCGAATTTTTCATCGTAATACTGTTTAATGCTGGAAAGCGAAATTGCCAAAAGGGAAGCATAATTTTCCGCAAGATTGTCATCACCCGAAACAAAAACAGCGTAATCCGCATGCATATGAGTTCCGAAAGATTTATAAGTGTATCCGTCAATTACAACATTTTCCGATATTGCCGAAAATACAGTCGTAATTTCCGAAGAAATAACCTCACCGATTTTTCCGAGTTCACTACAGGAGATAACAGTTCCCGATTCATCTACAACACCGATAACTCTGTCAATAGAGTCGGTCATTTGATGAACTATCCCCTGAAACAATCTGTTAGACATAATTAGCCTCCGTCTATACAATTTCAACAACTGATTTCTTATATATTTTACACAATGTTACACAAAAATGCAAGAAATTTTTTTGCATTTTCGAAAAAGTTATTTGCATTTTCACCAAAAAAATTTTATTTTTTTGTTCAATCAGTTGATTTTCGGCGATTTTTTGTTCATATTTAGGAAAAAATTTTTTGTTCAAAATGCCGATATTTTTTACTGTTCAAGGCATTTTGTGCAAGATGTATACCCCGAAAGATAGTAATCGTTAAGATTTTTGACCTTAACAGTTATCTTGTTTTCTTCATCAATAGTCTGTGCATATTGACAGTCCGGAAGATGAATTTTCTTGCTGCTCAAATTGATTACATAAGTTTTTTCGGTTGGGTTTTTGTTATCGGCATTTTCCTGTACAAGACTTTCCCCTTTCAAATCATCCTCGGCAACCGAGGTAAAAGGAACGGTAGTTGCGTAAATAATACTGTGAAGTTCCATACTCATTTTTAATTGAGTAAGCATTAACCCCACACTTAAAAACGCAATAACCGTCGAAATATACATTATGATTTTCTTTCCGTTTATTTTCTTATTATTTTTCATTTTCGGTTTCGTCATTTACACGCATTGCACCGCATACAAATACTGTATCCGCTGTTTATATAATCATTGAGTTTATCTGAAGAAATAATTTCTTTGTTTTCTTCCTTCATATTTGTCGCATACGAACAAGTCGATGAATGAATTTTCTTCGACTTGGTATTCACTATCAAGGTTGAGTCTATTTCTTCGGACTTCTTATTTTCGGCAGTAGTTTTAACTTTCTTTTCAGATTTCGGTTCATTCATTTCCGAAGCCGATGTTTCCTGTGCGGTTTCGGTTAAATCTCCGCCGTCCGAAGAATCATCTACAACACTTCCACGGGCTGTAAATGTTATTTCGGAATATTCCGTATATATTGATGTAAGAGCGGCTATCTCTTTTTTCATATCAAGTTGGGTTTTATATGTTACGGTTAAACTTACCGTCATAACAAACAGCGCAATATAAATGTAAATGTCATAACTTTTAGACTTTTCCATAAAAGCACCCCCTGAATTTCTTTTATTATAACAAATACCTTATTATATTGTAAATATCCTATATTCAATTCATTTTGCCGTTCTTTTTTCATATAAATAAATATTCTGAATTACGAGGTGTTTTATATGAGCGGAATATCGGGAAAAATTTCATTCAATGAAAATTTAAGTAACGGAAAAATTTTAATTGAGAAAATGGGAAATTCATTAAAACACAGAGGAAATTTTTTCAATGGAATTTCGGATGAAAATGCCGTTTTAATTCAAAACAGTCCCATTGGCAGTAACGCTTTTGTTAAAAACTCCCCTTTAACTTTAATAGATAATGACATTAAATATACTATTGTTTTTGACGGAGCGATTTTCAATGCACAAGAAGTTCGGCAGACACTGATTTCAAATAAGCGTTTTTTCGAAACCGACTCTGATGAAGAAACGGTTTTGAAAGCGTATTTGGAATTCGGGGACAACTGTCTTAAATTGCTTAACGGTGTTTTTGCCTTTGCGATTTGGAACAGTAAAAATGAAGAATTGTTTTTAGCACGGGACCGATTCGGTATAAAGCCGCTTTTTTATTCGGATATTGACGGTAATCTGACTTTCGCTTCGGAAATCAAAGCACTTTTTACATCCGGAATAAAAGCCGAAATAGACAGAAATTCCATACTTGAGATACTCCTTATCGGACCGGGAAGAACTCCGGAATATGCAGTATTTAACAACATATACGAATTAGCACCGGCAACTTGCGCATATTATTCAAAGAAAGGATTCAGAACAAAAAAATTCTGGCAACTCTATCCTAACATACACACAGACACTCCTGAACAAGCAACGGAAAAAATCCGTTATCTTGTCGACGATTCGATAAAAAGACAAATCAAATGTGATATGCCGTTATGCACTATGCTTTCGGGCGGTCTTGATTCAAGTATAATTTCCGCTGTTGTAAGTGAAGAATTTAAGAAAGAATCAAAAATACTTGATACTTACACCGTAACATACAAAGATAACGACAAATATTTCACCGAAAGCAAGTTTCAACCCACAAGCGATTCCGATTTTTATAAAATGATGAACGACTATATCGGAGCAAAAAACCATATTGTCGAAATCGAAATAAGCGAACTTGTTAATGCATTATTCTCTTCCGTAGATGCCAGAGATCTTCCGGGAATGGCAGATGTCGATTCTTCGCTTCTTCTGTTTTCAAAAGAAATCGCAAAAGATTATTCGGTTGTTCTTTCCGGAGAATGTTCCGATGAAATATTCGGAGGCTATCCTTGGTACCGAGATCCCGTTTTAAGAAAAAGCGACACTTTCCCCTGGGCAAAATCCTCTTCATACAGAAATTCGTTTTTGAAAGAAGAAATCTCATCTTTTACCGATGCCGAAGAGTTTGTAAAAGCAAAGTATGAAAAAGCAGTAAATCAAACATTGAAACTTAACTCTCTCGATACCGACGAGAGATCAAAAGAACTGATGAAACTTCATCTCGATTGGTTTATGATGACACTTGTGGAACGCTCCGACAGAATGAGTGCATATAATTCTCTTGAAATCAGAGTTCCGTACTGCGATTACAGAATTGTCGAATACCTTTATAATATACCAATATCGGAAAAAGATTATAAAGGCTTTGAAAAAGGTCTTTTACGGCAAGCGTATAACGATATGCTGCCGAAAGAAATTCTTTGGAGAAAGAAAAGTCCTTATCCTAAAACACATAATCCTCAATATTTCGAACTTGTAAAATCGGAACTGAAAAAGGTTTTAGAAGATTCGCACTCACCGATATTCGAATTTATCAGCAAAAATTCATTAAGCAATTTACTTATGGAAAACAGCCAACAAACCTTTTACGGTCAACTTATGACAACACCCCAAACCGTTGCATATTTCGTGCAAATTAACTACTGGCTGAAAAAATATAATATTAAAATAAAAATATAACACCAGAATTAATATCTAAAAACATATTCTCCGATTTTAATAACACCGTATTAAAATGCATTATAGCAAATGTCAAATATCCGATTAAATACATCAACCGCAATCTGAAGATTGCGGTTGATGTATTATGCTTTTATTGACTTTAATAACTAATTATGATATTCTAAGGTTAAAATCAGTCTAAATTCAGGACAAAGAGGGTAACTAAATGAAAAGAAATCTGTTTTATCTTGATTCCTATATAATTCAAAAAGATATGAGAATAAGATTACCAAAAGCTGCCGCCAAAAATTTAGGATTAGAATGTGGTAAAAGTCTTCTTGAAGTTTATGTTGATAAAGACAATAATGAAATAATATTAAAAGTTTCTAAAGACAATTCTCAGGAGGAGTCCAACTCATGAATTGTATAGAAATCCTTACTTTATTTTTGGATAGCATCAATATCACTTATAATACATATTCCAAACATATTAATAAATTAATTTCGTCTCAAACTAAAGATGAAGCAAATGTTTCGGCTGATTATGGAATAAAATCTATTCAAAAAATATTAATTGATATATACGCTTTAAATTCCGAAAAAGTAAAAAAATGTGCTGATATTATCTCCAAAGAATTTTGTCCTATTGGCAGACGCGAAAAAGATTTAATTAAGCATTATTTAGATTATAAAGACAAAGAATCTTTAATTACGCTCCAAAAATCGTTGAATTTTTCAGATAATAATTTCGCACGCGTTTCAAAAATATTAAATGATGAATTTGAAGATTTATCAAAAAATGCTGAACTATGCTTCATTAAAAACTGGCAAACCGCAGTTGATGCAAAAGACAACTCAAAACTTTTCGATTATCTACAAGGAATCTATTCTCGTCTAACATCACTTTTAAATGATGATTGCTTATCTTTGCTTGATA
>CAZGPE010000034.1:0-9554 GCA_964527585.1 uncultured Eubacteriales bacterium
TGGAAAAGAATCCAGAGCAAGACTTCCTCGGTAGTGTGTATATGGCTCTTGAACTTGGCAACCAGAAAGCGGGACAGTTTTTTACGCCTTATGATGTATGTCAATGTATGGCTAAAATCACAATCGGCGACTTACTGCCGCAAATTAAAGAACGCGGTTATATAACAATAAATGACTGCGCTTGCGGCGCGGGTGCTACGCTTATTGCAGGAATTCACGCAGCCCGTGAGAGCCTTGAAAAAGAGGGCTTAAACTGGCAGCACCATGTACTCGTCACCGCGCAGGATATTGACTTTACTACCGCGCTGATGTGTTATATTCAACTATCCTTGCTCGGTTGCGCGACCTATATCAAAATAGGAAACACTTTAACCGACCCTATGACTCCCAGTGACTCAAAAGAAAACTACTGGTATAGTCCTATGTACTTTATGGACCCGTGGGCTACACGGCGAATTATTGCATGGCTTACCGGCTTGACAGGAGGCAAAGATAATGAATAAGACTTTTACGCTTGACGAGGTCGCCCAGATTTTGACCGATATGTTTGACGATTATTGCGCCTGCAATTATAACGGCAATGACGAATGGCTACACAGAAGTGTAAATACGGTATGACAGACTGCCCCGACCCGCCAGACCATTTAGGCTGCTGGAAAGAATATTTACTACACATAAAGGAGAGTGATACAAAATGAGCTTGAAAGAACAGCGTCAAAAGAAGGGCATGACCCTTCAAGAGCTCGCCGGTAAAAGCGGCGTGCACTATGTAAAAATTCATCAGATAGAAAGCGGCAGAATTAAGGCCGAGAATATGATTCTCAAGAACGGCCTTAAGCTGTCGGACGCCCTTGACTGCCACCCGAGAGACTTGCTTGACAAGTGGCCGCTTGATGAGGACGAGAAAACCGGCGGAAACCGTTAGAAGCGCATAGCAAAATTGCTTAAACTCCGTTAGTTTTGTCGGCATACAAATTTAAGCAAACACGCTATAATATTAAATGTAAGGTACATGAGACCAAAATAAACGGAGGTACTTAAAATGAAATACGTACATGTAACAAAAGGAACAACCGCAACAATGCCTGAGCCTAACGTCCTCGTAATTGATGGCACAAACGAACGCCTTGAGGTCAGCGACATCACGCTGCGCCGTTGGTGGAAAGCCGTTGAGGAGGACAAGCCCTCTGCAAGCGAGCCTATGAAAATGAGCGAGACTATTACCGCTCTTGAGGTCCTGTTTGACAAGCTCAACGGAATTTACTTTGAAGGTAAACTGCCGAAGCCCGTTATTACGGTGCAGTCCTCGCCTAAAGCTTACGGCCATTGCACAACAAAGCAAATTTGGCAATCCGATGATTCTGCTATGTACGAGATTAACCTCGGTGCAGAGTTTATCAACAGACCTATGGCGAACACCGCCGCAACTCTCTGTCATGAGATGGTACACCTTTACTGCCTCGTCAACGAGATTCAGGGCACCTGCCAGAAAGGTCGCTATCATAATAAAACCTTTAAGACTGAGGCAGAAGCCCGCGACCTGCAAATCGATTATGACCGTGCAATCGGTTATTCGATTACCAGCCCGACAGAGGCTTTTACGGACAAGCTCAGAGAGAGCGGTTTTGACATGAGCATTAGATTCGCCCGCGTTACTCCTCAAAAGAAGGCAAGCTCTGACCGCGAGAAACCTCACAAGTACGTATGCCCTATTTGCGGTCAGGAAGTAAAGAGCACCGCGGACCTCAAAATCAAGTGCGCAATCTGCGACGTTGACATGGAAAAAGTCAACTGAAAAACGCCTCCTCGCTGCTCGTAGTTGCGAGCAGCGAGGACAGCAGCAGACTTGGCAGCGCTAAGCGCTATTACTTGCAGCAGAATCAGCAGCAATCAGCAGGAAACCGCTGCTCAAAAAAGCCTTTGTTTACAAGGCTTTAGAAGCTAAATCAGCAGAATCAGCAGTTTTTTCTTATAAAAATAAAAAATGTATGTTTAGAGAATAAAAGGTATATAAAAATTCTCAAAACAAGCAAATAAAAATTATATAAGAATTTTCTGCTGTTCTGCTGACAAAGAAAAAAGCCCGCCGATTAAAGCGGGCTCGTAAGACGAGACGCCAGCACGAATCCGTAAGGCAGAACGATGAGCTCTGCTTTAGGTGTTCGACCAGCGATTAAATTGGTGGAGTCGAGGGGAATCGAACCCCTGTCCGAAACATCATCATCAAGACTTTCTCCGAGTGCAGTCGGTGTTTAATTTCCTACGGCAGACGGTACAGAGACAAACCGTCTGCCGAGTAGCTTCATTAAATCATGACATTTCTCAAAGCTTTGAAATGTTCACATTCACCGCTGAGTGACGCCTTATTCCGAGTCGCGGTACTCTCGGATAAGACGGCTACCTTTAATTAGGCAGCGTAAGCTAAATTATCGTTAGCGTTTAATTTTAAAGTTA
This sequence comes from uncultured Eubacteriales bacterium, assembly GCA_964527585.1. Taxonomy (GTDB): domain Bacteria; phylum Bacillota; class Clostridia; order Oscillospirales; family Acutalibacteraceae; genus Fimenecus. The sequence goes on from CAZGPE010000034.1 coordinate 2,455, forward strand.
CAGTTTTGAAGAGATTCTGCTACTCTACTCGCTTATCTTGCCTCAAACACCCCGTCGAAACCTTTACGACCCCATATTAGATGGCTTTTATTTTAACATACGGAAAAACTTTTTTCAAGTATTATTGACGAATTTTATGTAAAAAAATCAAGTCACCCAAAATATAAACAGAATTAAAACGGCAAGAAAATCATTTAAAATTTATAAACTCTTAAGATATTTGATTTCTTGCTTTGTCAGGGGACGCCAATGGCCGCTTTTTAATGTGCCGAGTTCCAGCTGACCAAAAGAAATGCGTTTCAGTCTCGATACAAACAGATCTACCTGTTCGCACATTTTTCTGATCTGTCGATTTCTGCCTTCGTGTATTACAAAACGCAAAATCTGATTTTCGCCCGTATCCGACATCACACTTACTTTAGCGGGAGAAATTCTGTAACCGTCGATTGTCATAGGACGGTTGAGCCGTTCTATTTGTTCTGGAGTTGCTTTGCCGCGTATTCTGACAAGGTATTCTTTTTCAACTTCGTTTTTAGGGTGAAGAAGTTTATTTGTAAGTTCCCCGTCATTTGTAAAAAGTAAAAGTCCGTCTGAATTTAAATCGAGTCTTCCTATCGGATAAATTCTGAAAGGCACATCGGAAACAAGTTCGGCTACACATTGTCTGCCTTTTTCATCGGAAAGGGTAGAAACATATCCGCGTGGTTTGTTTAGCATTATATAGCATAAAGCGTCGGTCTTTTCAACAAGTTTGCCCATATACTCCACACAGTCGGTATCGGGATCGATTTTTTGACCGATATTTGCCGCTTTTCCGTTGACGGTAATTCTTCCTTTCAAAATTTCTTCTTCGGCTTTTCTCCGTGACATCGTTCCACATTCGGAAAGATACTTTTGAATCCTTATATTTTTTTCGTCCATAAATTAATCCTTATTTTCCTGTAATTATATTCCAAATCTTTCTGAAAAAATTTTGTTTTTGATTTTGTTTTTCCACTTTTTGAACCGGATAAAGTTCAATTGACGCAAGCTCTTTTCCGTTGTAATAAAAAACCGCTTTCCCGACCGCTTTGTCCGTGTCGCTTACCGGAGCATACACGAATTTCGGAGCTTCTACCGTTTGCTGTATGCTTTTCGAGCTTCTTACAGAAACATCAATGACATCGCGATTTGAAAGTGTAATGCTTTTTTCCTTGCCTCCGACAACCGGAACTTCGATACTGATTTTGCCGACATCTGCCAGTCGGACTCTTGAATACAAAGTAAATGCATATTCAACTATATTTTTGTGATCTTCCCAATCGTTCGGATCATTAAGCGTAACCGTGATAAGTTGAACTCCGTCCTTTTCGCAAAGCGTAACAAGACACCGCCCCGCCGATTTTGTAAATCCCGTTTTTCCCCCGATGCACGGCTCGAATGTCTTCAAAAGTTTATTGTGATTTGACAGAAATCTGTATTCGTTTCCGTTTCCCGTTTCCATTTTATAGGTCTTTGTGGATACAATTTCTCTCAAGGTTTCGTTTTTCATCGCTTCGCGGAAAAGAAGTGCCATATCGGCTGCCGTTGAATAATGTGCCGGATCTTCAAGCCCATGAGGATTTGTAAAATGAGAATTTTTCATTCCTATTTCTTCGGCTCTTGAGTTCATAAGCACTGCGAAATCTTCCGTACTGCCGGCAACAGTCCTTGCGAGGCATACAGCCGCATCATTCGCCGATTCGAGCATAAGTGCATAAAGAAGGTCTTTAACCGTTGTTTTTTCGCCTTTGTAGAGATTTACGGAAGAACCTTCTATTCCGCAGGACTGAGCATCGACTGTAATTTCAAGATTAATGTCGGCGATATTTTCTACAACTATAAGTGCCGTCATTATCTTGGTAGTGCTTGCGACGGGCAACGGAAGCACTTCATCTTTGGCAAAGAGAGTTTCTCCCGTAAGAGCATCGATTACCGCATAACTTTGTGCCGAAAGAGTCGGACATGAGCTTTGTGCGGCGGAAATTTTTTGTTCTTCTTCACGGGTATAATAAGTTCCGTCTGCAAAAGCTGCAGGTGACAAGAGAAAAATCAATGCCATAAAAATAGATAAAAGGCTGTGTTTTTTCACAAATATTCTCCTAACATCATATACTTTTATTCAAATAATATGATGTGCGGGAAAATTTTATTCTTTTGATTCCTTTTTTTCGTCGGTTTCTTTTCCTTTATGCTTTTTGAGACTGTCTTTAACCTTATTGAAAATATCCGGAGCTTTTGTAATTAAGTCGGATACTGCGTCACCGGAAGAATCTTTGTTGATGTTAAGAATTTCCACTCCGCTGTCACGGATAACGAGAAATGCAATGGGAGATACGGACATACCTGCTCCGTTTCCTCCGCCAAAATGTTTATCGGCGTTTTTCTTGCTGTCAAAATCTACACCTCCGGAAGTAAATCCGACAGAGACTTTTGACACGGGTATTATAACCGTGTTTTCAAGAACATGAATCGGTTCTCCGATAATCGTATCGGTACTCATGACCTTTTTTAAATTTTCGAGAGTGGAGTCGATGACCTGTTTTAACGGCATATCGTTAATCATTTTTTTGACCTACCTTTCCTTTCATAAAAAACGGCATCAAATGTGTTATGGCAATTAATAAACGAATCGGTTTTATTCTCAAAACAAACTTCATCTGCATTTGAATTTCATCACTTGTGAAATCCGGAAAAATCCTGACTTCTTTGTCACAGCGTTTTACTTTCATGTTGTATGACAAAAATTCAAGAAAAGACCAAACCGCTCCTGACAAAATCCCGTAAAGGCGTGCGGTTTGAGCGGCGTCATCGGAAGCGACTTTTATATATATACGGCACACTTTCAAACGGACATTACAGCAAAATTCGTTAATGACAGCTTTAATAAGCTTTGAAAAATATTTAATCAGACGCAAAGCATGCTCAGGTGTTATTTTCTTTTTTCTCTGTGCCTTCTTCAATTCATCGGCTTCTTTTCCGAGCGAGTGAGAGTCGGAATATTTTTGCACGAGAGACGCACCGTCAAAAGTAAGAAATAAAATTCTTATTTTTACTTCCGCTTTTACATTAGGATAAGAGTTGAAGGTAAATACAAGATTTACATTCAAAAAAAGCAGAAATAAAACGATTAGAACAAGTGCCGATATTACATAAATCACTGTCATTTTGCTTCTTCTATTCGCTGTTGGTCGTCATCGATTTCCGGGAGTTCGGACAGAGAATTAAGCCCGAAGCATTTAAGGAATGTAAGAGTTGTACCGTATAAAATCGGACGACCGGGAGCGTCAAGTCTTCCTTTTTCTTCAACAAGCCCTTTTTCGACCAAAGAATTTATTATACCGGAACAGTCAACGCCTCTGACCTGTTCGACATACCCTTTCGTTACAGGCTGTCTGTAAGCGATAACCGAAAGTGCTTCGAGAGCAGGCTTTGATATTGGAGTATTTCGTTTTATTTCAAGGTACGCTGTTACATACCGAGCATGAGAAGTGCGTGTGCAAAGCTGAACACAGTTTTCCGTTTTAACGAGTTGAAAACCGGCATCACGGTCATCAAGACTTTTTTCAAGCTTTTCACAAACCAATTTTATTTCCGTAGGAGTAATTTCAAAAATTTCGGAAAGCTTTTCAATTGACACGGGTTCTCCGGCAGCAAAAAGTACCGCCTCAACAGAACCTATAAGACTTTTTTCGTCGTATTCGACATATTTTTCAGAGAACTTCGGCATGATTGTTTTCCTCCTTTTTTTCCCTGTTCAGAGTTATTTTGTAATCGTCTTCTCCGCAATGGACAACGGTTATCCGACCTGCTTTGACGAGTTCCAAAACCGCCAGAAAGCAAGCAACTTTGTCGGAACGGGAGGGTGATTTTGCAAAAAGAGTGTTGAATTTTACGGGAGCATCAAACGACAGGGAACGAACGAGAATACGCAATATGTAAATTATTTTCTCTTCAATTGTAACAACGGGAACTTTGAGTATGGAGCCGAGAGTTTCTCTTTTGTCGGATTCGCGGCGATCCCGCCGGGCTGCTTTCAGATATTGCATAATCTGTGCCAGCTCCGATGCTTCTCCTTTTTTAATTACTTTTGTTATGACCGCAGGAGCACAAGGAGAACAGTATCTTCCGAAAAATTTTTCGTATCTCTCGGAAAAAAACTCTGCTGCAACTTTCATTTTTTGATATTCAATAAGAGCGTTGACGAGTCCTTCACGCGGATCCGCCTCTTCTTCGTCACGAGGAAGAAGCATTTTCGATTTCACATATAAAAGTTCCGATGCCATCACTATAAACTCGGCGGAAACGGAAATGTTTTCCTGTCTCATTTCGTCGAGATAATCAAGGTACTGCTCGAGAATATCGGCGATGGGAATGTCGTAAATGCTGACTTTGTTCTTCTGAATAAGTGATAAAAGAAGATCGAGCGGACCGGCAAACACATCACTTCGGTACTTAAAGGAGTCAATCATATTATAACCCGAATTCACCGAAAAATATCTTTTGCGGAAGATACATCACTATTCGTTCCGTAAAATCTGTTGCGGTATTCAACAAAGGCGACAGTATATCCGTAAACAACAGTATCGCAACAATTATAATTTGTATATACTGTTCGTATTCGTGATAAATAACATACGCCTTTTGCGGAAGGAACGAGTCGATTATCCGCGATCCGTCAAAAGGAGGTATCGGAAGCATATTAAATATTGCAAATGCAATGTTATACAGTACAAAAAACTGAAGTATATTCAAAAGAGCAAGTATCACTTGACATTGCTTTTCCGTAATGTTTTCAAAATGAACATAGCGAAAAATACAAAAAAAAGCAAAATAGTATACAAAAGCAAATATAAAACTCGACAAAAGGTTCGCAATCGGTCCGGCAAGTGCGGTAAATGCCATATCCCTCTTTGGCTTTTTAAAGTACCTTGAATTGACAGGAACCGGCTTTGCCCAGCCGAATCCGATAAAAAACATGGACAGAAAGCCCAAAACATCTATATGTTTCGTCGGATTTAGCGTGAGCCGTCCGAGATTGCGTGCGGTATCGTCTCCGAGACGATAGGCAACATAAGCGTGAGAAAATTCGTGAACCGACATACTGTAAAATATTGCCGGAAGTGACAACAACATAGAAAGCAGAGCTTCTTTTGAAAAATCAAACATAATTTATCCTTTCCGATTTTGTCTTGCAACTTCAAAAGCAAGAACCGATGAAGCGGCAGTGGCTGTAAGGGATATTTTAAAATCCCTTTCATAAGCAATTTTGACGATATTGTCGGCGGCTGCCAGAAATTCTTTGCTTATACCTCTTTTTTCCCCGCCTATAATGAGCAAAACAGGTTTTTTCAAAACGGGATCCGTATGAAGCGTATCTGTGGCTTCATCTGCACATACTATTCTGTATCCGAACTCCCGTGCAGTTGAAATAAGTTCGTTTTTTTCGGAATATACGGCACAGTCAATCATTTCCGTCGCACCTGCGGAACCCCGTATACAAACGCCTGCGGCTGTTAACCAATTTCGAGGTGACAGTATCATTCCGTCGGCTCCCGCAGCATACATAGCACGCACGGAATAAGCAAAATTATAAGGATCTTCTATTCCGTCCAAATGAAATAAAAATCCGTTCGGATTGGCAAAAATGTCCCTCAGTTTTACCGTATTTCTCTCTCCGACAACAGCTATCATTCCACCGTGTGTCGAACTCGTGGTATTATCTTCTATAAAACTGTCGGAACATCTTTCAAACGGTATTCCGCGATTTTTACAAAGCGTAAAAATGCGTTTTGCACGGTGATCGCTGAAGAGTTTTTTGTTTTCCGAATAAAAAACTTTTTCGATATTGCGGGAATTTTCCGTTAAAACCGTAAGAATCGACAGAGTGCCTTCGGCAAAGGAAGAAACTTTTTCTTTTTCTGATTCTTTTTTCATTTGTAATTTCTCTTTATATGTGTTATGATTTATTTGAGGTGAAAAAGATGACTTGTAATATTTGCCCGAGGAAATGTAACGCAAACCGGTCGGAAAAACCGGGATTTTGCGGTTGCGGAGAAAATATATGCATTTCTTACACCATGCGTCATTATTGGGAAGAACCCTGCATAAGCGGAAAATCGGGATCGGGAGCAATATTTTTTTCGGGCTGTAATCTAAAATGTATTTATTGCCAAAATTACTCCGTTTCAAACGGAGTAACCGGAAAAAATCTTACCGAAGGCGAATTTTGCAGCCTGGTGCTCAATATCGCATCTTCCGGTGTGCATAATATAAATCTCGTAACTCCGACTCATTTTACACAAAACATTGTTTCGGCACTGTCAAAAATAAAGTCTGAAATAAGTGTTCCTGTTGTGTGGAACAGTTCCGGATACGAAAATCCCGAAAGTATTCGTATGCTTAGAGGGATAGTCGACATTTTTCTGTGTGATATCAAGTATAAGTCATCAAAGCTTTCAAAAGAATACTCCGGAGCCGAAAATTATTTCGATACCGCAAAAAAGGCACTCGAAGAAATGCTCGGCATAACAGGTGCCCCTGTATTTACCGATGAAGGATTGCTTTCGTCCGGAGTCATTGTCCGCCACCTTGTACTTCCCGGAAGCAGAGAAGATTCAGCCGATATACTGCGTGAGTTGGAATATATGAAAAATGAAATCGTCCTGAGTCTCATGAGGCAATACACGCCAACGCCTCAAACCCGCCGTCATCCCAAGCTTTCAAGGTACTTGACGAGTCTTGAATACAAAGCGGTGACGGATTTGGCACTTAATCTCGGATATAAAGGATATGTTCAGAGTAAGGAATCCGTCGGAATAAAATACACACCCGATTTTGAAAGAACATGGGATTTTAACTGTTGATTTATTATACTATTTTGTAAATAAAATGTCAAGCACGGAGAGTGTAAATTGAGAGATTTTAACTGTCAGCTTTATTTTTTAGAGCTTATTCGATTTTTATTTCAAAAAATGATGTATTTTGTCACATCGCTAAATTAGCAAGGTTAAGAAAATCTTTAATATTTGTCGGTTTGTCAATGATGTGTTACAAAATCAGAAAACTTCTCCAATTTGAAT
>CAZGPE010000035.1:0-95 GCA_964527585.1 uncultured Eubacteriales bacterium
CCCCTGCTAAGGGCGTAGGCCGGGAAACCGGTGCGAGAGTTCGAGTCTCTCCTTCCGCGCCAGAAAAAGCACTAAGTGAAAAACTCAGTGCTTTT
>CAZGPE010000035.1:195-4850 GCA_964527585.1 uncultured Eubacteriales bacterium
TTTTTTAGCAAATTTTTCAGAGACTCGAACTCGTATTCATCTTTTGCGAAGCAAAAGGAAATAAAATAGGAAGTTTGCGAAGCAAACAGATAAGGCTTTGCCTTATCGAGTCTCTCCTTCCGCGCCAGAAAAAGCACTAAGTGAAAAACTCAGTGCTTTTTCTTTTTTTAGCAAATTTTTCAGAGACTCGAACTCGTATTCATCTTTTGCGAAGCAAACAGATGTTTTTGAAACGGATAATCCGCCGAAATTAAAAGTATATCTTTTGTTGACGAAGATTTAATTAAGTGTTATAATGAAGAAAAAATAAGAAGGTTGGTTATTATGGGACAGATTACTAATGTTTTTAACCAAGTGTTGTCAATCCTTATGACAATACTTATGTCAATGGGAATTATTACTTCGCCGCCTGCCGATACTCCTCTTAAGAAGCAAAATGAAAATGCGGTTTTGAATTTTGTTGTTGTCGGAGATCCTCAGGTTGCTAACTACAACCCGACAAGAGAGGCTGCTTTCATTTCGTTTGCTGAAGATGTTATGAACTCTCAGACAAAACTTGATGCATTTATCCTTGCCGGAGATATTGCGGAGAACGGTTTCCAGAGCGAATTCGATCAGGTTTATAAGTATATTAAAGATTTCAACACCGATAACTTTATCATGGCTACCGGTAACCACGACATAAGACTTCGTGATTATTCGCAGAGTTCGGAAAGATTCCTTACTTTCATGAACAGTCTTAACAGCAGTGCCAACGCTCAGACTTCGACTCACTACAAATATGAAATTAACGGATATACATTTCTTGTTATGGGTTCTGACAGAACCGAGTTCGAAGAAGCATATATCAGCCCCGCTCAACTTCAGTGGCTTAACACCGAACTTAATAAGGCTACAAAATCGGGCAAACCCGTATTTGTTATTTGCCATCAGCCTCTTGCCGAGAGCCACGGGCTTCCGGATACTTGGGGCTCATCCGAAAATGAACCCGTAGGTTTGTATATGGATGAATACAAGCGTCAGGCAAGTTATGATTTGACGGGCAGCGTCGGTGAACAGACCAACGACATTTACGATATTATAACCCGTTATAAGAATGTATTCTTCATTACAGGACACCTTCATACAGGTTTCGGTAAATATACATATCAGACAATTGACGGTGAAAACAATGTCCAGGGAATCAATGTTCCTTCAGTAGGTATCGACAATAAGGACGGCGTTTACAACAACACTTCAACAGGCCTTTACTGTGAAGTAACCGAAGATCAGGTTATTTTCTATGCAAGAGACTTTGCTGAAGCAAAATTCCTCTCGGCAGACGAATTCGGCCGTGCGGTTCAGGTATTTGATATTATCGACTGATAATCGAAAAGTAAAGGCACGCTTAGGCGTGCCTTTTGTTTTGTCTGTTGCCAATAAATTGCATTTATGTTAAACTGAGAATGAAAACGGATTTCAATTGTAAATAATCTGTTACATTACAGAATTGTGTTTGAATTGACAGGAGATAGATGTTAAAATCTATATATAATAATTAAGGGGGCGTTTTTTTGTCTGATAAAAAAGATATTGAAAATACAGCTCGGCAGTTGGAAAAAGAAGCGTTGCTGAAAGAACTCGAAGAACTTAAAGAAACTTTTCAGGCTGAACTTGACAAAGCTACCGAACAAGCAGATAAACTTACCGTGAATGAAGTTTCCGCCGAAGAAGAATCGGAACCCGTAAGCGAAGATCTGCTTTGTGAATGTTGCGGCGAAAAGGTGCGTGGAACCAAAGCACATCCCGATTCGCATTACTGTAAAGATTGCGACAGGGCGCTTAGACGCTATCCGTTTGATTTTTTGAATATTTTGATAGCGGTTATCGTTATCGCTTTTTGCGGATATGCGACTTTTGTTTTTGCGAGTAATGCGAATATATATGTTTCTGCGGAAAAAGCGGACAGCCTTGTAAAGACAAATATGCTTTATTCGGCGAACACCCAGTACAGTGAAGTCATCGAAGATATGGAAAACAAGGGGATAAACGGCGAACTCGTTTATAAGCGTGCTCTTGTCAACCTTGCTCAAATCGGCGGATATGACAGTATGAACGGTTATTCCGATGTTTTCAAAACATGGGAACTGAAGTTGCCTCATTTGAAGAGCGTTTCAAACGCTTTTGAGGACAAAAGCGAATTTGAAAGAACAAGGGATACCTGTTACGAAATAATTTATTCGAATATCCCCGATGGTGCATCGGAGCCGTCTCAAGTGCCGTATGATTTGATTATCGGTCAGCTTGATGAGCTTATCGGTAAGACTATCGAACCGATAACTTATACTCAGGAAGAAATTGACGACGGAGTTGAAACGACAACCGCCGCATATTCGATTGAGGGTAAAAAATACAGCGATGCCATGATTTCGTATTTCAAATTTTACACTGCGGCAATATGCGAAAAAGATTACCAAACACAAATATCTTTCCTTGAGGAAATTCGAAGTGCTTATCCCGAAATGACATGGCTTTACGGAGCGATGCTCGGAGATCTTTATATTAAAACCGGAGCGGATGTACTGCCTTATGCCGAATATCTCAAGAGCGTTAACGCTGAGGATTCTTATGCGGATGTTGCGATGGCGACTTGGTACCGTGTGCAAGGCAGTTATGAGGCAAGTTTGAAACTGTGCCGTGAAAAAGTTGAAGAAAATGACGATTATTCGTTTGAATTTTACCGCCAGTCCGCATTGACTTGTCTTGCAATAGGTGATTACGAAAGTGCGGTTGCGGCGGCGGAATCGGCATACGAAGAATACAGTTCTTCGATTCAGGTGCTCGATACGATGGCTTTATGCTATGCTGCTGCCGGAAACGAAGAAGGGTATAAAAATATTGAGGAAATATTTGCGCAGAGTTCAATGACGGTAGATGAAGAGGTTATGCGTTTCAAAAACGGAGAAATCTCACTTGATACAATTCTTAAGGAAGGAGATTTTGATGTAGCATGAATACTGTATATATAGCGGTGAAATACCTTACTGTTGTCGGTTCGTATATGAAAGCGTTTTTTGAGCATTTTACTTGCCGTGTTTATGATGTTCTTATTGAAGATGCGAGATATTTGACGGCGACTGAGCTGTGCGGACATATTGAGCACGAAATAATCAAAAAAAGAAGCGTGAGTTTCGGAGTTTGCTTTTTTCCGTTCTTATTTAACTTGATTTTCGGAATGATTTTTACTTCCGTGGGAGCAATGAACATATATTATATGGGAGAATTCTTTACTGCCGAAAAAGGAATCGTTCATATTGTCAATTTCCTTTTCCTTTGGATCGGAATTTCAATGCTCACGAATTTGTTTCCGCAGATTGAAGATGCTTTGACTTTGCGTGAATTGATTTATTCCGAAAATACGAATATTGTTCTCAAGATTCTTGCTTCACCTGTTTTTGCGATTCTTTATTGCGGAGCGTTTCTTGAAAAATGGGGAATAACATTTATTACATCTGTTTTGTTTTCCCTTTCTCTTCCTGCGGTTTATGCGGCAATCCTTCCGGAAGTTTTAACGGCTATTGCTTAATTATTTGCAAAAAACATGGCTACCGATGGTAACGATAACCGGTCGTGAACGCATCCATTTGTTTGTGGTTTTAGCAGGATTATAATAGTATATGGCACCGCCCGAGGGGTCCCATCCGTTGATGGCATCTTGGGCGGCTTTTTTTGCGGTATCGGTAGGTTCGACTTTCCAGTTACTGTCTGTTACGCAAGTAAAAGCACCCGTTTGATATATAACGCCGGAAATTGTATCCGGAAAAGATGAATGTTCAACTCTGTTCAATACCACGGCGCCAACGGCAACCTGTCCCGTATAACTTTCCCCACGGGCTTCGGCCGCAATGACTTTGGCGAGAAGATAAATGTCGTTGCTTGTGTATTTACTTGATGAAGATGTTGTCGAAATGCCCATTGCCGCTAAAGTGTTTTTACCTGCAATTCCGTCAACGGTCAATCCGTTTTTCCTTTGGAAGTATTTTACGGCGTTTTGCGTCTGTGTTCCGTAGATACCGTCTACACTTCCGCTGTAATATCCCCAGTTTTTTAATTTTTGCTGTATTTGTCTGACTTCTTCACCACGGGATCCGAACCGTGAAAGAACTTGTGCCGAATTCGAATTTTCCTGTGATTTGATTTGGAAAATATATACTCCGCTTGTTAACAATACGAGCGCTAATATAATAGGAAGTATTTTGAACGGCTTTTTGAAGTTGAGAAAGTTTTTCATATATTATCCCTCTGATTAGAATTTGTTTTATTGTTTGACGGATATGCGGTTATTATACATTTATATACTTAGTATGCATTTTTTGCAGAAATTGTGTTTTAATATCGGCTTATCCACAATATGTGTGAGTGCAAGAAAAAAGTTGCAAAAAATTGAAAAAAAGTGTTGACAATCTTCTTGTGCTGTGATATTATATCAAAGCTGTCCGAAAGACAGCGGGTAACAAAAAAACAACTTCAAAAAGTTTTTTGAAAAAATGAAAAAAACTTCTTGACAAAGAGTTTTGAAAGTGCTATAATGTACTTCCACCCGCAAGAAACGGTGGCAACAAACGGACCTTGAAAATTAAACAACGACTTAAGAAAAAAGGAACCCTGAGATTCCG
>CAZGPE010000036.1:0-4695 GCA_964527585.1 uncultured Eubacteriales bacterium
GACTCGAACCCCGGACCGTCCGGTTATGAGCCGGATGCTCTAACCAACTGAGCTACTGGCCCCTATTCAAACCGCTTAAATATTATATAGTTAAACCTTGAATATGTCAAGTATTTTTTTACTTATTTATTATATTTGAGTAAAAAGAAAGGCGGTGAGTTACACCGCCTTATATTAATTTAATTTACTGCCGCTTTTGCGTCGGCTTCGTGTGAGGAACGAACATGTTTATAAATCGGTTCGAGTTTTTCTTTTGTAAGCGGATAAGCAAATTGATAGAGTACGAAAATCAATGTGTATGTAATTGCTGGAATGAGAGTACATACTTGAAGGATACCTTCACTTACGCCTTCAACATATCCGGCATTTGCCATAATTCCGACATCGTATCCGACTTTTCCCAAAAGCATAAGTCCGCCGTAATCCGCAGCAGTCTGTCCGAGTTTTCGGCAGAAAGTATATACCGCATAAACGGCGCTTTCGCTTTTTATACCGGTTTTATATTCCTGATAATCAATTACATCTGCAACAACAGCCCAGTTTGTTATCGAAACAAACGAATAGCCGAAACCGATAACGAACAGCAAAATCATAAACAGCCATGCCTGATCTCTTTGAGGCTTAATTACATAGCAGGCGATAGCTGCCGCAGCCGCAAAAAACGCTCCGACGCTGCTGATTTCTTTCTTTCCGTATTTTTTTACGAGTTTCGGAACAATCGGAATCATAACTACCATAGGAAGATACTGAGCGATAGTTCCCACAACGGAAAGGTTTGTATTACAGAAATAGTTTTTATAAAGATATTGGTTAAGAGAAGCAAATTGAAGCTGACCGCTGATAAGTATTCCCGTAAGAGCAAGAACGATAAAGGGTTTGCTCTTTAACATACCTTTGTAAATTTCTTTAAGATTAACATTGGGTTCGGCATCGGAAATGACACGCTCTTTTGTTGTCTTGTAACAGGCAAGGTAGAAAATTATCGAGCAGACAGCCATGGCTACCGCAAATTTAAGCATACCGCTTGAGTTTGCGACATTATATGTACCGCCTTTTCCGTCGCTGACCTTAGTATAGATAATGAAAGGAGCTAAGAGAAGGGGAGCGGCACCGCCGATACCGCCGCCGATAGTTCTGAAAGTTGAAAGAAGCGTTCTTCCGTCGGGATCATCGGTTATAACAGATGCTAAAGAACCGAAAGGTACATTCATACCGGTATAAAGCATACCGAAAGCAATATAAGTTACATAAGCGAAAAGTAAAATAAGCCAATCTCTGTTTGTAAATCGGCTGACATCCATAAAGCAGATAAGCTGTGAAACGGCGAGAGGAATTGCAAGCCATTTAAGATATGAACGGAATTTTCCGTCGGCATTAGGACGCCTTTTGGCTACGATTGCCCCCCACATAGGATCGTTAATCGCATCCCATAAACGAGTAATAAGAAAAAGGTTTGCAACTTTGTCGGTTGCAATGTGTAATACATCGGTGTAGAACACTTTAAGGAAAGAGGATACATAGGTAAGCACGAAGAGGTTGCCCGCTTCTCCGAGCATATATCCCGCTCCTTCTTTTAATCCTATTTTATTAGGATGTTCGTTTTCGGGTGAAACGGAAGTTTCTTTTTTTTCTTTCAACAAAATCACTCCTCAAAATTAGTGATTTTATTATATCATTGAAAATTGCATAAATCAATTTATATTTTCAAAGTTTTTTTGTTAATTTCGTAAAATAAAAGCACTGCTATTCGCAGTGCTTTGAAAATTACTTAATCATTTCAACGGCTTTGTTGATATCGTCGGCTAATTTAATGATTTCGGGATCATCGATTGAAACCGGAAGCATCGGCAATCTCGGTTTACCTGCTTCGATTCCGTATCTGAGTTTGATAACGGCTTTGCTCGCTCCGTAAAGTGATGGGAAAGAACAAAGACGCTGAACAAAATCGTTAACGGTAACCTGAAGCTTTTTAGCTTCTTCGATTTTACCGGATTTAATAAGAGTGTCAAGTTTTATGTAAAGTTCCGGCATACTTCCGTATGTGCCGCCGATACCAGCATTTGCACCCATAAGTCTTCCCGCAAGGAATTGTTCGTCCGGACCGTTGAAAATAATGAAATCGTCGCCGGCAATTCTTCTGAAACGCTCCATTTGATATGTGCTTTCCGCAGAATCTTTTATACCGATAACCTTTTCTTCTTTAACCATTTTTTCAAGCAAAGAATATGAAAGATCATATCCGGTAAGCTGAGGTATGTTGTATATAAAGAAGGGGAGGTTTGAAGAATTCATAATGGTTTTCCAATGTGTTTCGATTGATGCCTCGGAAAGTCTGTAATAAACGCTCGGAACGGCTGAAACAGCATCTGCGCCTATTTCTTCGGCGTGTTTTGCAAGTTCGCAGGCTTCTTTTGTCGATGCGGCGCCGACATGAATTACCGTTGTGATTTCTCCGTTTGCGGCTTCGACTACCGCTTTTGCAACCTGTTTTCTTTCTTCGGTATTTAACAGAAAACCTTCGCCGGTTGATCCGCAGGCATAAATGCCGTTAATTCCGATTTCTTTATATTTTTTGACAAGTTTTTTAATCTCTTCTTCGTTAACGCAGTCGTTTTCGTCGTAAATCGCATTGAGAGCGACAAAAACTCCGTTAAATTTAGTTAAATCGTATTTCATTTAATCATCTCCTGATTTTTATCTATTCAATTATATAATCTTTTTAGGAAAAATCAATAATTATCATTGAATTCGGCACCGAAATAAAATATAATGCTAATATAAAAAACGAAAATATTGATAGGTGATATATAATGAATGAAAAAAACAAAAAAGTTCTTGAACAAATTAAGGGCGGTTTGATCGTTTCGTGTCAGGCATTGGAAGATGAACCTCTCCATGATTCGTACATAATGTCAAGAATGGCTTTTGCCGCAAAAGAAGGCGGTGCGGTCGGTATTCGTGCGAATACGGTTGAAGATATTCGTGAAATTAAAAAGACTGTTGATTTGCCGATTATCGGAATTATTAAAAAGGTTTATTCGGATTCCGATGTTTATATTACACCGACAATACAAGAAGTCGATGCGCTTTATAATGAAGGCGTTGATGTTATTGCTGTTGATGCAACAAACCGTTTAAGACCCAACGGGGTTAAATTTGAAGAATTCTTCAAAGAAATCAGACAAAAATATCCCGATCAACTTTTTATGGCAGATACTTCTTGCTTTGAAGAAGGAAAACTCGCTCTCGAACTCGGTTGCGATCTTATCGGAACAACAATGTGCGGATATACACCTTATACAAAAGGAGAAAGCATCCCCGCATTTAACCTTATGAAAAGATATGCTGATGAACTCAATGCAACTGTAATCGCAGAGGGTGGAATTTGGTATCCCGAACAACTTGTAAAATCCTACGAAAGCGGTGCGTTTTCCTGTGTTATCGGTACTGCGATAACCCGTCCGAGAGATATAACAAGAAGATTTGTTTCATTTTTGAATACGGAGAAGGAATAATGATTATTTTAGCAATAGACATCGGCGGAACCGTAATAAAGTACGGGCTTGTCGATGACGATAACAACATTACTCAGTTTAATGAGATAGATTCTGATGCGAAAAAAGGCGGCGAACATATTGTCGATACTGTAAAAAACATAGTATCTCAGTATAAATCAATCTGCGATAAGGTTTCGATAAGTACGGCAGGAAGAGTTGACAGCAATACGGGAATTATTACTTTCGCTAATGAAAACATTCCCAACTATACCGGTGTTTGCCTTAAGAAAATAATCGAAGAAGAATTTGATATTCCGACTTATGTTGAAAATGATGTCTACTGTGCCGCTATTGCCGAAAAAGAATACGGCGTGGGAAAAGATGCAAACGATTTTCTTTGCCTTACCGTCGGAACGGGAATAGGCGGTGCGGTTGTATTGAACCGTGAATTGTATAAAGGAACATCACTTTGTGCCGGAGATTTCGGAGAAATGATAACCGGAAGAAGCAAATTCGAAAATCTTGCTTCGGTTAACGCTCTTGTTTTTTCGGTTGCCAAAAGAACGGGTAAAATTCTTACCGGCAAGCAGATTTTTTCACAGGAATATATTAATGATAAATATGTGAAAATCGCAGTTGACGAGTGGCTGTCCGAGTTGGTAAAGGGCATAAAAACGCTTATTTATATATTTGATGTTCCGCTTGTTGTTTTAGGCGGCGGTATTATGAATGAAGAGAGCATAGTTGAATTTATACAGCGTGAAATCAACGGCGTTGAACGGGAGAATTTCAAAAAAGTAAAAGTGTGTTCGGCTCATTTCAAAAATAAAGCCGGTATTATCGGCGCCGCACACAATGCAAAAAAATATCTTTGATTTTCAGAGGACTTTGCGAAGAAGTCCTCTTTTTTAGTAAAATAAACAAAATTCATATCCCGTATTTATTGTAGTTTGTAGTAAAAAATGTTGATATTGTGTCGGTTGAGTGGTAAAATATTTATTTGTGAAATATTAGTAAAAATTATTTATAAGGTATAGGTGAAAATTGTGAAACGAAGAGAAGACATTAGAAATATCGCTATTATCGCTCATGTTGACCACGGTAAAACAACTTTGGTTGATGAACTCTTAAAGCAAAGCGGTATATTCAGACAGAACGAAGTAGTTGCCGACAGAGTTATGGACTCAAACGACCTTGA
>CAZGPE010000037.1:0-3797 GCA_964527585.1 uncultured Eubacteriales bacterium
AAATGAGTAGCATTCTTATTGACGATAAGGAAGAACGCTATCAATTCACTTGGCCCGATAAAAAGAAGTCCATTCTCCTTGCAAATTCTTCGATATCCGCAACGCTTCGCCCTTGCAAAGAAGAAAGCGTTGATTTCGATAACACCGAGAACCTTTATATCGAAGGCGACAATCTCGACGTGCTCAAATTATTGCAAGAAACTTACCTTGGCAAAATCAAAATGATTTACATAGATCCGCCTTATAACACCGGTAACGACTTTGTTTATAACGACGATTTTGCCGAAAGCAGTGACGAATACATTGCAAGCAGTGGACAGTACGACGAGCAAGGAAACCGTCTTGTACAAAACACCGAAAGCAACGGCAGATTCCACACCGATTGGCTTAATATGATTTATCCCCGACTTAAAGTGGCAAAGGATTTATTGACTGACGATGGTGTTATTTTTATTAGTATCGATGATAATGAAGTCGAAAATTTAAGAAAAATTTGTGATGAAGTATTTGGTGAAACAAACTTTATTTCTGCTATGATATGGAAAAGTAAAAGTGGTGGCGCAAATGATGTCAATAATATTGCTTGTGATAGTGAATATGTGCTGGCATATTGTCGCAATATTGAAAATGTAGTATTAAATCTTGACAAAGATGCCACTGTTACAACTTCTTACAATCAAGTAGATGAAGATGGAAGAAGATATAGTTTAGATAGATTAGATAAACAAAGTTTAGGCTATCAACATTCACTTGATTTTCCTATTATCGGCCCTGATGGAAGAGAATATATTGTTGAACATAAAAACCCCAACAATAAAGTTGCTCGTTGGCGTTGGGGTAAAGATACAGTTAAAGAAAGATATAATGAACTTGTTTTTAAGTGGCCTTATGTATATACAAAAAATTATGAAAAAGAAGGTGTTGTGCCAAGAAATCTTTTAATTGAAGAAAGGTTTGGTCGTACAAGAACAGGAAAAACCGAAGTTGCCTCTTATTTTGATAAAGTTGCTTATTTTTCCTTTCCTAAGCCTACAAAATTGATAAAGTATCTAATAGATATTGTAAATGTTCAAAATGGCATTGTGTTAGATTTTTTCTCAGGCTCTGGCACAACTGCTGATTCAGTAATGCAACTTAATTTACAAGATGGTTGTAAACGTAAATACATTATGGTTCAATTACCTGAATTATTAGACGAAAAATCTGATGCGTATAAGACAGGTTATAGAACTATTTCTGATATCGGCAAAGAGCGTATTCGTCGTGCTGGTATAAAAATTAAAGAAGGAAATCCGCTTGCCACGCAAGATTTGGACGTCGGCTTCCGCGTATTAAAACTCGACTCGTCAAATATGAAAGACGTGTATTATCGTTCCGGAGATTATCGTCAAGATTTGCTTGAAGATTTAACGGATAATATCAAAGAAGACCGCACTCCGCTTGACCTTTTATTCCAAGTTATGCTTGAACTCGGAAAGCCTTTATCTGCCAAAATTGAAGAAAAAGATATTGCGGGCAAGCGCGTTTTTATCGTTGACGATAACGACCTTATCGCCTGCTTCGATAAAAATATAAACGAGCAAACCGTCAAAGCGATTGCGCAAAAAAAACCATTATACGCCGTTTTCCGTGATAATTCTTTTGCCACCGATACCGTTGCAACCAACTTCGATCAAATCTTCGCCACCTATTCGCCTAATACTACGAGGAAAGTGCTGTAATGGAAATCACAAGTATTATTAGCATAATTGCGGTTGTCGTTTCTATATTATCAACAATAATTACTATGTCACAAAATAAAAAATTACAAAATGAAAATCAAAAATTATCTATTGAACCTAATATCGATATTGATTTATTGTTCGATAGTTTAATTGGCGGTCAAATTATGAAAAAAGAATATGCAATCGATTCATATAATGTTTGGGTTTCAAAATATAGTGAATACTATGTAGACAATCTGGTGAGATACGATAAAAGCAGAAAGGCATTATTTACTATTTTTGTTAAAAATGCAGGTAAAGGCGTTGCAAATGAAATATGTGTGGAAAATATAGAAATCGAAACAATTAATGAAAATAAATCTTATAACGATGCAAAAATGATTTTTTCATCTTGCGATGTTGGAGAAAAATTAGCAAATAGGATTTTTTTAGATGTGGACTTAAAAGAAATAAAAACAGTACAACTAAAAATCAGTTATATTAACTTAATGAAAAATAAAGCACAATATATTTACAAATATATTGTTGATGACTCCAACAAAACAATGTTGAGATATATAGGAAAATCTGCTCTATGAAATTCAAGTTTAAAATACAAGATTATCAAACGGAAGCAGTAAATGCCGTAATAAACGTATTCGAAGGGCAACCGTATAAGGATAAAGTTTCGTATTTGCGCGATTTAGGCATGCAAGGGCGCGATTTTCAAACTTCTTTTATAGAAGACGATTTAGCCTATATAAATTCGGACGGAAGCGGTTTTGAGAATGCGCCTATCGAACTTTCCGATGCGCAGTTGCTGGATAATATTCGTTCGTTGCAACTTTCCGGCAACATACAGCAATCGTCGGAACTATCCAAACCGTTTGGTAACGATTGTCGTTGTGCTTTGGATATCGAAATGGAAACGGGTACAGGCAAAACTTATTGCTACATAAAAACCATGTTCGAGCTTAACAAAAAATACGGTTGGAGCAAGTTTATAATAGTAGTGCCGTCTATTGCTATTCGCGAAGGCGTAAAAAAGTCTTTTGAAGTAATGGAGGACCACTTTTTCGAACATTACGGCAAAAAGGCAAGATATTTTATCTATAACAGTAAAAATCTCAATCAATTGGACAATTTTTCCGCAAGTAAAGATATTTACGTTATGATTATCAACAGCCAAGCGTTTGCATCGTCACTTAAAGAAGGCGCAAAAAACGAGGCTGCACGTATTATTTACAGCAAGCAGGATAGTTTCGGTAGTCGCAGACCTATAGACGTTATTGCTGCTAACAGACCTATCATTATTTTGGATGAACCGCAAAAACTGGGTGGTGACGCAACGCAATCGAGCATTAAACTATTTAATCCGTTATTTTCGCTCAATTATTCCGCAACGCATAAAACTTCACATAATCCCGTTTATGTGCTCGACGCCTTAGACGCTTACCGAAAGAAACTTGTAAAAAAGATTGAAGTTAAAGGTTTCGAACTTCGCAATCTGCGCGGAACGGACGGATTCGTGTATCTATCCAAAATACTGCTCGACCCTAAAAAACCGCCAATGGCGAGGGTTACTTTTGAAGTAAACTATGCCAAAAGTATCAACCGTGAAACAAGGATTTTGGGTGTTGGAGATAATCTTTATGAATTATCTGTCGGCAACAACAGCAAAATGCCACCGCTGGAACAATATAAAAAGGGGTACGTTATAAAAGACGTAAACCCGATTGACAATACGATTACATTCTTAAACGGATTGGTTATGGCGGTCGACGAAGTTCGTGGAGACATTTCCGAACGAGATATGCGCCGTATTCAAATACGTGAAACTATCCTTTCGCATTTTGAAAAGGAAGAAAAGTTGTTTAATATGGGCATTAAGTGCCTGTCGCTTTTCTTTATCGACGAAGTTGCGCATTATCGAGAATACGACGAGGACGGCAACGAACTGCTCGGCGATTTCGGCGTAATGTTCGAAGAAGAATATACAAGCGTATTAAACGACTACATAAAGCTTATCGAAAGCCCTTACGTTAACTATTTAAAGAGCATTGACGTAAAAAACACGCACAAAGGGTATTTTTC
>CAZGPE010000038.1:0-3077 GCA_964527585.1 uncultured Eubacteriales bacterium
AATCATGCTCTTAACTCGGACGAAATCGTAGAAGAACTTTCTAAACACGGCATAAAAATCAATCGCAGAGTAATCTCTGCCGATATCGAGTTGTTGAACAAATTCGGGTATGAAGTGTTATCTTATAAAAAGAAATACATCTACTATTACGTTGTCAATCGCCCTTTTGATACGGCAGAGGTTGTTATGCTCGCAGATGTCGTGAAAGCATCTAAGTTGTCTATCGAGCAAAAGAACACGCTTATCGAAAAACTGTCCGGAACGCTTGGACAACATCAAGCGGCTTTGCTTTCCAAGCATATTATTTCTTTTGAATCGGGTTTCAAAAGAGGCGGATATTCCTTGATTTACAATGTCGATGCCATAGACAGAGCCATCAACGAGAATAAGCAAGTCACATTTCTTTATTTCGATTACGACGAAAAGAAAAAGAAAATTTATCGAAAAAACGGCGGTAGATACACAGCTAATCCAATCGTTATGGTTTGGAATAAGGACAATTACTATCTATTGTGTTTCAACAACAATCACGACAACATTGTCACCTATCGAATCGACAAAATGGAAAATGTACGAATAGAAGAAACGGAACGGCAGCCACATAAAGAGTACGAAGCGTTTAACACCGAAGAATATCGTAATCAAGTGTTTTCTATGTTTGGCGGCGAACTTCAAAATGTTACGCTTTCCGTTGCGCCGGAGATGATTTCGGATATTTTCGATAAATTCGGCGATTCCGCAAAAATCACGAAAAAATCAGACGGTACATATGAGGCCAATATTAAGGTACAGGTTAGTCGCCCATTCTTTGCTTGGATCATCGGCTCACAGGGCAAGGTTAAAGTAAAACATCCGCACAAGGTCTTGGAAGAATTTAATGATTTCATTGCAAAAGTAAAAGAAGCATATTAAACGGATAAGGAACAGTTCAAAGCGAGCTGTTCCTTTTTTTAATAAATTTTTTTCAATGTAGAATGTTCGACACCGAAAATTTGCACCGAAAAGAGATTTATGATATAATACGCTCACATCTAAGTTGAACGATGCGTTCAGTTTAGAGGGAGGTGTGAAAAATGAGAACGTTAAATCAAGATACGCTATCCCGAATGCAGGAATACATAGTCGCCTATCAAAAAAAATACGGTCGTTCTCCGAGCTACAGGCAAATACAAAAAGCAATGAATATGAGTTCTCTCAACCTCGTACAACGATATGTGCTTGCATTGGAAAAGGACGGGAGAATTGAAAGAACCCGTCTTGGAAACATATCGGTTTTGCCGAATTTAAAGCCGAGCGGTCTGACGATAACTCCCCTTGTCGGCGAAGTCGCCTGCGGACAGCCTGTTGATGCTGTGGAAAACATTGAAGAAAGCTTTGCACTTCCGAGATCGATATTCGGAAACGGCGAATTGTTTATGTTGAGAGCATTCGGCGACAGCATGATCGATGTCGGTATTAAAAAAGACGATCTTGTTGTCATCAGAAAACAGGAAACCGCTTTAGACGGCGAAATCGTTGTTGCTATGGTGGATGGCGCAACAACATTAAAACGAATTTTCCATAGAAACGGAAAAATAGTTCTCCATCCCGAAAACAGCACAATGAAGGACATCGTTGTTCCTCATTGTGAGATACAAGGCGTGCTCGTTTCTTGTATCAAAATTTATTAATTTCGGACATTAGACTTGTGTCACGCCCCGTCATAGGTTTAATATACAGAGCAAGTAATAGAATTGCTTCGTTGCAGGCACTTCCGACCGCATCGCAGTTTTTCGTCTTCTCATGTTACTTGCTTTCAGGAAGAAAGGAGGTTGACTTGTCAATGAAATATGCAATGTGTCCCGAATGCGGAAGAAGGCTTTGTAAAGGCGAACCCGGTACAAAGGTTGAGGTGGAATGCCCGAAATGCGGTAAAACTGCAGTTATCGTCATTGATACCGAAAACTTGCATATCAGCCATAAGCCTTTGGAGCGAAAGCAAGAAAGAAGCTCTGCTACGCAGGCGATGTAACCAAGTGCTTTGACAATTTAATATTAGTGGGCAATGGAGTGCCGTTGTATTCCGTTGCTGACACTCTGCAGAGGTCGAACTTGACTCGAATCATGATGGATCTGGCGAGTAGATAAAATCCTATTTAGGGTTAGTCTGCTCGTCAGGTCTTTTTTTGATGGGTTTACGCCCGATTACTTGGATTTTATCCTCGTAATCGGGCTTTTTTGTTTCTCTGCCGATAAATCGTCCGATTGCGAATTTCAAACAAGAAAATCAAAAATCGGAGGATTTAAAAATGACAAACAGAAACAAAAACAAGCAATACCACGTATTCATACTCAAAAATGGTGAGTATCTCGAAATCTCCTATGAGGAATTTTGCAGAACACAGGACACGGTATTCAAAGATGCCTTTTTCATTTCTTCAAGCGGTGTTCTTATGGAAGTATCTCAAGAATTTTATAAAGAATATTATCGTGACAAACGTCGTGAAAGATACCTTGACGAACTCGCCGTTGAACACACCGTCAGTTATCATGCTTTCGACAGCGAAGAATGTTGCGGAGAAGATATGCTTATCGATCATAACGAAGATGTAGCCGAATTGGTTACGAAAAAACTTATGATTGAAAAATTGAATGCGGTTTTGCCGTTTCTCACGGATGACGAAAGAAATTTGATACAGGCGATTTATTTTGACGGCATGACCGAGCGAGAATATGCCGAGCATACAAGCGTATATCGCAATGCGGTTCATAAGAAAAAAGTCAGAATTCTTGAAAAACTCAAAAAACTTTTAGAAAATTAAAAATTCAAGGTGTGCAGCCCCTTCATTTTTCGGCAGAGAAAGTGAGGGGGCTTTTTCTGTAGGTCTCCGACAGATCATTGACAACTGAATATCAGCACACCTTTTACTTTCCCTCTGCTGTCCGAAAGGACAAGCCACAGGAGCGAACACACGGGTTTCCGTGTCTTCAGGACTCCGACGGTACGGCGCACACCGTAACGAAGGCCACGACAGGCAGAGGTACTAACGATACTTGCGTTCAGTCACAGGTCGAGCGTTGAAGCGGTAACAGAGCCG
>CAZGPE010000039.1:0-2508 GCA_964527585.1 uncultured Eubacteriales bacterium
GACAAGGCAATAACAAGAAGATTTGATGCGATAATCAATTTTGACAGATACGAAAAATCGGACTTGATTGAAATCTCAGAAGTATTATTAAATCTTTATCTTGAAAAATTTAAGTCTGCAGGTAGAAATATCAAATTATTTAAAAAGATAATTGCACTAATGGATCCGCCTATAATGCCCGGTTCTTTAAAAAATATAATTAAGACGTCGATAGCATTCAGCAATCCCGGAGAACCGTTTGATTATTTAAGGCGGTTGTACTTTACTATCTGTAGTACTTCAACGTTTGATTTGAAAGTTTTACAAGAACAAGGCTTCACATTAAGGGAAATTGAAATTCTTACCGGCGTTTCAAAAAGTCAAGCAGGCAGAGAATTAAAGGGAGAAAATAATGAGTAACAAAATTTTGCAACTAAAAGGCAGTTTTAAAACAGACGGAAACCATACAAAACCGGCAGCCCCAAATATTCCTGAAAAAGGATTGCCTGTTAATGTCGAGCATCTGCGGGATTTAAAGCAGCAGTTGGAAGAAATTTTAAAATATTGGAAATCCGAAACATTGATCGGCGGTGCTCTTATAAGTGTTTACTATAATAAAATTGTAGCAAAAAGCAACCGAATGAAAGGACTTCTTGCAAAAGGGAACATAAAACCAAACGACAGTGTCCGTGGAGCCAAATTTGATGCTTCGGGGAAACAGCATATCTTTACGCATTTTGTTTCGTTGGATATTTTAAGCGAATCCATTTATAGATTAAACGAATGTATAAAGATTCTTGAAAAAGATTTTAACGGCAGCATATCTCATGCTGATATAAAACCGTTAAACGCCAAAAATACAAACTATCCTCTTGGTATTTCGATTTTCAAAGCAGTAATAGTTGATTGTTATTATGTGCAAAAATTTAATATAGACAGAGATGCCGAAAAGGCAAATGAAAACACAATCGTTACTCTATATAAAACAAATGTAAAAACAACCGAATTATTAAATAAATTAGGTATAACGTCTATTGATGCTGCATTGCTTGACGAAATAACCGTTCGCCTTACCCCAGATGAACTTGATTTGTTAAGAGATAAGGCTCCCTACCTTATCGCTATGGAAACGGTAGATATTAGAAAACTAACGCTGACCGATATCAACAGTGCATCTGATAAAATTCTAACAATTTCCGACCCGACGACAGAACCTGTGGTTGGTGTAATCGATACACTTTTCGATAACGGTGTTTACTTTAACAATTGGGTTGAATTTAAGAATATGCTCGATCCTAATCTGGGCGTTGATCCGAGTGATTATAGGCACGGCACTTTTGTCACTTCAATCATCGTTGATGGTCCCGCTTTTAATCCCCAACTTGAAGATAATTGCGGAAATTTCCGTGTCAGACATTTCGGGGTGGCTAAGAACGGCTATTTTAGTTCATTCTCTGTCTTGAAAGCAATACGTCAAATTGTTTCACAAAACAGAGATATTAAAGTCTGGAATCTATCGTTAGGTTCTGTTTTAGAAATTAACAACAATTTTATATCGCCGGAAGGTGCGGAACTTGACAAAATTCAAAGCGAATATGATGTCATATTTATTGTCGCTGGGACAAATAGGCCGGAAAATAGAAAATTTGGCATGAAACTCGGCGCACCTGCCGATTCATTGAATTCCATTGTCGTAAATTCAGTCGATTTCAGTAATAAACCTGCTTCATACACAAGAGTCGGACCTGTCCTATCATTTTTCAATAAACCCGACGTAAGTTATTATGGCGGTGATGGAAAACAAAAAATCAGAGTCTGTTCATCATTGGGCGAATACTTTGTAACGGGAACGTCTTTTGCCGCTCCGTGGATAACAAGAAAAATGGCTTTTCTTATATACAAATTAGGGCTGAGCCGTGAAGTTGCAAAAGCGTTGATTATCGATTCTGCTGCAAAATGGAACAGACAGGATAATGTTTCTCATTCGCTGGGATACGGCATTGTTGCAAAAGACATCAAAGATATTGTTGAATCGCCATCGGATGAAATTCGTTTTATATTAACAGGTGTATCCGAAGCCTATGAAACGTATGCTTATAACATTCCTGTCCCTTATTATGATAATAAATACCCCTTTTTTGCGAGAGCAACTTTATGTTATTTCCCGACCTATTCGAGAAGCCAAGGTGTTGATTATACAAATACTGAAATGGATATACACTTCGGGCGTTTAAAAGAAGATATCAAAGGCAAAACGCATATTTTGTCCCTTGATAAAAACGTTCAGGGCGATGAAGGGAATATTGCCATCACCGAAGAAAGCGCAAGAAGTTTCTATCGTAAATGGGATAATATAAAACATATCGCAGATACCATCAAGAAAGGTTCTCGACCCAAGAGTAAGTTTAATGCGGACAACTGGGGATTAAGCATAAAAACGAAAGAAAGATTGCAGTCAAAGCACGGTGCAGCCTTGCCTTTTGCCGTTGTCGTTACATTAAAAGAAATGAATGGGATAAATAGAATCGG
>CAZGPE010000040.1:0-2349 GCA_964527585.1 uncultured Eubacteriales bacterium
TTATTTACCTTTATTTTTTCGATACAATTTTTCATTGATTTGTAGCATTTGTTGTGAAACTATTGTAGCGTAATTCAAAATGAGTTAGAATTCAGTTGTAAAAGTCAGAAAGGAGAATGATAAATGTCGGAAAAGCGATATGTTACTTTGAAAGACAAAAACGGTAATGATTTAACCGTACCGGTAAGAAAAGCACAAAGTGTTAATTCGCCGTCGGCAAGATATACCGGATTTAAGCGTGAAACTCAGGTGTTGAAAAAGGGAAGTATTCGCTTAAAAGGTTATAAACCGCTTGAGTGTGATATTATTTTTGAAAGAGATGTTCCGATTAAACTTCGGGACGGTGTAACGGTTTACACGGATGTTTTCCGTCCGAATGACACTCAAAAACATCCTGCGATTATGGCTATGAGTCCTTACGGAAAAGAAATCGGAACTCAATGGCTTGATGATACACCGAATCATGCGGGAATTCCGTTAGAAGCGACATCCGGATTGCAAAAGTTTGAGGGACCGGATCCTGCATATTGGTGTAATCACGGATATGCCGTCATAAATCCCGATGTCAGAGGTGCATATAATTCGGAAGGCGTTATTTTGATTTTCGGAAGTGATTACGGAAGAGACGGCGCTGATATTGTCGAATGGACTGCAGAACAGCCGTGGTGCAACGGAAAAGTTGCTATGAGCGGTAATTCTTGGTTGGCAATTTCTCAATGGTTTGTTGCCGCTCAAAAACCGAAACATTTGGCTGCAATTGCGCCGTGGGAAGGGCTTTCCGATTGCCACAGAGAGATAGCAACCCGTAGTGGCGTTGCGATGCCGGAGTTTATTAAAATGCTTTCAGATTCTTTTGCTTCTACCGAAGAAGGAGGAATAGAGGACTGCATCGAAGTTATGAATAACTCGCTTGAAAGCAATGCTTATTGGGAAGATAAAGTTGCGGATTTGGAAAAAATAGATGTTCCGGCATATATTGTCGCAAGTTACACCAATCCTATTCATACTTACGGAACTTTGGAGGGATACCGCCGAATTTCATCAAAAGAAAAATGGCTTCGTATCCATAATACAGGGGAATGGGATGATTATTATAATTCGGAACATACCGAAGATTTAAGAAGATTTTTTGACCGGTATCTCAAAGATGAAGAAAACGGATGGGAAAAAACTTCTAAAGTCAGAGTAAGTGTTCTTAATCCCGGCGGTGAAGATATTGTCGACCGTCCCGAAGAAGATTTCCCGATTCCGAGAACAGAATATAAAAAGTTTTATTTGAACAATAAAACAAAAAAATTAGAAATGAAAAATCCCGATTGTGTTTCATCTGCTGTTTATAATTCCGATAAAAAAGGAAAAGCGGTATTTACAATGAAAATGTCGGAAAATACCGAAATTATGGGATATATAAAACTAAGAATTTGGGTCGAGGCTCCGGATAGTGATGATATGGATTTGTTTGTAAAAGTCGAGAAGAGGAGACCGTGCGGACTTAAATATAAATATACTCTCGGGCCCGGAATGGATATGTCCGCAAAAGGATATCTTCGAGTTTCATACAGAGAACTTGATAAAAATCGAAGTACATATGAAAATCCGGTTGTATCAATGAAAAAAGAACAAAAACTTAAAAGGGGAGAAATAGTCCCCGTTGATATTTTGATATGGCCGATTGGTTTGCTTTTCAAAAAAGGCGATTTATTGCGGCTTACTGTATCGGCATATAAAACCAGAAAAATTTGGACAGGACCGTTTAAGCTTAAAATGGCAAAAATCGACCTGCCTGTAAACAGTTATACTTATATGCCGAACGAATCACCTGAAATGTATACAATCGGCGGAGTCGAGATGTTCGGAAGTTCCGAAGGAAAGGTTGAAACTTCTAAAATGCTTCACGATGTTAATAAAGGACGCCACATAATTTATTCCGGCGGAGAATATGAAAGTTATTTGTATTTGCCGGTTATACCCGAAAAGGAGAAATAGAAATGGAAACACTTGTTCAAATTTGGTTATCAATATGGTTGTATGTTATGACAGCGATTGGAGTTGTTTTGTGTGTAACAGTATATAAAAACCGTAAAAAATGGGATGCGGTCAATATCTTATGTACGCTTGCTATTATAGTTTTAGTTTTACATGTAATAGAGGAGTGGGTGCTTCCGGGCGGACTGCATTATTCGTATAATATAGATCACGGCTCGGATTTGCTCAGCCGTTATCCGATGAACAGACTTACGGATATGATTACCAATTTCGGCGGAGTTGTTCTCGGATGTATCGTGTTAAAATTTTGGGGATTTCGTAAACCTGCGGGAATTGCGGTAATGTTGTTTTCGGCGTTTGAAG
>CAZGPE010000041.1:0-1592 GCA_964527585.1 uncultured Eubacteriales bacterium
AACTGTAAAAATACGGCTATATGACGGCGGAACGGGAGCAAATATGTCGACGAATATATCCAAAGAAAAGCGTGAGAAACTTGTTGAAAAGATAAAAGAAATAAAGAATTACGTTGCCGCCGCACCGCAGGACGAGAACACGGCACGGTTGCTTACGTATATTGCCGACATCGAAAAGGATATACGGGGCAAAAAGTACGGACTTGTATTTGAAGAACACCGTGAGAGCATTGACGAACTTTTGGAAACGCACACACCCGTTTTGACGGAAGACGAAAGCCTGTTTATCGACAACGGCGGACAAATGAACTTTCTTATCGAGGGCGATAACCTTGCTTCTTTGCAGTTGCTTGAAAAAACACATAAAGGCAAAATTGATTTAATCTACATAGATCCGCCGTATAATACAGGAAACAAAGATTTTGTGTATGATGATTATTCTGTTGATAAAGTGGATACTTTTAAGCACTCCAAATGGCTATCTTTTATGAGAAATAGATTGCAAATTGCAAAACAAGTATTGAACGATAATGGCATTATTTTTATTAGTATAGATGATAACGAACAATCTGTATTGAAAATATTATGCGATGATATTTTCAATGAACAAAATTATTTGACAATGTTTTTACGCAAAACAAAATCAATGACAGGTGATGATGGAAATGGCTTAAATATACAGCACGAGTATCTACTTGTTTACTCAAACAATAAAACAAAAGCAACCTTTATAGGAGATAAAAAGACCTTTGATGGCTACACAAATCCTGATAATGATCCTAACGGAATATGGTGTGCAGCCGATCCAAGTGCCAAAAGCGGAGGAACATCAACTTATTTCCCGATTGAAAATCCTTTTACGGGGCAAATAGATTATCCCCCGAAAGGAAGATATTGGGCATTTTCCAAAGAAACCTTGAAAAGATATATTGAAACAGGAAGAATAAAATTCAAGAAAGATATCAAAAAGGGACAACGTGGATTCATATTCAAAAGATACGCTGAAAGCATGGAAAATAAAACAAATCCCGTAGATACTCTTTGTTTTTGCGATAATGCGTATATGAATTCAATTGCCACATCTGAAACTAACGATTTAATAGGAGCAGGCAGATTTAGTTATCCGAAACCAATCGAATTTATTAAAAAAATTGTACAATATGCGTCAAATAACAATTCTACCATTCTCGACTTTTTCGCGGGCAGTGGCACAACGGGACATGCTGTTATGAAACTCAATGCCGAAGACGGCGGAAAGCGTAGATTTATCCTTTGCACCAACAACGAAAACAATATTTGCCGTGACGTTACCTATGAACGTATCAAGCGTGTTATCGACAAGGAAGATTACAAGGCAAGCCTTAAATATTTCAAGGTGAACTATCTGCCTATTTCGGACAAGTTGTATTACGAATATGCCGACGAACTGTTAAAGCATATCAAAGAGTTGGTCGAACTTGAAAACGGCATCAATTTTAACGGAAATGCTGAAATCGCCATTATTTTGACCGAAGAAGAACTTGACGAGTTTACGTCGGCTCTCCCCGACGGCTGCCGTGCGATCTATCTCGGACACGATGTCTTGCCGAGCG